>NZ_KB913017.1:2341072-2646618 GCF_000383975.1 Natronorubrum tibetense GA33 | reverse complement strand
CGCCGACGACGGTCGCGGAATGCGCGAGGCCGACGTCCGCGCGGCCGTCCGCGAACATACGACGAGCAAGATCGACGGCCTCGAGGACTTAGAGTCCGGCGTCGCCACTCTCGGCTTCCGGGGCGAGGCGCTGCACACGATCGGCTCCGTCTCGCGAGTGACGATCAAGTCGCGCCCGCGAGACGGAGACGCAGCCGGCGACGCAGGGACGGAACTCGTCTACGAGGGTGGCGAGGTGACGACCGTCGAGCCGACCGGTTGCCCGGCAGGAACGATCGTCGAGGTCGACGACCTCTTCTACAATACGCCCGCACGCCGGAAGTTCCTGAAGACCACGGCGACGGAGTTCGCCCACGTCAACCGTATCGTTACGCGCTACGCCCTCGCCAACCCGGACGTCGCCGTCTCGCTGACCCACGACGGTCGCGAGGTGTTCGCGACGACGGGCCAGGGCGACCTGCAGGCCGCCGTGATGGCCGTCTACGGCCGCGAAGTCGCCTCGGCGATGATTTCTCTCGAGGCCGACGGGGATGAACTCCCGCCCGGCCCGCTCGAGTCCGTCAACGGACTCGTCTCCCACCCCGAGACCAACCGCTCGAGTCGCGAGTATCTCGCCACCTATGTCAACGGCCGGGCGGTCACCGCCGACGCCATCCGCGAGGGGATCATGGGGGCCTACGGCACCCAGCTCGGCGGCGACCGGTATCCATTCGTCACGCTCTTCCTCGAGGTGCCCGGCGACGCCGTCGACGTGAACGTCCACCCCCGAAAGCGGGAGGTCCGCTTCGACGACGATGACGCGGTCCGTCGGCAGGTCGACGCCGCCGTGGAGTCAGCCCTGCTCGAGCACGGACTGCTCCGATCGCACGCCCCGCGGGGTCGGTCCGCCCCTGCGGAGGCGCGAGTCGATCCCGGCTCGGCGGAGACGACCAAGCGGACGGCGAGCGAGACCGGTTCCGCTGCGGAGGCCGACAGTGAGTCCGCGTCGTCCGCGGACGGGGTGGCTGGCGAAGGGGTGTCGGCCACTGCTCCATCAGCCGACGGTTCGGCTGCCGACGGCGCGACGGACGCCACGTCTGCCGAACCAACGGCCGCTGGCCCTAGATCCTCCGCGTCGTCTTCCGCTGGGGATTCTGCAGGCGCAGGTTCGACGTCTCCTTCGAGTGCGTCGGCTGTCGCTGGCAACTCGAGTGCCGAACCCGCGCCCCGTTCGTCGACGACCGATCAGAGCAACACTCTCTCGGAAACTGGCTCGACGGAAGGCGAGTCAGAGGCGACGGCTGATTCGGCCGGGGCGGCGTCTACCGAGACGTCTACGGCAACCCGAACCTCGAGTCCGGACCCCGACCCGGCGCGCAAGTTCGCCGCCGCGACCGAACAGCGCACGCTCACCGGCGAGCCCGCGACCGGTGACGAAACCGAGTTCGACTCGCTGCCCACGCTGCGCGTCCTCGGCCAACTCGACGACACCTACCTCGTCTGCGAGACGGAGGACGGACTCGCCCTGATCGACCAGCACGCCGCCGACGAGCGGGTCAACTACGAACGCCTGCAACGGGCGTTCGCGGACGACCCCGCTGCCCAGGCACTCGCGTCGCCCGTCGAACTCGAGTTGACCGCCGTCGAGGCCGAAGCCTTCGAGAGCTACCGTGAGGCGCTCTCGCGACTGGGGTTCTACGCCGACCGGACCGACGACCGGACGGTGGCCGTGACGACCGTCCCGGCGGTGTTAGAGGAGACGCTCGAGCCCGAACGGGTTCGGGACGTGTTGGCGTCGTTTCTCGAGGGCGACCGCGAGTCGGGCGCGGAAACGATCGACGCGCTGGCCGACGAGTTCCTCGGCGATCTGGCCTGCTATCCCTCGATCACGGGGAACACCTCGCTAACGGAGGGCTCGGTTGTGGACCTGCTCGCGGCGTTAGACGACTGCGAGAATCCCTACGCCTGCCCACACGGACGGCCGGTGATCGTGCAGTTCGACGCACGGGAGATCGAGGATCGGTTCGAACGGGATTATCCGGGCCATCAGGGCTGAGCCGATCCGTTCGAACGCGAGTAGGAACCGGGTATTCCGCCATAGAGTGCCTGAGCGGCGCGTCTGGCCAATACAAGCCGTGCGCTTACACCCGTCTCGAACGGAGCAGGCGATGTGAATATCAACGTTCCCGTCGATCGCTTACTGATCATGCTCGTGGTCGCGACCGGCTTCGCGGTCGTCGGTGGCGGCTGGGCCGCCGCGCTGGTCCACGCCGAAGCCACGGGCATAGCGGAGGTCGGGCTACGGGTGGCGATCGGTGCCATCTTCTTCCTGATCCTGCTGAGCTTCTGGTACCTGTTTTCCAGAATGGACGACGAAACGGTCCGAAGCGACTGAGCCGGCCGCTATTCTACCGAGTGGTTTCCCTTACTTCGCCGACGGTTCCGCTGCTCGTGGCGATAGAGCCAGATCGCACAACAGAGGGCGATCACACCGGCGAGCGTAGCGATGCCGAACGCGATCCGGTAGCCCGTCTCGGTGTAGACGCGGGTGCCGCCGACGAGGTCGCCCGCCCAGTAGTCGTCTAACGCCCAGCCCATCACTGTCGGAAGGACCGCCGCGCCGAAGAAGCCCGCCCCGTTGACCGTCCCCGTCGAGATACCGCTTGCGCTGTCGGGGTGTCGATCCTTGACGACCGCATAGCCGAGCAGGAACGAGCCCAACAGGACGCCACTCAGGAAAAAGACGATTCCGACGACATAAAGCGGCGGGTCGCCGAGGACGGCGATCAGTCCCAGACTGGCGACGAACAACGCCCCGCCGGCGACCATCAACTCGCCCCGTCGCTCGAGTCGATCCGAGAGCCAGCCGATCGCCGGCGGCCCGACCATCACGCCGATGCCGCCGAGCAGGGTGAGGACGGAGGCGTACGTGACCGAGACGTCGTACACCTGCACGACGTAGGGGACACCCCAGAGCCCGAAAAGGGTGAGGTTCACGCCGCTCGCACAAAAGAGCATGACGCCGACGACCCAGATCAGGGGGTCTCGGAGGACGTTCGACAAGTGATGTCTGAGTTCGGCGTTCGTCAGCGTAGGTTGGCCGGGAACGCCCTCGAGCGGCTCGAAACCGGCCCGGCTCGGCGTGTCGCGGACGACGGCGAAGACGACGACAGTGAAGACGAGTCCGAGGACGCCCAGTCCGCCGACGGCCGTTCGCCAGCCGACGCTGTCGACGGCGATAGCGAGCGGCGTGGTCGCGAGGACGCCGCCGATCCCGGAGACGGCGAATGTGAGGCCGCTCATCGTCGCGAACTCGTCGGCGCGGTACCAGTTCGCACAGAATCGCAGAATGCAGACGAAGACGACGCTCCCGCCGAGACCGACCAATCCGCGAGCCCCGAGCGCGGCGAGGTAGCTGTCCGTCAGCGCAAACCAGATTGCGCCGACGTTCATCACCGCCGCACCGGCCGTCGCCGTCCGTCGGGGCCCGACACGATCCGCGAGGATCCCCGTCGGAATCTGCATGCACGCGTATACCCAGAAAAAGACGGCGTGGAGCGTCCCCAGCTGTGCGCCCGTCGTTTCGAACGCGCGCATGAGGTCCTCCGCGAGCACCGCCGACGAGAGTCGATTGACATTGACGAGCAGGAAGACGACCCCGAGCGTCGCCCAGAGGAGCCACCGTCGTTTGAGGGGGTCTGCCCAGACTCGCATTCGTCGATATCCTATCACGCAGCACCGAAAAGGTTCAGAAAGCGGCACGTTAGGGCCGTTGACTCGACGTGGAGCAGATCGGCCGCCATCGTCATCGGTAGGAGACTCGAGGCCGAACTCCCTCTCATGCCCACTGTACGCGAACTCGACGGTGCGAACGCTGGCGGACAATTCGTCCGGACCGCGCTCACCCTGTCCGTGCTCACAAACAAGCCTATCCGCATCGACAACGTTCGCGGCGACCGATCGACGCCCGGACTCCGCCATCAGCACCTGGCGGTCCTCGAGACGATGGGCGAGCTCTGCGATGCCGACATCTCGGGGGCAGAACTCGGCGCGGAGACCGTCTCGTTCGATCCCGGTCTCGAGTCGACCGACGGGGCCACCGACTGGCGCGGTCGGGGACCGGGCCGCCTCCCGGGCGGCGAGTACGACATCGATATCGGCACGGCGGGGAGCGCGATACTGCTGTTCGACAGCCTGCTACCGCTCGCGACGGTGCTCGACTCCCAGCTCTCGGTGACGGTCACGGGCGGCACCGACGTGCCGTTCTCGCCGCCGCTGGATTACTCCCGATACGTCAAGCTCCCGCTCTTGGGGCAACTCGGACTGACCGCGGACTACGAGGTCGATCGCCGCGGGTTTTATCCCGACGGCGGCGGGCAGGTGACGCTACAGCTCGCCCCCTCGACCCTCGAGCCGGTCGACCTCACCGAACGCGGGGACCTCGAGGGCGTCCGGCTCTACTCGACCGAGTCGGCGTCGCTCGCGGATCGCAACGTGGCGTTCCGGCAGGCCGAAGGCGCGCTCGAGCGGCTGGCGCTCGACGAGTTCGGACTCGAGGTCCTCGAGCGCCGGGAGACGACGGTCGCGAGCCCGTCTCCCGGCACGGCCATCGTGCTCCGACTCGATCACGGAACGGGCGTCGCCGGTTTCGCCGCGCTCGGCGAACGAGGCAAGCCGGCCGAACGCGTCGGCGAGGATGCAGCGGATGCCCTGAATCGGTTCCTCGAAGAAGGAGGTCCTCGCCCGGCTCCGGTCGACCGCCACCTGGCCGACCAGCTGCTCGTCTACCTTGCCCTCGAGGGCGGCCGCGTTCGGGTTCCGGAAGCGACCGGGCACGTCGTCTCGAGCTGTGAGTTGCTCGCCGAGTTCGGTGCGACGGTCGACGTGGAACAGGTTACAGAGACTGTGGACGGCGAAACAGCCCTCGTCTCGGTCGAGTCTCCCGTCGATCTATAGCGGTCGGCGACGACGCTCGCCGTCAGCGTAACAGGCGTCCAACAGAACGCCACAACTTATGACAGCGCCGTCCGTTGGTCCCCGCATGGTCGACGAACACAGACGTGGTCCGGTCTGGGGGGCCGAGCCGTGAGCGATATCGTTACCTTCGGCGAGACGATGCTCCGACTGTCGCCGCCGGACAGCGAGCGACTCGAGAGCGCGACCGAGTTCGAGGTTCACGCGGGCGGTGCGGAGAGTAACGTCGCCATCGCGGCGGATCGACTGGGCGCGACGGCGACCTGGCTGTCGAAAGTTCCGGAGACGCCGCTGGGCCGGCGCGTCGTCGGCGAGATCCGTCGGCACGGGATCGAAACCGACGTCGTCTGGAGCCACCGCGGCCGACAGGGAACGTACTACCTCGAGCAGGCGGGCGAGCCCCGCGGGACGAACGTGATCTACGACCGCGAGAACACCGCCATCTCGACGGCGGAAGCTCGAGAGTTCGACATCGAGCGAATTCAGAACGCCCGCGTCTTCTTTACGACGGGAATCACGCCCGCGCTCTCCTCGACGCTGCGCGAGACGACAGCAAACATGCTCAAGGCGGCCCGACAGGGCGGGACGACCACCGCCTTCGACTTCAACTACCGAAACAAGCTCTGGTCGCCCGATGATGCTCGAGAGACGCTGACGCGCCTGTTCCCCGGGATCGACGTCCTCGTCATCGCCGCCCGCGACGCCCGGACCGTCCTCGGCTTCGAGGGCGACCCGCGCCAACTCGCGCACAAACTCGGTTCACAGTACGACTTCACCACCGTCATCGTCACCCGCGGCTCGGAGGGGGCGATCGGCTGGCACGATAGCGTGGTCCACGACCAGGAGGCCTACGAGACCGAGACCGTCTCCCCGATCGGTACCGGCGACGCCTTCACCGGCGCGTTCATCGCCCGCCGCCTGCACGGCGAGGACGTCCCCACGGCGCTCGAATACGCGGCGGCGACGGCGGCGATCAAGCGGACGATCCCCGGCGACGTGGCGCTCCTCTCCAAGGACGAGGTCGACGCCGTCGTCAAGGACGGCGGAACGGCGCTGTCGCGGTAACGTCACCTGTTTCCCGGTGTGCCGTTTCACGCCGCTTGCACGCCGGTTGTAGCTGTGTTTTGAAACAGTATCGTGTCACCCGATCTCTGAAACGCTACTCGGTGCGGCCGATTCTGGGGCCGAGACACGTGCTACCCGCCGTCTAGGAAACGTTATTATTAAACGTGACCTATACTGTGCCGATCATCCATGAGATCCTTCGACGATATGGACCGCCTGTTCCGCGAGATGAATCGCAGCTTCGACCAACTTCGTTCGACCTGGATGCGTGAGTTTCAGGCACCCGGATTCAGTTCCGGACTCGAGACCGACGAGCGGCCCGCACTCGAGTCCGCCGATCGACCCGTAGTCGGCGGCGAGTGGGCCGCCAACTCCGCTTTCGACACCGAGGCGGGAGCGACGCTCGAGGAAACGGATGACGGCTACGTCTACGTGATGGACCTCCCGGGCTTCGAGAAGGACGACATCGACCTGACCTTCGACGACGGCGTGCTGTCGATTCAGGCACATACCAACGTCGAGGATGGCTCCGACTCCTACCGATCCGTCCGTTCGCGACGGGTCGGTCGACGGGTTCCCATCTCCAGCGCGATCATCGCCGACGAGATCGCGGCGAGCTACCACAACGGCGTCCTCGAGGTCGACCTCCCGGTCGAGGGCGACCACGAAGACGACGGACACCACATCGAGATCGAGTGATTCGCGAGGGGGTCCCGATACTCACCCAACCGAATCGCCCCATACCGGACCTCTATCATGCTTTGTGGCCAGTATTCCGTTTGTGAGTGCGAATTGTCGGCTATCACTGACCACGATCTGCGTTCGATATCCCGAGGATGTTTCAGTATACAGACCTACGCTATCGAGAACTGCTTTCGTAATCTACACGTCCTTATCCCTTCAGCATCACAGTTTCGAGAAACACTCGGAATAAATATCAGAAGCCGTACAACCAATCACCGGCTGGCCGCGTACTTTTCCCCCTCGGCGTGATAGTTGTACACGTGACTCGAGTCGTTCGTCAGGCGACCACCGACGATGTCTGGGCCGTCCACGAGACGGCCCGCGAGAGTTGGCACGCCGCCTACGACGAGCTTATCGGCGCGGAGACGGTCGACGACGTCGTCGACGACTGGTACGCGATCGGCGACCTCGAGTCGTCGATTAGCGACGCCACCGACCGCGACGACGCCGCCTTCTTCGTCGTCGAACCGACCCCGACAGAGTACGAGTCGGAGACCGACTCCGACTTCGAGCGCGACTGTCTGGGCTTTGTCCACGCCGTCCCGTGGCCGGAGGACTCAAGCGTCGCCTATCTGGTACGGCTCTACGTCCGCCCCGAGCGCTGGGGCTCCGGCGCGGGTACCAGACTGCTCGAGCGACTCGAGGCCGACCTCGAGTCCTCGTTCGACCGGATTCGTCTGGCCGTGCTCGCGGACAACGAAATCGGGGTCTCGTTCTACGAGTCTCGAGGGTTCGAGCGCGTCGGAACCCGCGAGACCGGTCTGGCGGCGGGACTCGAGGAGTACGTCTACGAAAAATCGCTCTGAAGTGGCAATCTACTGTCGAGTGTTCTTACAGTGTCTTCTCGGCTGCTTCGTCGTCGACGACTTCGATCCCGCGGTTGTTGACCGCCATCGGGTCGAGACCGACCTCCTGCAGGAAGTTCTTGTACTCCCGTTCGCACTGTTCGGCGTCTTTCTGTTTGTCGCTGGCGCGATCACAGAGTTTGACGAGGTTCACCGGAACGTCGTTCTGATAGACGATCCAGTGGTTGATCAGGTCCGAGAGGCGGCGAATGGGACTCGTGAAGTGGCCGTAAATCTCGAAGTTCAGCGCGTGGTGACCGCCGAACGGGTCATCCATGTACTTCGCGCGCGGCATGACCTTCATAACCGCCCACTGGATCTTGTCGAGCTGGCGGGCCGGCGCTTCCTCGAGCGTCGCGTTGACGGCTTTACGGGGGTCGTCCCACGTGCTGCCGGGGATCGAGACGCCGTCCAGGTCCTGAATCTCCCGGAGGGCCTCGGACCACTCGTCGGGGCTGGGCTGTGGGTGGACCCGGTACATCGCGGAGACGCCGCGATTCCACATGAGTTCGTGCGTGACGGCCTTGTTGGCCTTTAGCATGCACTCCTCGATGATCGTGTGGGCGCGGTCGCGGGCGGGGTTCAGGACGAGCGAGCCGTCCTCCTTGCGGATTTCGTGCATCCGGTCGGCGACCTGGTGGACCAGTTTGTTCTCCTCGTGCAGCGGCGCGTCGGGATCCTCGAGTCGGTTCTCTGCCTGCGAGTAGGTCAGGCGCTCGTCCGATTCGATGACGGACTTGTAGATCTCGATGTTATCGTAGGAGAGCGTCTCCTTGTCGAGGTGCATCTCGACGGTGTGGGCCAGTCGATCCTCGTTGGGAACCAGTGAACAGACCGTCTCGGCCAGCACCGGCGGCAGCATGTGGATCGTGTAGCCGGGGAGATAGACCGTGTTGGCCCGCTCGACGGCCGAGTCCCACATCGCGGTGTCGGGGTTGACGTAGTGGGTGACGTCGGCGATGTGAACCCAGAGGACGTACTCGTCCTCGCGCTCTTCGATCGAGATGGCGTCGTCGAAGTCCTGGGCGTCGATGGGATCGGTCGTCCAGGTCGTTAACTCACGGAGGTCTTTTCGGTCGTCGATCTCGTCTTGAATCTCGGCTTCGACGCCGTCGGTCCGTTCTTTGGCTTCCTCGAGAACCTCGGGCGGGAAGCCGTCGGGGATCTCGAACTTCTCGAAGAGGTCCTCGCGTTTGTTCTCGAGGTGGCGTGCCAGGTCTTCGCTAATCTCGACGGGGCCCTGCCCTTCGGCCGTGCCGGCTTCGGCCTGTGCGTCGTCACTCATACGGTGGCGTACGGACGAAAGGGTGAAAGTCGTGTCGGGATGAGAACGTCGTCGAAGAGTCGTTCGATCGCCGAAACGATCACAGGAACCTATCAAATTCGAACATATTGCCCAGCCAGAACCGGTATACGGGCCGAGGCTAATAGACGACTAATTCGGCTATGGCCTGGCAGTACACGACGCAACTCGTTCCCTACATCGGCGTTCTCCTCCTGGCGATGGTGGTCTCGGCGGCGTTGGCCATCTACACCGTCGTGGTCCGATCGGACGCGATGGACGACCCGAGCGTCAGCGCGTTCGTCGGCCTGAACGCCGGCTGTGCGATCTGGTCGGGTGCGTACGCGCTGCAGATACTGAGCGTCGACCTGCCAGCGAAACGGTTCTGGTTGAGCATCGCCTTCGTCGCCTCTATTCTGGTCGTGGTCTCGCTGTTCGCCTTCGCCGTCGCGTACTCGGATCACGAACGGTGGCTCACCCGGCGGACGCTCCTCGCGGTGACTGTCGTCCCCGTCGCGGGATTCGTCCTACACGCGACTCAGTACCGGAACCTGTACGAACGACCACTCGACACCACCGTCGTCGACGGCATCGTCGTTCTCGATCGAACCCTGGGGCTAGCGGCGACCGTCACCCTCCTGTTCATGTACGGGCTCGTCGTCGTCGCCGCGGGATTCTTGCTCAAAACGGTGTACGAATCACACCGCGTCTACCGCCTGCAGTCCGTCGCCGTCCTGATCGCGATTCTCGTTCCCTTCGTCCCCAATATCGTATGGGCGCTCGATTTGGGTCCGATGGGGAACCTCGATCTGACGCCCGTCGCGTTCACCGTCTCCGGCATCGTGTTCGCCGTCGCCATCTATCGCCATCACCTGCTGGATATCGCTCCCGTCGCCCGCACTGCAATCGTCGAAGATATGCGCGACGGCTTTCTCGTGATCGACGACACGGACCGTATCCGAGACGCCAACGCGGCCGTTCGGGGTATGCGCGGGACCGACTCGTTCGTCGGTCGGGACGTGACCGCGATTTTCCCCGATATCGCTCCGATCGTTCGCGACGGGGCGTCGACTCATCAGACCGAAATCATCGTCGACGGCGACGACGGCCGTCGTTTCTTCGACGTTCAGGTTCAGCAGCTCTCGAGCGCCGACGAGATTCGACTGCTCCTCCTTCGCGACGTTACCGAGCAACACGCCGTCGAACAGCGCTACCAGTCGTTTATCGAGAACGCCTCCGACCTCATCACGATGGTCGACGAGGACGGGATCATTCGCTACCAGAGTCCCTCGTGTACGACCGTCCTGGGATTCACACCCTCCGAACTGGAGGGACGATCCGCGTTCGAACTGGTACATCCCGACGACCGAGCGGCGCTTCTCGAGCAGTTTCGGAGCGGACTCGACGCTGAGATTGCCGTCGATCGGGCGGAGTATCGCCTCCGGACCGCCGACGGTGAGTGGCGAGACGTCGAGACGATCGGCAGCAACTTACTCGAGGATCCGTTCGTCGAGGGTGTCGTCCTGAACACGCGGGATATCACCGACCGCAAGCAACGCGAACGCGAGATCCGTCGCTCGAACGAGCAACTCGAACGGTTCGCGGATGTCGTCAGCCACGACCTGCGCAATCCGCTGAACGTCGCCCAGGGCTACCTCGAAGCGGCCAGCGACGACGTCGACTGTGCGTATCACGAGGACATCGAACTCGCTCACGGCCGAATGGCGGCGATCATCGAGGACATGTTACGCCTGGCTCGAGAGGGGCAACCGATCGACGACACCGAGCTGGTCGACCTCCCCCGCGTCGTCGATCGTGCCTGGGCGAACGTCGACACCGACGGGGCGACCCGATCGGTCGCGAGCGATCGGTCGATCGTCGCCGACGAGGACCGACTGGTGCGCCTGCTCGAGAACCTGTTTCGGAACGCCGTTGAGCACGGCTCAACGAGCCCTCGGTCGCAAACTCCCGAGGACGCCGTTGAGCACGGTGACGAGACCGTCCACGTCAGGGTCGGCACCACTCCTAACGGGTTCTTCGTCGAAGACGACGGGCCGGGCATTCCAGCCGACGAGCGCAAGCGTGTCCTCGAGTACGGCGAAACGTCGTCGCCGTCCGGAACCGGGTTCGGGCTCGCGATCGTCGACGAGATCGCTGAGGGCCACGGCTGGACGATTCGGATTACAGAGAGCGCCGACGGGGGCGCTCGATTCGAGTTCGACACTGCGGGCACGTCCCGACCGCCAACTGCAACTCGGGACCCGACCGCCGTCGACGACGCGTGAGGAGAGTCCCCTCGAGAACCCTCGATCTGCTCGACTGCGGGCGGGATAGCGGAGTCGCTTCGTTCCGAGGCCCGCGACAGGGCTCGACTGACCCCACCCGTCTTAGAGACGGATCCTCGCGTCAGGACTCCTCCTCGAGCGTTCCGTATCGCTCCTCGACGGTCTCGAGGTAGCTCGAGAGAAAACGCTCCCGTGTCGCTTCGCCCGCTTCGAGTTCGATCAACAACGCCTCGAGTTCGTCCCGCGGATAGTGACAGAGGTCGTCGTGACAGGATTTGCAGAGGTGTTCGAACGACTTGTCGTCGCGGTCCCAGCGATCGCCGTGTTTGTCGTATTCGCGCGCCTTCGACCGGGGCACCTGCTCGCCGCAGGCGAGACACGTCACCGTCTCAGTGTGGGTCCGGGAGGGCCACATATGTCTTCCAATATCGTGCTATTACTTAGCAATTCTCACACGATCTCGGTGGCCGGACTGTCCGGGTGATCGATCAATCCTCGAAGCGGAAGTTCTCCAGCGGATCGGTTCTCGATCGGTTTGGCAAGTCGCTCTCGTCGCACGTTTCCCCGCCGGTTACGGTAGATTGGCCACAGTGAATCACGGTTGTCGCCCGTTCCGTCCGGATCGATCGCCGTCGACCGTGCCCAAATCGCTGTCGCCACCGTTGGACGCCGGTTTTCGCTCGCCCCCGTCCTCGAGAGCGGCGTCAGCGTCGGGAACCTCGAGAGACCCGTCCGGATCGATCACCGTTCGCGCGGGAATCGGTTCTTTCGGCGGCGGACGACGCGCGATCAGTCGCTGGAAGCGGGTGAGGTCCCGCGGCTGGTCGGTCTCGACCTCCTCGTACTCGACGACGACCCGATCACCCTCGGCGAATATTCGGACGTAGTTCAGCCGGAACGAGGGCACGTAGACGCCCGGCAGCCGGGAGAACCGCGTCTCGACGTGCTGGAGTTTCTTCAGCCAGGTGCCAGTGTTAACGACGACCCGGTCGCCCCACCGCGTGAGCGACGCGCGGTGGGTGTGACCGTAGACGTAGACGCAGACGTCGCGGTTCGCCTCGAGCGTTTCCCGGGCCGCGTTCAGGAACGGCTCGTCGCCCTGTCCGACATGAATCCCCGAGAGCGCGACGCCGAAGCGCTCGAGCGTGTGCCCGAGATCGCGTCTGAAGAACCACAGCGGGACCGCGAGCAACAGGAGGACGGCGATGATCACGAGGTTGATCGTGACGATGATCTCGAGGACGATATCGGCGATGCCGAGCGCGTGGACGACGGGATTGTCGGTGAACAGTCGTGCCGGGAGAATCCCCGCGACCTCGAGAACGGTCCCGAAGAGGTAGACGAGCGTGATGTTGAAGAACAACAGCAGCGGGACGACGATCGCTCGCAGGTACGGACTCATCTCCCGGTACAAGTAGTTCGAGAGGAGCCAGCGCGGGGTCTCCTCCATCGGGGCCACCGACTGGATATCGCGCAGCCAGTCGCCGCTAGCCCGTCCCGAGTAGCGGCCGGCCGTATCGACGATCCGCTGGACAATGAAGTAGCCGACCGGGAGCGCGTCGGGGTTGCCCCAGTCGGGCAGCCGATTGTTCGCGTCGTGTTGCTGGCCGTGTTCGATCCAGATCAACGGGTTCTCGTCCGCGGTGTCGTCATCGACATCTACCTCGCGAGTGATCGCGATTTCGGGCTCGAGCGCGACGTTGAACGCCGCGAGTCGATCGGCGTGTTCGGGGTAGCAAGCGAGATCGTAGTCGTGGTTGCCCGGAATAAGCGTGATGTCGATCTCCGCGCCGGTCGCACGGAGTTGCTCGAACACCCGCGGATGGTCCTCGATCACGCACTCGAGTTTCGCCGGCCCCGTCACTTCGGCGTACTCCCACAGCCCGAAGGCGTCGCCGTTGATGATCAGTTCGACGTCGCCGCCGCGCGCTTCGAGGTCCGCGAGAAACTCGAGGAGTTCGGCCTCGAAATCGAGCGTCGTGAGCTGCTCGTCGCCGCCCATATGGAGGTCGCTGATAAAGACGTACTCAGTGGCCATCGAGTTTGCTCTGGCGAGCTACCAGCCCCGGGAGGATAGTGGTTTGCCCTTTCACGACGACCGGCGGGAGTCGGTCACCTCCTGATAGTGCCGATTCCAGACCATCTGGGCCGGCGCGATCAGTATCGGGACGAAGTACGCCACCGAGAGGCTCACGGTGGCGACGACGACCGAGAGGGCGAAGACGGCCGGCGAGATCAGCCCTCGAATCGTGATCAGACGCGCGGTTCCGTCGCTGATCTCGTCGGCTGTAAAGTCGGCTCGAGCCGCGTAGGTCCAGACCGCGGTGAGGAGCAGGCCGACGAGGATGAAATTGACCGCGTACAGCGTCCAGGCGAACTGCGTTCCGTAGACGCCCATCAGCTCCGTCGGGTACGGAAGAAACGAGATCGAGAGCAGGAACAGCAGGTTCAGCCACAGCAGGATCCGATCGTGGGCCTCGATGTACCGAAAGAGATTGTGGTGGATGATCCAATAGAGTCCGACGACGACGAAACTCAGGAGGTAGCTGACGAGCAGCGTCTCCTGATCGGCTACCGCCGCTGGTAGCTCCGAGGCGGAAACATCCGGCACCTCGAACTGCAACACCAACAACGTGAGCACGATGGCAAACACGCCGTCGCTCAACGCCTCCATTCGATCCGTGTCCGGGCCGCCGAGCGTCCGTACCATACGGGAGTGTCTACTCGAGGCGACGAATACGCTGCCCCGATTCGCTCGCGGTGAGGGCTCGGGTGCGCGCGGACTCGGGTTCGCGCGAGACCGACGCTCCGCAGCAAATCGGCGTTTCGCTGGCGATCGACGCTCCGCTCGAGCGTATCTCGGACCCTCGCTCGACCTGTGACGCAGAATCTAACCTATTAAATGCACACGGGCGGAAGGGCGAGTATGCAGGTCAAGTCCCGACACCACCTCCGGAGTGACGCGGTCTCGGACGTAGAGACCACGCTCGAGGAGCAACTCGGCGTCTCGCCCGACGGTGACGCCTACGAACGCGTCGAGTTCGAAGAGACCGACTGGGAGGTCGTCCTCATCGACGGCGAGCCACAGGTCGCCTACTTCGACGACGAACCGTTTCTGACGGTTCGTGGGGCAAACGTCTACGAGCCCGAGAAGCAGTTGGTGACGGTCGACTCCGGCGCGATCTCGTTCGTCAGCGACGGCGCGGACGTGATGCGGCCGGGGATCACGGAGGCCACGGACGATATCGAACCCGACGATCTGGTCGTCATCGCCGAGGAGTCCCACGGAAAGGTGCTGGCTGTCGGCCGCGCCCGCGTCGAGGGCTCGGATATGGTCGGAAGCGAGGGGAAGGTCATCGATTCGCTGCACCACGTCGGCGACGATCTCTACGAGTTCAGCGGCTAGTCGTTGCGTGTAGACGACGTCTTGGCGTCGTCAGACTGTTTTTTCACACAGTCAATATACTGGATCCGTTCGCGTAGTGAGCACTGTGAGGGCAAGTAGGCTGCTCTCGCTGGCGGCGATGAATTCCACGTCCTCCCCAGCCGATTCGCTCGTTCGCTCTACTCACTCGCTCATCCACAGGAAGACGCTTCGCGTCTTCCACGCAGTCGCTCGTATTACTCGCGACGACCTCACACGAAGTCCCTGTCACGTCTCGCTCGCCGCTCGCCGTGACACAGCGCGCGCCACCGCACGTGGCGAAGTCGGCAGGCGTTGATCCGTTCGGTAACACGGTATTGATACCCGACTCGAGCACCCCACGTCACTCGTCAGCTTCGGCCAGCGAATCCGCCTCGAAGACGTCGCTGTAGCGCTCGAGGGTGTCCTCGTAGCCGGCCATCGCGAGGTCGTAGGTCTCGCGCAGGTCCGCGATCGGCGTCTCGGTTGCGTCGACTCGCAGATCAGTGTACGGCGGCTCCCACTCGTGGGATTCCGTCGAGTCGACGACCACGGCCGCGCTCTGGACCGCCAGCTCCTCGCGCTTGTCGCCGCCCTCGCGGTCGCCCGCGGCGAGCGCATCGATCAACCGCTTCGAGAGGGGGTCGGTGTCGGCGTCTTCGACCACGGCACCGGGGCCGGTCGACCGATCCGTCGTCTTGTGGACGGCGTTGGCTTCGTAGTTCGCCGCGGTGGTTTCGAGAACATCCTCCCCGGTCAGCATGTTTCCTGCAACGGTGAACGTCTCGCGTTCGAGGTGGCCGAACCAGTCGACACACTCCTCCCCGGAGAAAGCGAAGGTGCCCTCGCGATCGACGCCGTGGAGCTGTCGCTGCGGCGCGCCGTCGTCAGTGTTGAGCAGGGCCTCGAGCGCGTCGTCGACCGCCAGCCCGTCCTCGACGTACTCGAGTCCGCGTTCGCCGAGTTCGACGTTGACGAGGCTCTGGGTCGCGATCGCACCGTGTTCGCTGACGAACGGACAGAGCGTGCCGACGCCGGGCAGGCGCGTCGTGACGGCGACGCCGAATCGGTCGTGGTCTTCTCCGTCCTCGTTCGTGTAGGACTCGCGGACGCAGATGCTGAACGTCATTCGATCGGGGCGACGATCCGGCGGGTAAAAAAGGTCGTCGTCGAGGTCGGTCGCGTGGTCCCGACTTCAGAGCGTCCGTGTGTCGCTGATCTCGTTGCCCGCCTCGTCGGTGACCGTCAGGCGAACCGCGTCAGCGCTGTCGCGGGTCCGTAGTTCGTGTTCACCCGACGCGCTCGAGCCGCTGACTGCGGTCGTCTCGCTGTCGACGACGCTTTCACCGTCGAGCAGTTCGCTGGTCACGGACTCGAGGGTGCCGTCCTCGTCGGAGACGGCCCAGTCGACGTCGGCGCGGGTCCACGGTCCGCTGGTCCGTTCGGTGACAGAGAACTCGTCGATAACCGGTTCGCTGTCGGTTGACTCGTCGTCGTCATCGTCGCCACCATCATCGTCGTCATCGTCGTCGCCATCGTCGTCGCCGTCGTCCTCGAGGTCGAGCGCGTTGGCGACGTTCAATCGCCCGGAGCCCTGTTCGTTCTCGTCGAGACCGATGTCGTCCGCTGCGGCCTCGAGTTCCGCCCGAACGTCTCCGGGAGCGGTACCGGCGGCGATGAGCGTCGCGGCCGCGCCCGCGACGTGTGGCGAGGACATCGAAGTGCCAGAGAACTCGTCGTAGTCGTCCCGTGGGACCGCCGAGTTGACGTCGACCCCGGGAGCCGCGAGATCGACCTCGGGACCGGTCGAGGAGAAGTCCGCGAGGGCGTCGTCCTCGTCGGCCGCCGAGACCGCGATGACCTCCTCGTAGGCGGCCGGATAGCCGACGCAGTCGGAACAGGGGCCGTCGTTACCGGCCGCGGCGACCATGACAACGCCCTCAGAATCGGCGTACTGGACCGCGTCCCGGATGACGTCCGAGTCGGTGTCCGAGCCGAGACTCATGTTCTGGACGTCGTGGCCCTGATCGGCGGACCACTGGATCCCCGCCGCGATATCGTCGAGCGAACCGCCGCCGTCACACTGCAACACCTTCACAGCGTGCAGGGTTGCGTCTGGTGCGACGCCGAGGACACCGACACCGTTGTCGGCCGCGCCGGCACTGCCGGCGACGTGTGTGCCATGATCGTTGTCGTCGTCCCATTCAGCAAGACACTCGTCGATATCGTTGCCACCGCCGCCGAAGGGACCGCCGTCGCAGTCGGTCGTACACGCGGCGTCCGCTGCCGCGTACCCCTCACCGAGGTTCTCCTCGAGCGTCTCGTGCTGGGCGTCGATCCCCGTATCGAGAATCGCGATGCTGACGCCGTCGCCCGTCTCGCCGTCGTCGATAGCGACGTCCGCGTCGACCTGCTCGATTCCGTACGGCGTCTCCTGCTCGAGCGCGTGCATCAGCCCGTTCTCCTCGATATACCGGACGTTGGGATTGTTCGCTAACGCCTCGCGTGCTGTCTCGGAGAACTGACCGGCGACCGCCTGCCCGATAGATCCGAAGTCGAGTTCGCGACGGATCGAGTCCGCCGCCTCGCGAACCGTCTCGAGGCCGCGGCCCGGCGCAATCCCGACGATGTAGCTGTCGGATCCACTGGTTCCCGCTGTTACCTGTCCTGCCAGCGCAGTACCTGCGACACCGGTACCGACGCCTCGTAAAATCGTTCGACGTGAGATATTATCTTTTGTCATGGTAATTCAAACCACAACCAATCTCGTACAGGCCAATATATAAAAATACGTTAAAGTATAGCACAGTTATAATTAACAGAGTATAATGTTAAAGGGGATGTCACCTTCGTGCCCCAACGGACCGCCGATTGCCGGAAACTGTGTCTGACGTAAGAACTATACTGACGGCGGCGGTGGGTTACCCCAATGGGACTTATGAGCAAAATTCTCGGTGGCGGCGGTTCCCGAGCGGCCGAGGATTACGTCGAACTGGATCTCGACGATGTATCGGCGGATTCGGCCGACGCAGCAATGCAGGTACACATCGCCGAGGTCAGCGGTCAGGCCGACGCCATCGACATCAAAGATACCGTCTACGACGGCGACATCGTTATCGCGGATATCACGCGTCTGCGAACCAACGACAGCACGGTCGAACACATCGTCGACGAACTCCGACAGGTCGCCCAGGAGGTCGACGGCGACATCGTCCGGAAGGGTGACGACCAGATGATCATCACGCCGACCGGCGTCCGAATCAGCCGCGAGAAGTTGGGCCAGCGGGCCTGAACGGAGCCGTTCGGTTCTGCGGATTCTCCGTTCCGTGAGCCGCGGGCCAGACTGCCGAGGCTCGAGTTCGACGGTACGTGGAGTGGTACCGACCGAGGACCAGTCGAACATCGCGGTGGGATCGCACGATTCGTTGACGCTGTTTTCATCCGGCGGGAATTCCAGTGTCGGGTTATTATGCGCGGGGTGGAAATCGTTCGCATGACTGGATTCCGAGCAACAGTCGTCGTCCAGGAGCCCGCGGACTGTCCGATCGCGGACGTCTCGGCGGCCACCGACGATCCGATCACGAGCGTCACGCGCTCTCGAGCCGCGATCGACGGGACGGTTGTCGAGGAGTTCGGCGTCGCCGCCGACGCGTCCGCGGAGACGGTCGACGCGAGCACGGCCGCCGAGATGACGCCCGTCCAGGCCACCGACCGAGAGGAGATCTACCGATTCGAGCGCGAGTCAACCGCCGACTGCGCGTGTGAGATCATCGAACGTACCGGCACACCGATCTCGTCGGTCCGGGCCCATGACGGGGCGTTGCTGTTGACGTTCCGAACCCTCGATCTCGAAGAGATCGCCGACATCGTCGACGGTCTCCGCGCCCGGTTCGACGGCGTCCTCGTCGAGGAACTCACGCAAGACCACGAGGACGACTCGTCGGACCGGGTCATCGTCGATCGGGACCTGCTCACGACACGACAGCGAGAGATCCTCGAGACGGCCCACAAACTGGGCTACTTCGAGTATCCGAAGGGCGCAAACGCGACGGACGTCGCCGAGGAACTCGATATCGCTCGGTCGACGTTTACCGAGCATCTGGCGGCCGCACAGACGAAGCTTCTCGACGCGCTTCTCGAGGAATGACCGACGCTTATTTTCGGGGCTGATTGGCAGGGGCGTACCGGTCGTGAGCCGCCTCCATTTGATGATCGTTTCGTCGTTGAAACCCTAATCATCGCCCTTCATACGGTACGATTCGAAATCACAGAACCGACGATCACGGGACGAACCCTGCACGTTCGGCGAAGACAACGTCTGGCTGAAATCTGAATCGGACCGCACCCCGATCGAACACGGAGGCACACACCCCTGGTGGCGGATCGATCCGCTTCTCGTGCGTAGTTCGGGACGACCACGGGCCGGGCTTTGATCCGTCTCCGATAAGAGTGGGTGTGCAGTCTCGAGAATCGGAGTGGCCATTCCGAATGAATAATCAACAAAAACCAACGGTATCGGTCACGAACGTCGACTTTCCGATTGTCGATTCGCTACTGGCAATCTTCCAAACACTAATAAACGCACAAACAGTCGTCGAACGGGCCCGACAGCAGACGAACGACAATACTTTTCCATCAGGGTGCGAAACCTCCACTATGGCTGACGATCTCAAGAAAGGGCTGGAGGGAGTCCTTGTTGCAGAGTCCGGACTCAGCTCGATCGACGGTGACGAAGGTCGACTGATCTATCGAGGGTACCCGATCGAGGATCTCGCCCGCGGAGCGAGCTACGAGGAAGTCGTCTATCTCCTCTGGCACGGTCACCTCCCGAACGCGGACGAGCTCGAGGAGTTCACCGTGGCGCTCAACGAGGAGCGCGACGTCTCCGAGGATGTACTCGAGACCATGGAACGCCTCGCGGCAGCCGACGAGCAGCCGATGGCCGCACTCCGGACTGCGGTTTCGATGTTTTCGGCCTCCGAACCCGAAGGCAACGCCGAGCCCGAGGATCTCGAGGCCACGCTCCGAAAGGGTCGTCGCATCACGGCCAAGATCCCGACCGCGCTCGCGGCGTTCGAGCGCTACCGGCTGGACGAGGAGCCGCTCGACCCCCACCCTGACCTGGGGCTCGCCGCGAACTTCCTCTACATGCTGACCGGCGAGGAGCCGAGCGACACCCACGCCGAAACCTTCGATCAGGCGCTGATCTTGCACGCGGACCACGGCCTGAACGCCTCCACGTTCACGTCGATGGTGATCGGCTCGACGATGGCCGACATCTACAGCGCCGTGACCGGCGGCGTGAGCGCCCTCTCTGGCCCACTCCACGGTGGTGCGAATCAGGACGTCATGGAAGTCCTCTTCGAGATCGACGAGAGCGACCTCGACCACCGCGAGTGGGTCGAGCAAGCGAACGAGGAAGGCCGGCGGATCCCCGGCTTCGGACACCGCGTCTACAACGTCAAGGACCCACGCGCCAAGATTCTGCAAGAGCGCAGCGAGGAACTCGCCGAGGAAGGCGACGACAAGTGGTACAACTACACCACGACCATCGAGCAGTACCTTTCCGAGGAGCAGGGACTCGCCGAGAAGGGGATCGCCCCGAACGTCGACTTCTACTCCGGCTCCGTCTACTACCAGCTCGGTATCCCGATCGACATGTACACGCCCATCTTCGCCATGAGCCGCGCCGGCGGCTGGGTCGGTCACGTCCTCGAGTACCAGGAGGATAACCGACTCATCCGCCCGCTCTCGCGGTACACCGGGCCGGAGGATCAGGAGTTCGTCCCGCTCGAGGACCGATAACGACGCGTCGCCGTTCGGTTCGTTTTTAGCACTCGACGTCCCAGCCACCGGTCGTACCGTCGATTGTCAACCGTCGATTGTCAACCGTCGACGGAACGTAGACTGTCACGGCGTTCGTGTAGGATAAGAGCTACTGTCGCCGCAATCGGCCCGATTTCGCACTGAATGATTAGCCCTCTGATAGCTCCGTGACCAGCAGCGAGACGCCGATCAATGAAGCGAGCAGGACGATGAGGTTGAACGCGGCGTGCATCAGCGGCTGGTAGTTCGGATCGACCCAGAGTTCGATCGCATCGGTGGCACTGCCGTAGAACTGGATCAGCGCGAAGACGGCGAGCAGCGAACAGACGCCGAGTGCACCCCAGGCGAGGTAGCGTTTAATTCGGTCCGAATCCGATTCGAGCACCGCGTCGGTCCCGGCTGCTGAGTCGGGGCTCGGCGTGCGTGCATCCGTCCACTGGTCAGGCTGGTCGGTCACCTGTTCGGTCTCGGTCTCGAGCTGCGTTTCGGGTTTCGTTGGTGTATCAGTCATTGGAACCTCCGTGCGAGTGCGATCGTCGCGAGCAGTGCGGCAACGGCGATCGCCGCGCCGAAGCCGGGCGTTCCGTCGCCGTCGCGATCGTCGTCGTGATCGTCGTCGGCGGCGTCGGCGTCGTCCGTTCCGACGCCGGAGCCGCCGGTGAAGTCGCTTACCTCGAGCCCGCCCTCGCCGTCCGTCTCGTCGACCGATAGCGATCCCTCGCCGAGGTTGGCGACGGCGCGGTCGGTTTCGACAATGGTGCCGTCCCGCCAGAGCACCGCGTCGAGGTAGTAGTCGTACTCCGTTGGGACCTCGAGATCGACCGTCGGCGACGCGGTCTCGCCGGGGTCGACCGTCGACAGATCGACGGTCGCGGAGTCGGCGACGACCTCGGAGCCGGACTGGCGGGCTTTCACCTCGAGTTCGAGGTCGTCCTCGGCGTCGTCACCGGTGTTCGTGAGGTAGCTTGCGACCTCGAGCGTCGCCCGATCGTCGGTCGTCGACTCGATGGCGTACTCGATCGCGGGCACGTCCGCGAAGCTCCCGCCACCAAAGCGGTGGAACTCGACGTCGGTATCGGCGTATGCGGGCGTCAACGCGTCGACGCCCTCGATCGAGTGGCTGGCTGACTCGAGTCGCGCGCCGTCCCGGTAGACGAACGTCTCGATCTCGTAGCTACTCTCTCGCGGGACGGCGACCGAATCCGTGACGACGGTTTCCGATCTGTCACTCGAGCCCTCGCCCAGCACGTCGACCTCGCGTTCGGTCGTGTTCTCGACGAGTCCGCTGTTCGTGTCGGTCACGCGATGGACCACGGTGACGTTGTCGACCGGATCACCCCGGTGCTCGAGGTGACTGTCGACGGCGATCGTGGCGGTTCCGCCGGTCACGTCCTCGGAACTAATCGTGATCTCTGCCAACGATACGTCACCATCGGTTTCCACGTCTGTGGCCGTCTCGGAGTCGTCGGGATCGGACACTGCACCGGTGAGGGCGAGCGTCGAGAGGGCTCCAACTACGACCACGAGCGCGGCGATAGCCAACACGTACTCGCGGTTCATGGCAGCGGCTTTTGAGCAGTCATATAAGTGCTTTGTGTGGTCAGTGATCGAACAATATCGAGTTTGCTGAACGTAAGGCTCCGCCCGTTCGGACGACAGTTCCGGGCCGACGAACGGCTTCCGAGTACGGTGTCGAGCGCCACGAACAAGGGCGAAGAGCCCGTACGTCCGGTCGTGCAGGTTTTCGTCTACGGAACGCTGACCGATTCGGAGCAGGTCGAGTCACTTCTCGGCGACAGCCCCGGAACGTACGAGAGCCTCGGCCCGGCGACGCTCGAGGGGTTCCACCGCGTCGACGGCGCGTACCCGACCTTGCTTCCGGGTGGCACCGCCGACGGTGAGTTGCTCGCGGTCGACAACCTCGCGCTCGAGCGACTCGATCGGTACGAGGGCGTCGATCGGGGGCTGTACGTTCGGGTTACGGTACCGAGAGCGGACAGCGGGTCAACCCAGCTCTACGTCGGCGACCCGGACAAACTCGGCGTCGCAGCCGACGCCGTGTGGACTGACGAACGCCCGTTCGGTGATGCCGTTCGACGCCATATTGTGCGAGAAGATACCGTGGTACAAAATCACGAATGACGGTCGGCAGACGAACGTCTGACACTGCCGTTTCCGCCGCTCCCTCTTGCGATTTTACTTTCACTGCGGAGCCATGAGCTTTATATGCACTGCGTTCTCTTCTTTACTCGCACGTCACACGCCGTGCATTCCCTGTATTCCCTGTCGTGTTGCCAGTACGGCAGCACATTCGTGTCGGGATCGATGCGAGGCTGGTTCGACCGGCCGACCGACCCCGACAGTCTTACAACACACGCCGAGTAGTCGAGCGTATGCTCGAACTTTCAGATATTCTCGAGGCACACGAGCGCGTCCGCGAAACGTCCAGACACACTCCGCTCGAGCACTCACACACCTATTCGTCGATGACCGGAGCCGATATTCGGCTGAAACTGGAGAACTTCCAGCGAACGGGTGCGTTCAAGATCCGCGGGGCGACGAACCGAATCGCGACGCTCTCGGAGGCACAGAAAGACGCCGGCGTCGTCACCGCGAGCGCGGGCAACCACGCCCAGGGTGTCGCGCTCGCGGCGACGCGGTCCGGCGTCGACTCGAAGATCGTGATGCCCGAGCACGCGCCCATTTCGAAGGTCAAGGCGACGAAAAACTACGGCGCGGAGATCGTCCTCTCCGGTCGAGACTACAACGAAGCCGCCGAGCGTGCCCACGAGATCGAACGCGAGGAGGATCGAACCTACGTCCACGCCTTCGACGACGAGGACATCATGGCCGGCCAGGGCACCATCGGGCTCGAAATTCTGGAGGACTGCCCCGATGTCGAGACCGTCGTCGTTCCGATCGGGGGCGGCGGCCTCATCAGCGGTATCGCGACCGCGATCAAAGAACAGAAACCCGACACGCGCGTGATCGGGGTGCAGGCCGACGGGGCCTCGAGCGCCGCCGCCTCGCTCGAGAAAGGCGAGCGGATCGCCCTCGACGGCGTCGACACCATCGCGGACGGGATCGCGACCCGAAGCGTCGGCGAGCGGACCTTTCCGCACATCCAGAAGTACGTCGACGAGGTCGTCACCGTCTCGGACCCCGAGATCGCGGTCGCGCTGGTTTACCTGCTCGAGCGCTCGAAGACCCTCGTCGAGGGCGCGGGTGCGGTGCCGCTGGCCGCGGTGCTCTTCGAGGCGTTCGACTACGACGAGGACGAGGTCATCGTCCCCACGCTTTGTGGCGGGAACATCGACCTCAACACGCTGACCAACGTCGTCGTCCGCGGGCTCGTCGAGACCGGCCGGTATCTGAAGATTCGAACCGTATTGAAGGATCGTCCCGGCGCGCTCGAGGACCTGCTCGACATCTTCACCGCTCACCGCGCGAACATTTACGCCATCCACCACGACCGCACCTCCCGGGACGTCGAGATGAGCGATACGGAAGTCGAGATCGAACTCGAGATGCGCGGTCCCGACCACGTCGACGCCTTCCTCGCCGCGCTGCGAGACGCGGGGTACGAGGTCGACATTTTGGCCTAACTCGAGCGGTTGCGTCACTCGACAGGGAGCCAGCGAAGTCTCCACTATCACGCGGTCGGTAGCGTAAACGAAAACGTCGTTCCGTCCTCGGGCGTCGACTCCACCCAGATTTCCCCGCCGTGGCGTTCGACGATGCGTCGACAGAGCGCGAGACCGATGCCGGTTCCGTTGTGCTCCTCGTAGCTGTGCAACCGCTGGAACACCTCGAAAATCCGCTCGGTATCGTCCGGATCAATCCCGACGCCCTCGTCACGAACGGAGAGGATCCAGTCTCTGCCGTCTCGCTCGGCGGAGATCTCGATTCGCGGTGGCTCGTCGCCGCTGTACTCGATGGCGTTTTGCAGGAGGTTCTGGAAGAGTTGACGCAACTGGCTCGCGTCGCCATCGATACGCGGGAGTTCGTCGGTCGTGATGTCAGCGTCGGTTTCCTCGATCCGCATCTGTAGGTCCTCGCGGACGTCTTCGAGAACGGCGTCCAACTCGACCGGCTCGAACGGATCACCCTGCGTGTCGACTCGCGAGTACTCGAGGAGCGCGTCGATCATCTCGCGCATCCGCTCGGCCCCGTCGATCGCGAACGCGAGGAACTCCTCGCCGTCGTCGTCGAAGGCGTCGCCGTATCGCTGCTCGAGCAACTGGAGATAGCTCGTGACCATCCGAAGCGGCTCCTGCAAATCGTGGGAGGCGGCGTACGCGAACTGCTCGAGTCGGTCGTTCGACTCCTCGAGCTGTCGCTGATATGCCCGGCGGTCGGTGATGTCGGTCAGCGTCACTACCGCACGACTCACGTTCCCGCGCTCGTCTCGGACCGGTTTGCCGTGCTCCATGATGATGCGGTGTTCACCGTCGAAGGCCTCGATCTCGTAGATGTTTGGTTCCCTGACCTCTTCGCCCTGAAGCACCTGCGACATCGTCCAGTCTTCGGGGCCGACGGGCTCACCGGAGTCCGCCCACGTCGCCGAGAACTTGTCGTACTCCTCGACGGAGTCCGAATCGAAGACGTCACCGCCCCAGATATTCTTCGCCGTCTCGTTCGCCCTGCGCAGTGAACCGTCCGCGTTCGCAACCACGGCACCGACGGGTAAGACCTGAAACAGCGTCTCGAGTTGCCGCGATTGTTTCTCGAGTTCGAGTTCCGCTCGTTTGCGTTCGGTGATATCGGTGAGTGCGCCCGGGAATCTGACGGCGTTTCCATCCTCGTCACACTCGACGTGGCCCCGGGCGACGACCCACCGGAGTTCGCCGTCGGCGTTCCAGACGCGGTACTCGAGTTCGCACTCGTCGCAGCGTTCGACCGTCTCTTCGATCTCTCTGGCGACCCGGTCGCGGTCGTCCTCGTGGATCGACGATAGGAACCGATCGAGCGGGACACCCTCCCGAGCGGCGTCGGGCTCGACATCGAACGTGTCGGCGAACGATTCGCCGGTCACGAACTGATCGTCGGGGATGTGCCACTCCCAGGTCCCGATCGCACCGGCCTCAGTCGCCGCCTCGAGCTGCGCTTTTGCCTCCTCCAGGTACTGCTCGTGCGCTTTTTGCTCGGTGATGTCCTGGGCCATCGTCATTCCGGCGAAGATATCACCCTGTTCGTCGGTGATCGGCACCGCGTGGATAACCCACTCTCGGCCGGCATACTCGAGTTCCACCGAGGCTTCCTCGCCCTCGAGTGCCGACTGAAACACCGGCTCGAGATCGGCAACGGCGTCGTCGGGCCAGACCTCGTGAAACGGTTTCCCATCGAGATCCTGGGGATCAACGGGGATCCGGTCGAACCCCTTCCCGGCCGCCAGCGTGTACTCGAGATCGTGATCGAACAACGTGACGAGACCGTTCGGGAAGTACTCCGCGAGCGTCCGGTACCGTCGCTCGGACTCCTCGAGCGCCTGTTCGCGCTCCTTGCGCTCGGTGATGTCCCGAACGACCCCCACTGCCCGAACCGGTGTTCCCCCGTCGTCGAAGTGGAACTCTCCCTGGGCTGCGATCCACCGTTTCTCGCCGTCGGCTCGAACGATTCGACACTCGAACTCCCACGTTCCGGTCTCCGTTGCGGCTTCGAACCGCCG
This sequence comes from Natronorubrum tibetense GA33, assembly GCF_000383975.1. Lineage (NCBI taxonomy): Archaea > Methanobacteriati > Methanobacteriota > Halobacteria > Halobacteriales > Natrialbaceae > Natronorubrum > Natronorubrum tibetense. Next base: position 2,620,547 of record NZ_KB913017.1, on the reverse strand, counting down.
TTTCACCTCCTCTCCGTCGTCCGGGTGGACGTGATCGAGAAAGCGTTCCAACCCCCAGTCTTCGACCGGGGACTCGTACCCGAAGATTCGGTCGTGCTGTGGCGACCTGACCGGCGATTCCTCGGACTGTAGATCGAGTTCCCACGTGCCCATGCCGCCGGCCTCGAGTGCGAGTCGGAGTCGCTCCTCGCTCTCGCGTAAGTCCTGCAGTAATTCGGTGCGGTCGGACTCGCGCTCCTTGCGCTCGGTGACATCCCGAAAGTAGACCGACACGCCGGTTTCGGAGGGGTAGATATTCGCCTCGACCCAGAACTCGAGCGTGTCGTAGTAAAGTTCGTAGCTGGTCGCCTCCTGTTCGTCCATCGCCGTCTGGAACGCGTCCCAGACCTCGTCGATCTCCGCAGCGGACGGAAACACGTCCCAGAGACAGTTGCCGAGCAGTTCCGGCTCGGAGCGTTGGAGGAGCTCTTCGGCGCGCTCGTTGACGTGCGTGAAGCGAAACTCCTCGTCGAGCGCGTAGAAGGCGTCGCTCACCCGACCGAGGATCTCCTCGAGTTCGCGTTCGGCCTGCTGTCGCTCGGTCACGTCTTCGAACACGAAGACGCCACCGTCGATATCGCCGGTTTCGTCCCGCTGTGGCGCGCCGTCGACCGACAGCCACACGCGCTCGCCGGAGGGACGGCGAAGCCCGACAACCTGATCGGCGATCGACCTGCCACGACCGATAACGCGATCGAACGGAGTTTTACCCGTCTCAAGCGGGTCTCCGGCGTCGTCGACGTAGTCCCAGTAAGCGCCGTCGGCAGAGCGTCCAGCGAGGTCATCGAGCGGCCGTCCGAGAAGTTCCGCGGCGCGCTCGTTTGCAAACGTCAGTTCGCCCTCGGCGTTTACGACCGCAATCCCGTCGCCAACCGCGGTTATCAGTGCCCGACACCGCCGGTGGGTTTCGGTATCGTCCCCCTCCCAGAACGTCCAGTTGGTTTCCCCTACTCGCTCGCTCATACGGCGAAAAAGCCATCGAGTCGCATAAGCCCGCCGCCGATTGTAGTAGCCACTGAAGATAACCGCACACCTGTTCGCACGACTGCCGTGTGATCGTCGCGTCATTCAACTCGATTGTTACCATCGTTATCGAAATCGAAACTGGGGCGAGCCAGTCCGTCGCGCGCCCTCGAGTCTGCCTGGAACCGATTTCGCCTTCTTTTAAGTCCACCCGCATAGAGTGCTACCGTATGAAACGGATCATCGAAACCGACGACGCACCCGCTGCGGTCGGCGCGTACAGTCAGGCGACCAGCAACGGCTCGCTGCTGTTCACCGCCGGCCAGATCCCGCTGACGACCGAAGGGGAACTGCTCGCGGACGAATCCATCGAATCCCAGACCGAACAGGCCCTCTACAACCTCGACGGCGTCCTCGACGAGGCCGGTGCGACGTCGGCGGACGTCCTCAAAGTCACCGTCTTCCTCGACGACATCGACGACTTCGAGGCGATGAACGAGACCTACGCCGACTACTTCGACGACGAGCCGCCGGCCCGCAGCGCCGTCGAAGTCGCCGCCCTCCCCAAGGGCGTCGGCGTCGAAATCGAAGCCGTAGCGAGCCTCGAGTGAGGTGACTCGAGGCGTGTTCGGACTCGATCGCCGCGTCGTCTCCGCCCTGCTCTGGGGTGCCGTCGGTTTCATGGCCTTCCTGGTGCTCGTGCAGGGCTACGCGCTGTTCGTCGAGTCGCTACTCCCAATCACGCAGGCTGCGTTCGTGGCCGTGATCGTTGGGACCGGGGCGATGACCGGTGCGTACCTGCTCGAGCACCGGGTCGCCGCGTGGTCGGCCCGTCGCGTGACGGGTGAAACCGAGTCACACGGCGGCGACGGTAAAAGTAAGAGTTAAACGACGGACCCCGTTAGGTTGACTCGAGCCAGGATGGCCGAACGGTAAGGCGCACGCCTGGAAAGCGTGTTCCCTTTGGGATTCAGGGTTCAAATCCCTGTCCTGGCGCTTTTTTGAAAGAAAAGAGCACAAATGTGTTCTATTAGGGGTATTAACATTCAGATAGTGAAATCCGAGCAGATACCCTGTCAGAACCCTCGAGCCTGATCGAAAACGCTCGATCCCCGTCCGTGACGAGAACACTGCCTGATTTCGTCTTCGTTATATCTCGATTCTCTACCGAAGCGCGTCGACCCTAGGGAACTGTCAATTAAAACCGATTAACTAATGTATGTCTACTATCAACTTCTTTCCGTGGCAGGTGACTACCTGAGACGGACTGCGATCACCCGCCCTATCCTTACTCCCGAGCAACGGCGAGCGCTCGATGAGACACTTGACGAATGGCAATACGCCTGTAACATCAGTACTCGTATCGGCTGGACAGTTGGGGAGACACGGAAAACGCAACTGCAACAACTCGCGTACGACGAGATACGTGAGCAAACGCGTCTCGGAAGCCAACACGCGATTCTCGCTACGCACAAAGCTGCAGCCGCACTCTCTGGTATCGAGGAGATCGACGACTTGGACGAGAATTACAAGACGTCTCGGCCGACCTTCACGAGCGATACGCTCGTTTACGACGCGCGATCGATGACGCTGTTTTCCGACGGTTCCGTCTCGCTAGCAACGCTCACCGATCGGATTCGCTGTAATCTCGCACTTCCCGACGACGAAACGGGTTACCAGCGACAGTATCTCGAGGACGACGAGTGGGAACTGACCGAATCGACGATATCGAAGCGGGACGGTGACTGGTATTTGCATCTGGGTTTCCGTAAGCCAAAGCCCGAACCGACGACCGAGAGGCAGGACGACACTGGGGACAGGACAGTTCTCGGTGTCGATCTCGGCATCGTCAACATTGCCACTACCAGTACGGCCTACTTCGCTTCGGGGGGAGAACTACGCCACAGACACCGCCAATTCGAACGAATACGCTCCAGCCTTCAAGAAGCCGGAACGCAGTCAGCACATCGCACCATTCAGCGGATGAGCGGACGAGAGTCACGCTATGTGCGCGAGATGTTGCATCACGTCGCCAACGATATTCTCGAGGAAGCAGTAACCCACGACTGCGATTATATCGCATTCGAAAATCTCAAACATATTCGGGAGCGTGCACCCCCTGTCAAAGAATTTCACCAGTGGGCACACCGCCAACTCGTCGATCTGGTCGAATACAAAGCTACGGCTGCGGGAATTCGTATCGAGTTCGTTTCACCAGAGAATACGAGCCGACAGTGTCCGGAATGTGGATATACGAGCGAAAAGAACCGCATTCGACAGGCAGCGTTCGAGTGTCGCGAGTGTGGAACTACTGCCAACGCTGATTACGTCGGTGCAAAGAACGTCGGATTACGGTTCGTCCGTCGAGGCCTACAGTCGTCTCGGCGGACGGGCGACGGTCAACTCGCCCTGAAGTCAGGAACGGTGAGGCCGAACCAAGGTTTCGTACCGACCCCGCTATCGGGATAACGGCCGAGTTCACTGACAAGCCCCGTGTCCTGTGCGGGGCAGTTGATATCCCAGTCTTGGCGTTTTCCGAACGATGATCTACACGCGTCATGAGCAGTGGGAAGCTGCGGCGATTTGTTTCCACACCACAGTGGCAGAACAGCACCTGCTGTCACGGAGCCGAACCGACTACCGCCTAAGCTCCGCCGGCGAGTCGGTTGTGATCCACCGGTCCTCGTTCTCCGGGTTCCGAATCTCTAGCAGGCCGTCTTTGCAGAGCAGCATCTCGTATCGATCCGTCATTGTACTCTCGTGGAGAGCTCCGACGGAACCGTGTATGGTAACACGCCACCTACTGCCTTACCGGCCACGGGTACGCCCTCGATACTGCCCGAGTAGCCGCCGAATACCGAGCGAGCGACTACCGGACAACCATATATCCGCGGCGGCCGACGACGCTAGTATGTGCGGTCGCTACACACTGATGGTCGAGCAGGCGGCACTCGAGGAGCGATTCGACGCCCGATTCGCGGACTCGAGCGAGGAGTTCACGCCGCGGTACAACATGACGCCGGGCCAGCGGCTCCCGGTGATCACGAACGACGCGCCCGAGACGATCCAGCGCCTCGAGTGGGGACTGGTGCCATCGTGGGCCGACGACGACAAAAACGGTCTCATCAACGCGCGTGCGGAGACGGTAGACGAGAAGCCGAGCTTTCGGGCGGCGTACGAACGACGGAGATGTATCGTTCCCGCGGACGGCTTCTACGAGTGGGTCGAGACCGAGAACGGAAAACAGCCCTACAGAGTCGCCTTCGAGGACGATCGCGTCTTCGCGATGGCCGGGCTCTGGGAACGCTGGGAGCCCGACGACGAGACAACCCAGGCTGGTCTCGACGCCTTCGGTGGCGGCGTCGCGGACGACGATAGCGAAGACGGACCGCTCGAAACGTTTACCATCGTCACAACGGAGCCGAACGACCTCGTCTCGGAGCTTCACCACCGAATGGCGGTCATCCTCGAGCCCGATCGCGAACGCGAGTGGCTGACTGTCGACGATCCGAAATCGCTTCTCGAGCCCTATCCGGCCGAGGAACTCCGCGCGTACCCAGTCTCGCGTGCGGTTAACGATCCGTCGATCGACGAGGCGTCGCTGGTCGAACCGGTTGAGTCCTATAGTAACAACTGAAACGAGTTACACACTGATCGCACAGCCGTCGTGCGATCAGGTGTGCACTGACTGTCAGTGGCTACTATAGGTATCGACGCTCTCGAGCGAAGGCGAGCCCCTTCGATTCGCGATCGATGCTCAACACTGTATAAATGTGGCGGATACAGTCGTCGTCTCGAGCGACGAGCTGATTGGTAACGCATGTCAAATACGGGCACACGACCCGTCGCCATCCGGTGGTTTCTCCGCCTCACGTTCGGCAGTCGCTGACCATCACGAATGGCGAAAAACACCATCTTTATATAGAAGGGCAAACAATGAATCAGCTGACTATGAGCCAGCGAATGCAGCAAGGGCAGCCGATGATCGTGATGAGCGAGGATTCCCAGCGCGTCAAGGACAAGGACGCGCAGGACTACAACATCAGCGCGGCCCGTGCAGTCGCCGAGGCCGTCCGCTCGACGCTCGGTCCGAAAGGGATGGACAAGATGCTCGTCGACTCGATGGGATCGGTAACGATCACCAACGACGGCGTGACCATCCTCCAGGAGATGGACATCGACAACCCGACGGCCGAGATGATCATCGAGGTCGCCGAGACACAGGAAGACGAGGCTGGCGACGGTACCACGACGGCCGTCGCGATCGCCGGCGAACTCCTCAAGAACGCCGAGGACCTCCTCGAGCAGGACATTCACCCAACGGCGATCATCAAGGGCTTCCACATGGCCGCAGAGCAGGCTCGTGACGAGATCGACGACATCGCGACCGAGATCGACACGACCGACGAGGAACTCCTCCGGAAGACCGCCGAAACCTCGATGACCGGCAAGGGCACCGAGGTCAACAAGGAGCACCTCGCCCAGCTGATCGTCGACGCCGTCCGTCAGGTCACCGTCGAAACGGAAGAGGGCGACAACGTCGTCGACCTCGAGTTCCTCAACATCGAGACCCAGACCGGCCGCGCAGTCGGCGAATCCGACCTCCTCGTCGGTGGCATCATCGACAAGGACCCCGTCCACGACAACATGCCCACCGAGGCGACGGACTCCGACATCCTGCTGCTGAACGAGCCGATCGAGGTCGAGGAGACCGACGTCGACACCGAAGTCTCCGTCACCGACCCCGACCAGCTCCAGAAGTTCCTCGACCGTGAGGAGAAACAGCTCAAGGACAAGGTCCAGCGCATCGTCGACACCGGTGCCGACGTCGTCTTCTGCCAGAAGGGCATCGACGACCTCGCCCAGCACTACCTCGCAAAGGAGGACATTCTGGCCGTCCGACGCGCCAAGAAGTCCGACCTCGAGTTCCTCTCGGAAGTCGTCAACGCGAACGTCGTCTCCGACCTCGAGAGCGTCACCGAGGACGACCTCGGCTTCGGTGACGTCACCCGCGACGACGATGACGAACTGTTCTACGTCGAAGGCGACGACGCACACGGCGTCACGCTCTTGCTTCGCGGCTCGACCGACCACGTCGTCGACGAACTCGAGCGCGGCGTCAACGACGCACTCGACGTCGTCGCACAGACCGTCTCCGACGGCCGCGTCCTCGCGGGCGGCGGTGCGACCGAAGTCGAACTCGCCTCGCGTCTGCGTGACTACGCCGACTCCGTCTCCGGCCGCGAACAGCTCGCCGTCGAGGCCTTTGCCGACTCGCTCGAGCTCGTTCCGCGCGTGCTCGCCGAGAACGCGGGTCTCGACTCCATCGACACGCTCGTCGACCTGCGTGCAGCCCACGACGACGGCGACGTCACGGCTGGCCTGAACGTCTTCTCGGGCGACGTCGAGGACACCTTCGAGGCCGGCGTTGTCGAACCGGCCCACGCCAAAGAGCAGGCCGTCACCTCGGCCTCCGAAGCAGCCAACCTCGTGCTCAAAATCGACGACATCATCTCCGCCGGCGATCTGTCGACCGACAAGGGCGGCGACGAGGAAGGCGCACCCGGCGGTGCCGGCGGCATGGGCGGTATGGGCGGCGGTATGGGCGGCATGATGTAGAACTAAATTTTGCTCTGTCGTTCGAGAGAGCGAAGCTCTCTCGTGATGACGAAAGGCGCTTCGCGCCTTTCGAACCACGGGCCGGCTTCGCCGGCCCTCGGCAAAATTTAGTGCAAAAGCACTCCTCGCTCCCGATGGTCGCTCGTCGGCCCGAGCGCTCCGCGCTCGGTGAACGGCGTCACTCGGGTTCTTCGAACCGCTCGCTTGCCGATAACAGGATAGGGTGTTTAGCCATCAGTCGTCTGCCTTACTTGCGGTACCGTAGTATGTGATTTTCGGGCGACTGTTCACCCACAGTTCACCTGCCACACAGTACTTTCTCTTGGCAACCCGTCGACCTATTGTGCTGGATCACGTACGGCGCGTATGAGCTCACAAACGACTCTCGGCTGGTCGCTGTTCTCCTCCGGCGTCGTCACGCTGTTTCTGATCGTTCTCCCCGGCGATTCGCTGTGGTGGGGGCTGTTGCTCCTCGGGCTCGGGCTCGCGTTGCTATACTACCGGTAGCCGATTCGGCGCACGCCTCGGACTCGAGGCTCCCCGACCACCTCCTTACTATCCGGAACCGAGACGAGTTTATATTTCGAACCGAAACACGTCCACCAGTGAGTTCCCACGACGACGAGACACCGTTCGACGTCTACCGCGAGGACGTCGACCGACCGCTCTCGAGGCTCTTTCGCGAGTACGCACCCGGCCGATTAGGCTGGTTTTCGGCCGGCATGCTCGCGAACTTCGTCGCCCGGATGGCGAGTCTCGTGCCGCCGCTGTTGCTCGGTGTTGCGATCGACGCGATCTTCACGCAGGAGGCGGGCGCGTTCGAACTCCCGCTCGTGCCCAACGCGTGGCTGCCGACCGAACCGATGGCGCAGTTCTGGTTTACCGTCACTGCAATCGCCGTCTCGTTTCTCGTTGTGGCTCTCTTCACCTGGATCTACGGCGTCACCGCCAATCTGTTCGCTCACGACGTGATGCACGCGGTTCGGGTCGACTGTTTCCAGAAGATGCAACGGCTGGACACGGCCTTTTTTGACGAGAAACAGACCGGCGAAGTCATGGCCGTCCTCAACAACGACACGCAGAACCTCGAGATGTTCCTCGACAACGCGTTGATGAACTCGGCGCGGCTGTTGGTGATGGTCGGGGGGATTACGGCCGTCCTCTTCTATCTCAACTGGCAGCTAGCGTTCGTGACGCTCTTTGCCGTGCCGGCGATGGTCCTTTTCACCCTCTGGTTCATGCGCGTCGTCGAACCGCGGTACGTTCGCCAGCGCTCCGCCGTCGGTCGGATGAACACCCGGCTCGAGAACGCCATCTCGGGTATCGGGCTCACCAAGACTACCTCGAGCGAGTCCTACGAGACCGAGCGGGTCCGTGACTCCTCGCGGAACCTCTTCGAGCGGACGATGGCCGTCCTGAAATTGAGCTACCTCTACCGGCCGGGGATGGAGCTGCTCGCGGGTCTCGCTTTCGCCGCGACCTTCCTCGTCGGCGGGCTCTGGCTCGCGACCGACAGCGCGCCGGGGCCGCTCACCGGCAGCCTCTCTGTCGGCGACTTCGTCGTCTTCCTGATGCTCACCCAGCGGATCGTCGACCCGCTCGCGGAGGTCTCGAATATCGTCGACCAGTACCAGAACGCCAAGGCCTCGAGCGAGCGCGTCTTCGGGCTGATGGACATCCCCGTCCACGTCGACAATCCCGACGATCCCGTCGACATCATCCCGGTCGAGGGTCGCGTCACGTACGACGACGTGACGTTTAGCTACGACGACACCGCGGCCCGCCGGAACGCGGCGGCCACCGAGACGGCGTTCGAGGAGACCGTCCTCGAGGATATCTCCTTCGAGGCCGCTCCGGGCGAGACGGTCGCGTTCGTCGGGCCGACCGGTGCCGGAAAATCGACGGTTCTCAAGTTACTGCTTCGATTGTACGACGCCCAGGACGGTTCGGTCCGAATCGACGGCCACGATGTCCGGGAGGTCGCACTCGCGGATCTCCGATCGGCCGTCGGCTACGTCAGTCAGGACACGTTCCTCTTCGACGGCACCATCGCGGACAACATCCGCTACGGTCACTTCGAGGCCGCCGACGAGACGGTCCGCGAGGCCGCCGAAGCGGCCCAGGCCCACGAGTTCATCGTCGACCTTCCGGACGGGTACGACACCCGCGTCGGCGAGCGCGGCGTCAAGCTCTCGGGCGGCCAGCGCCAGCGGATCGCGCTCGCTCGAGCGGTGCTCGCCGACCCCGAAATCCTCATTCTGGACGAGGCGACAAGCGCCGTCGACACGAAAACCGAGTTGCGGATCCAGCGGTCGATCGACCGGCTCACCGAAAATCGCACGACGCTAACGATCGCTCACCGACTCTCGACGGTCAAAGACGCGGAGACGATTCTGGTGCTCGAGGACGGCGAGATCGTCGAACGGGGAACGCACGAGGACCTGCTGGCGGCAAACGGTCGGTACGCGACGCTGTGGGCGGCACAGGCTGGCGATCGAGAGACGGCGGCCGGGACGCTCATCGACGGCGACGACTGATCGTCGCTCTCGTCTGCTCGTCAGGTGTGTTCTCTCACAGCGATCGCCACTGACGCCACGATGCCGCAGAAAACAGTCGGCTATCGGGTGGCAAACGCACTCAGGCGTCGTCGATATCGAGTTCGAACTGCTCGTTCTCGGAGACTGCGTTCAGGACGACGCTCGTGTTCGAGGCCTTGATATCGGGGTCCGTGAGGAGGGCCTTGATCTGGTCGTTCATGCCGTCGGTGTCTTTGAATTTGCCGATGGCGATCACGTCGTAGTCGCCGGTAACCTCGTAAACGCTGATCATCTGACGGTGATCTCGCAAGGTGTCGGTAACGTCGGGCAGCGCGTTTCCTTCGACCTGCAACTGGATGACGGCTGTCACGTCGTAGCCGACCGCATCGTAATCGACTCGCGGCGTGTAGCCTTCGATGACCCCCTCTTCCTCGAGATCAGAGAGGTGGTTCGAAACGGTAGTGACGGAGACGTCGAGTTCCTCGGCGAGACTCCGGAGACTCGCCCGACCGTCGCCGAGAAGTGCATTCACTAGTTTTGCATCGAGATTTTCGTACGTCATCACATCCACCCTCTCACTGTAGCCTTTAGAACTTTACGAATATGCAGTTTCCTGCGGAGGAGAGAAGATTTGCTTGGAGCAGTAGGGTTTTAGTAGCAGAGTTACTTGGGTAGAACGACGAGAAGATGACAAGCGGAAACATCACTGAATCCGAACAGGCCGTATTAGACGAGATCGAAGCGGAAGACGTAGACTTCCTTCGTCTCCAGTTTACTGACATTCTTGGCACCGTAAAGAACGTCTCCGTCCCGGCACGTCAGGCGGAGAAGGCGTTTACCGATGGGATCTACTTCGACGGCTCCTCGATCGAGGGGTTCGTCCGCATTCAGGAATCGGACATGCGTCTGGTTCCAGACCCGGACACGTTCGCCATCCTCCCGTGGCGCCAGAAGGAAGAAAGCGCCGCGGCCCGAATGATCTGTGACGTGTATAACACGTCGACCGGCGAACCGTTCGAGGGCGACCCACGACGCGTTCTCAAGAACGCGCTCGACCGCGCCGACGAGATGGGCTACGAGGTCAACGCCGCGCCGGAACCGGAGTTCTTCCTCTTCGAGGAGGACGAGGACGGTCGCGCGACGACCAAAACCGGCGACCAGGGCGGCTACTTCGACCTCGCCCCGAAAGACCTCGCCAGCGACGTCCGCCGCGACATCATCTACGGCCTCGAGAGCATGGACTTCGAGATCGAAGCCAGTCACCACGAAGTCGCCAAGGGCCAACACGAGATCAATTTCGAGTACGACGACGCGTTGACGACGGCGGACAACGTCGGCACCTTCCGTACTGTCGTTCGGGCGATCGCCGCACAGCACGACCAGCACGCGACGTTCATGCCGAAGCCGATCCCGAAGATCAACGGCTCGGGCATGCACACGCATCTCTCTCTGTTCGAGGACGGTGAGAACGCGTTCCACGACGACGACGACGAGTTCAACCTCAGCGACACCGCTCACTCGTTCCTCGCGGGCATCCTCGAGCACGCGCCCGCAATTACGGCTATCGCGAACCCGACGGTCAACAGCTACAAACGACTCGTCCCTGGCTACGAGGCACCCGTCTATGTCGCTTGGTCCGACCGCAACCGCTCGGCCCTGATCCGCAAACCGGCGGCCCGCGTCCCGGCCGCTTCGCGTGTCGAACTGCGCTCGCCGGATCCATCGTGTAACCCCTATCTCGCCATCGCCGTCATGATCCACGCCGGTCTTGACGGCATCGAACAGGATCTCGAAGCACCCGATCCGGTTCGCGAGAACATCTACGAGTTCGACGAGGCGAAACGCGACGAGTACGGCATCGATACCCTGCCGGCGAACCTCGGCGAGGCCGTCGACGCACTCGAGAAAGACGAGGCGATCTACAACGCACTCGGCGAACACATCGCGTCGAAGTTCGTCGAAGCCAAGCGCCAGGAGTTCGAAGAGTACCTCGTCGACGTCTCCGACTGGGAACTCGACCGCTACCTCGAGACGTTCTAAGTACGTACGTACGGCCGACGGCGTTCGACGCCGTTACGCACTCACTGATGGTTTCTCTTTCCGCTTTTCCGTTCGATGTTCTGTAGCAGCTACAGTCGTATCGACTGTCGTCCAAATCTATCGTTCGTTAGTCGTGCCCGAACTCGAGACTGCCAACCGATCGTCAACTGACGAGTTCCGTCTGTGCCCGCGAAACGGCGGTTCGGCTGGCCAACCGTGGGAGCCCGACGACGAGCAGGCCGCCCCCGAGACCGACGGCCAGCCAGACGAGGAGACTCTCGACGACGAGCAACACGAGCGCGACGAGTGCAAGCGCAGCGATACCGACCGTCGCGCGGATCCCAACCTGCAGCGTCAGCGGCCACGGCTCCCGCGAGGGCGTCGCGTACTGCCAGGCGAGCAGGCACCCGAGACAGCCGCCGAACAGCGCCATCGTATCCGGTCGGCCGCTGGTCCAGAAAGCCGCGAGTGCAAGCACCGCGGCGATTGTAAACGTCGCATTCGCCGCAGCGTGGTCACCGCTTCGAGCGCGTACTCGGTGCCGAACCGTCAGCACGAACAGTAGGTAGCAGACGCCGGCGACCGTTCCGACGAGGACGTCGATCGGAAAGTGGACGCCGGCCCCGACTCGAGCGAATCCGACGAGGGCGACCATCGTGGCGGCCCCGAAAAGTCGCTGTCGTTGCGTTCCGACGTCGGACTCGAGGGCGAACATCGTCCAGACGACCGTTGCAGCGACGGCGTGACCGCTCGGAAAACTCGTCGAGGAGACCTCGACGGCTGGTGCGTAGAGCAACGCGACGACTGTTGGCAATGATTCAGGGGTAATGGCGGGACCGACGCCCGGCCGCGGCGTCTCGAAAATTCCCTTCAGTCCGAGCATGACAGCGTAGCCGCCGATGACGATTCCCAGCCACGAGGCGAACCGATGCCGATCTCGAAACCAGTAGGCCAGCACGACCGCCGGCGCGACGAACCAGACGCTCCCGAGATAGGAGAGGACGGCGAACAGAAACGCCGCCCACTCCGGAAACGTATCCCGAACGAGTTCGACCTGTGCCGACTCGAACCACATCGGTACTGTCATTTGATTAACGGGACGTTATACGTGTCGGTTTATAATATAGTCAACAAGAGCGGCAGTGGAAAACGGGAGATGAGCCGATCAACGGACAACGGTCGACGGTCGACAGTCGACGGACACCGGTCGACGGACATCGGTAGACAGTCAACGGTCGACGGTCATCGGTCGACAGTCAACGGACAACGGTCGACGTAGCTAGATCTATCGAAGAGAGAACCGGTATACGTCGATCAGGTCGCGTTAGGCTTCCGCCTGTTCGATCCACTCCTCGGCGTCGCTGGTCGAGACCTCGGCAGCCTCGGAAACGGATTCGGCGTCGGCGCGCACGAGGTCGTCGATCGTCGCGATACCGGCGTCCGAGAGTTGCTCGCGGGTTTCGACGTCGATACCCTCGATCGACTCGAGCGTGTGCTCTGCGTCGGTATCGATCTTCGTCTGGGACTCGACCTGCTGACTCTGGAGCTGTTGGGTGACGTCCTCGGCCTGCTCCTCGAGTTGCTGTTGGAACTCCTCGACCTGTTCGGCCTGCCGTTCGAGCAGGTCCGCGACATCGCCGGTCTGGCGCTCGAGTTGGTCCTCGAGTTCGTCCTGGAGCTGCTGGGTCTGCTCGAGTTGCTCGTGGAGCTGTCCCGAGAGTTCGCTTACGTTCTCGACCGTCTGGTCTTCGATCGAGTGGGACATCTCGAGGAGCTGTTCGGTCTGCTCGTCGAGGGCGTCGACGAACTCGCTGGAGAGCTCGGTCGCGGAATCGACGTCTCGCTCGAGTTCGGCCTCGATGGCGTCGTAGAACTCGGCGTGGGTCGTTTTCAGCTGTGCGAACGTCTCGTCGATGGTTCGGTGGGCGTCCGAGGGCTCGTCGCTGGGGAACAGTGCGGCCGTCGTGTTGACGTAGCCGTGGGTGGCCGCCTGCGCGAGTTCGAGTTGCTGGCGCTGGAGCGACTGCTGGCCTTTGAGACCGGTAAGCGCTATCGTATCGACGGTGCGCTGGGCGGCCAGTCCCTGCTTGAACAGCTGTTGGCTCTGTTTGACTGCGGTTCGCTGCACGTCGAACATCGCTCGGATCGGGGATTGTGATTGACTCATGTTCTCGAGTGGAGATGGGGTCCGACGGGGGATAAATAGCGGGCTTGCACACCCTCAAATGTATCTAAATGGCATTAGGTGGGGATTCAGACCTGTCAGTGAGGCTGCTCTCCTCCGGATCGAGCCTCATTCGATACTGACTGTCAGGACGATCCTGATTCGGTATTATAGGTGTAATTGTGGTCCGATCACCTATGGTCGATAGCCGAACCTACGAGTTCGAGGGGGAACGACCGACGATCGACGACGGCGCGTCGGTGAGTCGAGATGCGATTCTGGTCGGCGACGTCCGCATCGAGAGCGAGGCGAGCGTCTGGCCGGGTGTCGTCCTCCGCGGCGATATCGGTCCCGTTCGCGTCGGTCAGCAGGCACACGTCGGCGACAATGCCACGATCCACGCGTCGACCCTAGAAGAGCGCGTCATGGTCGGACACGGCGCGGTCCTCAACGAGGCGACCGTCGAGGAGCGAGCGCTGGTCGGGTTCAACGCGACGGTCAATACCGGAGCGACGGTCGGAGCGGGCAGCGTTGTCGCCGCCGGTACGGTGATCCCCGACGAGTACGACATCCCGCCGGAATCGTTCGCTCGCGGCGTCCCAGCCAGGAGCACGCCGCTTGAGGAGACGGGGACCGACGCGGAAGCGATATTCGAGGAGTTCGCGTCGGGCGAGTACACGAATCTCGCCGGACGACACACAGAACTGTTCGAGTGAGTGCTCGAGACGGAACACGCGCGAAACGGGTCACACTCGAGATGTTTCGCGGACGAAGTCAACGAGAGAACGTCGAGAAGGCGAGGAGATGTGGACGAGAAGCTGATGCGCTCGCTATTCGCTGACGGGAATGCCGGAACCGTCGTCGGCACCGATTCGGATCGGGTCGTCTTGCCAGTCGATGTCGAGTCGGCGCCGCGAGAGGTACGGCGCAAGCGTCGAAATCGAGACGAGGCCACAGTAGGTCTCTCCCTCGACGACGGGCAGGTGTTTCACGCCGTCCGTCCGCATCGTCTCGGCGGCGGCCGTGATCGATTCGCTCGGGGAGATCGTAGTCACGGGTGCGGACATGATGGTCTCGACTGGGTAGGATTCGAGGGTTTCGGCCACGAACGCGACGATGTCCGATTCGGTGACGATCCCCACGACGGTTTCATCCTCGAGGACGACCAGCGCCGGGACATCCGGATCGCGCAGTCGCTGGGCGGCCTCGCTCACGGGCGTCTCCGGACGGAGTGTTCGAGCGGAACGAGTCAGCGCGTGTTCGATTGGAATTTCGATCATCGCTTGGATAATGGTACCGAATTGCACTACATAATCTCTGCGGACATACACACTATATGGCCTAGTAGAATTGTTGAATGGAGTTTTGAGCCGGTATAATAATACAAACAGCCAATTTTTGCATCGGTTCGGACGCCACCGTCGATGCTGGAGACGCACTGACGAACGAACCAGGCGTACAACAACTGACTCGGCGGGAGGAAGCGTAACTAACCGGGGCCTCCAACGGCGTCAAGGGCCAGTTCGACCGCCGTGGTCGTCGAACGAAGCGAGCCACCGCAGTCGGGACAGTTCGCACGGTAGGAGACCGGGGTGGACCTCGGTTGAAAATTTCCCACACTCGTAGTGATTCTTGCACCGGTCCATTTGAGATTCACCATGTTGTAGGGCAATATGGCACATATTGGCTCTTTCTCTGGATAAAGTCGCGTTCTCGATACTGTTTCGGTGTCCGACCGTCCCACGACGTGACGAAGGTGGCGGGTCACCGAACGCTACCGGACTCGAGCAACGCCTCGATCTCCGCTTCGTCGTACCCCGCGTCAGCGAGATACTCGCGAGTGTGTTCGCCCTGTGTCGGAACGCTCTCGACGGTCGCCGTCGGCCCGGTGGCGTGGCGTGCAGGGTAGCCGATCCGCGGCGGTGCGTCATCCGCCCCGTTCAGGATCCCTCGAGCCCGAATCTGAGGATGGTCAACCGTCTCGGCGGGCGAGTAGACGCCCGCGAACGCCGCGTCGACGTCCGCGAGCTGGGTCTCCCACTCGTCTCGCGTGCGCTCGCGGAAGAGGTCACGGAGTTCGTCCCCGAGCGCCGCCAGCACGTTCGGATCTTCGGACCCGTGTTCGTCGACGAGATCGTTCCGGTCGACGGCGTCGCAGAAGGCGTCCCAAAACTGGGGCTCGAGGGCGGCCAGGGTCACCCACTTTCCGTCTGCGGTTTCGTAGCTATCGTACCACGGCACACCGCCCGTAAGCGACGTCGCGCCGGGTCGCGGTTCGGCGGGGTCGCCCGTGAGTGCCTGGTAGGCGACCGGTTGGGCGAACGACGCCACGACATCGGCCATCGCGATGTCGATGTACTCGCCGTCGCTGTTGCCGAGTTCGCGCGCGAGTACCGCCTCGACGATGGCGAACGCAGTGAACAGGCCGCCGGCCATATCGCCGATCGGATAGCCGGGCATCTGTGGTTTTTCGTCTGGCGACTCTCGAGTCATATCGAGTAAGCCGGCCAGCGCGACGTAGTTGAGGTCGTGGCCGGCGCGGTCCGCCCAGGGACCCTCCTGTCCGTACCCCGTGAGCGAACAGTAGATCAGTTCGTCGTTGTACTCGGTGAGCGTCTCGTAGTCGATCCCCAGTCGGTCCACGACGCCGGGACGAAAGCCCTCGAAGACGATGTCTGCGTCCTCGACGAGTCGGTAGAACGCATTTCTGCCGTCCTCGTTTTTCAGGTCGATCGCGACGCTGCGTTTCCCTCGGTTGACCATATCGAAAATCGCGCCGAAGCCGCGATCCGTCTCCGGTCCCATGAACCGGGCGTAGTCACCCGCGCCGGTGTCCTCTACCTTCACGACTTCGGCACCTGAGTCGGCCAGTAACTGGGTCGCGTACGGGCCGGGCAACAGCCGCGAGAGATCGAGCACGCGAACGCCGTCGAGTCTCATAACCGAGTTCTCGATGTACCGATACTTTATCGTATGGGGTGGGTTCGATTACCGACCGGTGGTGTGCGTGTTGTTCTCTCCCAAAGAATTACCTCCGTCGGCGGAATATGCAGCGATCTATGGACTTCGGACTCCAGAACAGGACCGCCGTCGTCACCGGCGGTGCCGGACGAATCGGAAGCGCCGACTGCCGACTGCTCGCGAACGAGGGCGCGAACGTCGTCGTCCTCGACGTCGACGCCGACGGGGCGAGCGAGGTCGCCGACGAGATCGACGGGACGGCGGGCGCGGGCGACGCGATGGCCCTCGAGTGCGACCTGACCGACGTGGACGACGTTCAGCACTCGATGGCCGACGTACGCGACGAGTTCGGCGGCGTCGATATCCTCGTCAACAACGCTGCGATGGTCGACGCCCGCTCGCGCGTCGGCGACTACGACGACGATGTCTGGAGCCGTGATGTCGAGATCAATCTCACCGGGACGTACAATATCAGCAAGGAAGTCTTCCCGGAGATGTGCGAGCGCGGCTGGGGCCGCGTCGTCAACATGTCCTCGATGGCCGGCTGGTACGGCGGCTTCGGTCAGCTCTCCTACTCGGCGACGAAAGCTGCGATGATCGGACTGGGGCGGACGATGGCACTCGAAGGGGCCCAATCGGGCGTCACCTCGAACGTCATCGCGCCGAACATCGTCGTCGGCGACTGGGCCGACATGGATCCAGACGAACTCCGCGAGAACGTCGACGAGTACTACGCGCGCATCGCCGAAGCGACACCGATGCGCCACCTCGGGACCGAGGAGGATGTCGCCAACATGGTCACCTACCTCTGCTCGGAGCAGGCGTCGTACGTGACCGGGCAGGTGATCGGTGTCACGGGCGGCGTCGACCTCTTCAGCTTTTGAGGGAGCCGTCGAAAGCGGTGCCAACCGCCGCGCTATTGCTTATTCCGAAAATCGAAGGGGTGCAGTGAACGAATGGTTCGATATTGTGTCGTACAGTACAGGTGATATACATACCACGTTCCGTTAGTGAAAGATAGGAAATAGCAGGTGCAATAGTATCGTTAGAGTCCGCTACTGCAGGTTGATTGTTGAAATTCAAAGTATGTATGGTCTCCATCGTGGGTTTCGCGTATTTCGGCGAAGAACACGTCCTCGGTTCTATTACTCTCATTGCACGTCATTCGGAATTCTCCCTCCTCTGGCTCTTCGTCAGAGAGCGCCACGATAATATTGAAGGTGTCTCCATTGGTAGCTTCGGTAAATCCTTCTTCTCGAATTACCCTCGATCCATCCTGTCGTTCCTTAATTTCGTAGGTCTCTTCGAGCACGTTATTCTCATCTTCATCGGTGATGGTGGTCTCAACTTGATGTGTGTCATAGGTAAAATTCAGGAGTTCAAAATTGATAGGGCCCGCTTCCTCGACTGAAAGACACCCTGCGCCCCACGTCGCTGCCCCGGTACCAATCAGCGTCAGGGCCGTTCTCCGATTCATATCAGATTAAATTAAATAGCTGAATAAGTGTTTTCTCCTACGAGTCAACTCGGTGTTCAGTTTGCCCAGCTAGTGAGCGGTGGACAGAGTTGACCACCGATGAGACTGCCATTTCTCACGCCGAGCGCGAACCCGAGTTCGCCACGAAAACGGGAACGTCGCCGAACCGGATCACGTGGTCGGTGACGCTCCCCAGCGCCATCCGGTGGACGCCGCCGCGGCCGCGGGTGGACAGCACGACGAGGTCGGCGCCGACCTCGTCGACGTACTCGAGCAGTTCGTGCTCGGGCGGCCCCTCCAGAACGGTGCCGGTCACCTCGAGACCAGCGTCTTCGGCCCGCTCGACGATCGTGTCGACGGACTCCTGGGCGCGCTGGCGCATTGCGTCTTCGGCACTCGCAGCGTCGCCGGGAAGACGAAGATCGCTCAGCGGGCCCGTATCGGCCACGCAGACGACGTGAACCGCCGCGTCGTGGACGCCCGCGAGCTCGAGGCCGGTTTCGGCCGCGGCTTCGGCGTGCTGGCTGCCGTCGGTCGGGAGCAGAATCGTCTCGAACATACCAACGCGTACGACGACAGGGGTGAAATTCTCTCGGACCCCTCGAAATCGATACACGTTCGCGGAAGAGCGCCGTCAGTCCAGCAGCGCCCGGTACTGTGCAACGACATCGTCCGCGGGCGGGCCGTCGTACCGGAGGTCGCCGTCGACGACGACGGAGAGCCGATCGAGCTGGTCGGCGAAGGCTGTCACGTTGTGCGTCGAGACGACGACCGTCCGGTCGGCCTCGCGATACGAGTCGAGGAAGGCCGTAATGCGACGCCTCGAGTAGTCATCGACGTCAGCCAGTGGCTCGTCGAGCAGCAGGTACTGCGGACGCTTGATCAGCGCGAGCCCGAGGTCGAGTTTCTTCCGAAAGCCGCCCGACAGTTCGTCGGCCCGGCGATCCGCGGCGGGCTCGAGTCGAAGCTCCTCGAGCAGGGTCTCGGTCCAGGCGTCCGGCGGCGGGTCGTCGGCGAACCCGCGGAAGATTTCGAGGTTCTCGCGGACGGTGAGCGACGGGTAGAATCGGGGCTCCTGGAAACTGTAGCCGACGGTCGCGGTCGCGCCTGTGCGCTCGATCCGGCCGCTCGTCGGCCGCGTGAGGCCGGCGAGAAGCGCGAATAACGTCGTCTTCCCGGAGCCGTTCGGCCCGACAAGGCCGTGGAACGTGCCCGGACGGAACTCGATGGAGAGGTCCTTGAGCGCCGTCGTCTCGCCGTAGCGTTTCGTCACGTCGACGAGCGCGAGTGCACTGTCATCGCCGTCGGAGCCGTCTCGGCTCGCGGAATCAGAGCCGGCGTCGTGGGTCGAGTCAGTTTCCGTCATCTCAGCGCCTCCGTTCGTAGACGACCAAGGCCAGTTTCAGGGCGACGAGCGAGGCGAGCGTCGTCGCGACGAGCCACCAGAGGTAGTCGGCGTACAGCGACGCCGGCGCGTCGCGCAACATCGCGCTTCGGGTCGTGACCACCGAGTAGTAGGTCGGCAGCGCTCGAGAGATGGTTCCCTGCGTCGAGGAGAAAAAGCCGGTCGGGTAGACCAGACTCGAGAGTCCGAAGACGGCCAACGCGAGTCCGATGTTGACGAACAGGGCGGTCTGTCGGAGCCCGAGCGCGAAGAGGACGGCGAGTCCGATCGCGGCCAGATAGACGAACGTGAGTCCGAAGACGGCGACCGACAGCGGTGAGAGGACGGTCACCTCGTAGCCGAACCAGCCCCCCATGGCCGCGACGACGGCCGCGGGAATCACGAGCGCGGCGCCGTAGAACAGCAGTTTGCTCGCGACGACGGTATCCAGTCGCGACTCGGTCTGGAGCCGGTCGAGCACCAACCGCTCGGAGCGGACCTGATAGGGGAGAAAGACCAGCGCGTAGAGCGTGACGAAGGCGAACAGGCCGGTGGGGACGAGGAACTCCGAGAGGCTCCGCTCCGCGCCGACCTGCTCGTGATCGACGGTGATGTCGGCCTGTACGAGCGCGTCGATCTCGGACTCTGCGACGCCGACGGTCTCGTTGACCGGCTCTTCGAACGGGACGAATGCACGGTCGGAGACGATCGTCACGTTCGCCTCGCCGCTCTCGTTCATCACGTCGCCCGGTACGTGGACGGCGAGATACACTTCCTCGCGCTGAAGCCCCTCGCGCGCCTCGGCCGCCGACTCGTACTCGACCGGCGTCGCGAACGCGATCATCCCCGCTTCGGCGATCGCGATATCATCCTCGGTCGTCCCCTCCTCGGCGACGACGCCGACGGGCACGTCGCGGGGGATCGTCTGCTCGAAGATGGCGGTCCCCGCGACGAGTCCACCGGGGAGCAAGACGAGGAGGACAAGGATCAATCCCCAATTTCGCCTGACGGTGATCGCCTCCTTTCGCATCAAGGCCAGCAGATCCACGCGACGTTACACCCCGTCGAGCACGGAGAGCAGGGTGAGGACAGCGTCGGCCTCGCCCTCGTAGCCGGCCGTTACCACCGCTCCGTTTCGATCGAGGTCGATATCCTCGCGCACCTCGTCGAACTCCTCGTCGATGCTCCCAAGATAGGGAAGCGCGCCGCGAAGCAGCGTCTCGAGTTCCGTCGCATCGTCGTCGTCGCCGACGTGGAGGTCGATCTCGAACTCGAGCCCGGCGTCGACGAGGGCGTAGCTCCGGCCGACGGCATCGACTTCGTCGAGGATATCGAACTCGAGGTCGACGAACAGCTCGATCGTCTCGGGAACCGAGAGGCCGTCGGTCTCGGAGGCGACGGTCAACTGCGCGCCGCGGGCGTCCTCGTACGCGTCGCGAACCAACCCGGAGACGGGAGCGGCGTCGCCGTACCGGACGTCGAGTGCGGCCCGGACGGCAGCCTCGTCGCCGACGACGAATCGCCCGTCGCCGAGGACGCCGAGCGAAGGGGTGTCCGGGTCGTCCGTACCCGTTTTCGGCTCGTACAGGACCGACTCGTCCGCGTGCGTCGTTGCCTCGTATGCGAGGCCGGTGGTCGCCTCGAGCGAGTCGACGACATCGTCGTCGCTCCAGGTACCGTCGACGATGGCGTCGACCCGTTCCCAGCCGTCGGACTCGGTGTCCCCGAGGCTCGTCTCGTTCAGTTCGGCATCGCCGTCCCCGAACAGCATCGCCTCGTTCGCCGCGAGCGGGTCGAGCCCGGTCCGGGCCTCGACCGCCGCCGCGAGATCGGCAACGTACCCCGGGTCGACGGAACCGTCGTCCTCGAGAGCGTCGCCGTCCGCGCCGGTTGCACCGTCGTCCGCACCGGGCGTATCACCGTCCGTATCGGCCGTGTCGCCGCCCGAATCCGTCTCGTCCGCGTCGAGCACACCCGCGTCCGCGACCGCATCGATATCGAGGTGAGCGAGGACGGACGTGTCTGCTGGCGCGTTGTCCGCAAGGTCGCCGTTCGACTGAGAATCGTCGTCGTCCAGAAAACCGGCACAGCCGGCCGTCGCGGAGACCAGCGCACCAGAGGCGGCGAGCAGCGCTCGCCTCGAGAGGGGGAGAGCGTCGACGGCGTCCGAACGGGGAGTCAACATATTGGCACGTCTCGAAGGCGAGAACCATTAACTGTTCGGTGACCGCGGTTCCGATCAGCGGGGGTCCAGAATATCGCGACGGCGAGAAGCGAGTACTCGCGTCGGTATCGGACGATTCAGAATCCGTACTGCTGTTTCGCGAATCGGGCGAGCAGGGAGGCGTCGCTGGGGCCGAGCAGCTTCAGCACGGCCCGGATGTTCCCGCGGTTTGCCTCCGCCAGCGTCTCTTCGTCGAACCGGTTCAGGTCTCGCATGAGCTTGTCGTAGCGCTCGTTGGACGCGAGATAGAGCAGTTGCGTCATGTGCTGGCGGGTCTTGACGTTCGGTGCGACGTCGCGGTGCCAGAGAGTGTCGTACACCTCGAGATTCTCGGCGGTCGGCTTCACGTCGCTGTGTTTGAGACAGGAGTCAGCCGCAATAGCGGCCATCCGGCCGGACTGCATGCACTTGTTGATTCCCTCGCCCCAGAGCGGGTCGACCGTCGGGACGGTGTCGCCGATAGCGATGAACCGATCGGTGTGCATCTGGCCCGGCAGTTGGATGTGTGCAGAGCCGCGGTGTTGTTTCCCCTCGAGTCGCTCGGCGTTCGCGAAGCGGGGGTCGGTCTCGAGCCAGTGGTTCAGATAGTCGTCGATCGAGTAGCCGTCGCGCGCGTACTGCTCGTGGCTTCCGTTCTGAATGTAACAGAGGCCGACCTTGGCAGTATCCCCACCGGTGTGGAAGATCCACGAGTAGCCGCCGGGCGCGAGTTCGTGGTCCAGTCGGAGCATCATCGCGTCGTGGAGGTCGGCGAATCCGGGGCGGTCGATATCGATACCCTCGAACTCGTACTCGATGCCGATCGCGTGGTTCTCTCGCTTGAGATCGACGACGCCGAGCTTCTTCGCGAGCGGCGCGGCCGGGCCCGTCGCGTCGATGACGATCTCGCCGTAGACCTCCTCATCGCCGTTGTACCGGACGCCGACGATCTCGTCGTTCTCCATGATTGGCGCGGTGACGCGCGCGTCGAATCGGTATTCCGCGCCGTCCGCGCGGCTGTCCTCGACGAGGTATCGCTTGAACTCGGCGAACTCGAGGACCGCACCGGGCTGTTCGCGGACGTAGTGTTCGGTCGGGGACTCGAGGACGACACTGTCGGTGTACTGCATGACGACATCGTCTGGAATTCCGAACGAGGCCATCATCGAGGGGAACGTCCCCGCGGTGGACTTGTTGCTCTGGCGCGGGAACTCGTCCTCGGACTCGGTTTCGAGGACGACAACGTCGTATCCACGGGCTGCGAGGTCGCGTGCGCACTGGCCACCGGCTGGGCCAGCGCCTGCGATAACCACATCGTAGCGGTTGTTCATATCGCGAGACTATTTCGGAGCCTCATTAGTTTATTCAGTTGCGACGGAGTGACCGGAAGTTCACACGTTCCACAATTTATACTTACCCAGTGAGACACGAGGCCGCAGATCGACGATCGCGGTAATCACGTGCTTACCGGCGGTCGGTACGGCGAGCGGTCAGCGAACGATCGTCACGGGAACGGGTGCCCGTCGGGCGATACGCTCCGCCACACTCCCGAGTAAGACGCGCGAGACCCCGGACCGCCCGTGACTGCCGACCGCGATCCGATCGACATCGTGATCCAACGCGTACTCGACGATCGCCGGCGCAGGCTGGCCGACCAGTAGTTCCGTCGTGATCTCGTACCCCTGATCGGCCGCTCGAGCGTGGGCCGCGTCGAACAGGTCGGCCGCCGCTTCGCGCATCCGTTCGCGCATCGCCTCCGCGCCGAGATGGGCGAACTCGCCGTAGCCGCTCCGGTTCGGATCGGCGACGTGGGCGACGATGATCCCGTCGTCGGCGTGTTCCTCGAGGGCGTACTCGAGGGCCGCCCAGCCCGGTTCCGACTCGTCGAGAGCCACCAGCAGCGCCATGTCTAAACGTTCGGTCCGTGGACACTTGAGTGATGCCCTCGACAACACGGGTCACGAGTAGACGACGGCGAGCGAGGGTGCGGATCCGTCGGCGACGAACGAATCGCAATCGGGCGTCGCCCGGTCACACGCTTGCAGCCGTCACCGATGTCGTCGAACGACCCAGCGGTGTGGGACGAACGCCGGTGTAGAGAGCGGTGCTTGCAAGGCCAACGGATGCAATGACGGGTGTGGCGACAGTATGTTTGTGAGACTCTCGCAAGATGAGTACAAAAACGCCACAGAAGGCCGACATCCTTCGGCCGATACAGAATACGTCGACGAAATACTTCGTCCTGGCCGGAGTCGCCGGTCTCGCGTTCACCCTCTTTCTGATCGGCTGGCTCTACCAGCTCTACGAGGGGATGGTGGTCACCGGGCTCTCCGACTGGGGGACCGGCGGCGGGGTTACCTGGGGGCTGTACATCGGCGCGTTCATCTGGTGGGTCGGGATCGCCCACGGGGGGATTATCCTCTCCGCTGCGGTCCGCCTGCTGGGGATGGAACGCTACATGCCGGTCGCCCGGCTGGCCGAACTGCTGACCATCGCCGGGCTCTCCGCGGCCGGCTTCTACATCGTCGTCCACCTGGGACGGCCAGACCGGATGGTCACGAGCATCATCACCCACTACCACATCACGATCCACGCCTCGCCGCTGGTCTGGGACGTGACCGTCATCACAGCCTACTTCGTACTGACGGCGACCTACCTCGCACTCACACTCCGGTACGACGTCACCCGATTGCGCGGCGACCTACCGGATCATTTCGGCCCCATCTACAAGCTGTTGACCGTCGGCTACAGCGAGAAGGAAGACGAGATCGTCCAGCGGATGGTCTGGTGGCTCGCGCTCGCGATCATCATCATGGCCCCGCTCTTGCTCCACGGCGGCGTGATTCCGTGGCTATTCGCCCTGATCCCGAGCATGCCCGGCTGGTTCGGCGCGGTGCAGGGGCCCCAGTTCCTCACCATCGCGCTGACCTCCGCGATCAGCGGCGTGATCCTCCTCTCCTACGCCTTCCGCTGGGCCTACGACTGGGATCACATCATCACCGACGACATCTTCCGCGGGCTGCTCCTGTGGCTCGGCTTCTTCTCCCTGCTATTTCTCTGGCTCCAGCTCCAGCAGATGGTCACCGGCGGGTTCACCGCGCCGATCGACACGGGGACCGTCACGCTCGCGACGCTCTCGCACCCGATCTACATCCTCTCGATGGGGCTCGTCGCGGGAGTGCTGGCGTTCATCTTCGCACAAACCATCCGTCCGTCGCTGTTCACCAAACTGCGAGCCGTCGCCTGCGGGGTCGCGGTTCTCACTGCGACGCTCCTCGAGAAGATCCTCTTCGTCGTCGAGGGACTGATGTACCCGACGATGAACATCTACGCGGCGACGCCCGGCGACTACTTCCCGAGTTTCATCGAAATCGCATCGGTCATCGGCACCATCGGGATGGTGGTGTTGATCTTCCTGACCGTCGCCAAGGTCGTCCCCGTCGTCGAACTCCACGCGATCGAGCACCTCCAGGAGAAACACCACCACGACCGAGAGCACGACCCGGCGACCCACGACGACTGATCGCCTCGGCTCGCTTCTCGTTCGTCGGCAGCCGATCCGACGATTCTCACTCCCGTGGCGTGCGCACCATCGGAATGAGCGGCGGCATCGTCTCCTCCTGTATCACGCCGAGTATCTCGAATCCGTGACGGACGTAGAGCGAGATATTCAGGGGATTGCTCGACTCGAGGTACGCGATTTCCCCCTCTCGGTCGCACGTCTCGAGTGCGTACTGCATCAGTGTCGATCCGTACCCCCGACGCTGTTGGGTTGGGCCGACGCCGATGACCGGCAAGTGCCAGTACGGCTCGGTGGGATGGTAGCCGTCGAGTTGCTCCATGACCGAAAATGTGTGCGCCAGGCGCTCTTCTGGCAGGGCTTCCTGAAACAGCGCGACCAACGCATCTTCGTCCGGGTCCACGTCCGGCGGGAGCCAGAGGGCTGCCGCTGCGAAATCGTGCAGGGTGTGGGCGGTCCCGTGGTCGAACGCCTTCCCGCCGTAGAGCCTGACGAACTCCGGGAAATACTCCATATAGTCGTTCGTAGACGGGTAGAACCACCGCATCATCGGATCCGAACTGAACGCCAGCACGAGGGTATTGATGACCTGTTGCTCTTCGGCCTTCGTTGCTGTCTCGATCTCCGCGGATTCGTGAATCGTTGCCATCTCTGGACCTCTCCGAGCGTCCGTCGCTTCGAGAGACGCGTGTCTCGCACTCGAGACCGAAGAACACTCACGACCGTTACGCGCCGGAGTGTGTTAGCTCTTGTCACAGTTAGGGCGACGGGTCGGTTCCGTCACCGACAGAGAGACGACTGAAGCGACGAGTGAGCCCAGGCCTCACGGGAAAATACGACTGAGCGACGAGCCAGTCGGAGTCTCACGGGGATAATTCGGCTCGAGCACGCTCGATCAGTGACGATCGGCCGACGATCGGCAGTCGTCCCACAGAACGGTTGGACTATCGTCGTCTCGGTCGGCACGCTCGACATCGCGCAGGAGTTCGAACGCGCCGTAGCGCTCGTCCTCGAGCAATCGATCGGCCAGTTCCGGTGCAACGGAGACACGACGACACTCCCCCGAGACGATCAACCCGCCGGGACCGAAGGTGAACTCGATGTCGTAGCGGTGGACGCGCTCGTTGCGCGCCTCGAGTTCGGGCTGAATCGCCTCGAGCACGTCCGCGACGTACTCCAGAACGAGCTTCATCCCCGGCGCGTCGGTAGTCTCGAAGTCGACGCGGACAGTCGGGACGATCGCCTGTCGATCGCCGTCCCCCGGATACTCGTCGCGGCTCCCGTCATCCACATCAACGACGGCGATTCGACGGACGGCCGGCGAGCGCTCGAGGTGAGAGCCGGTTCCCGGACCCATCGCGTCGGCCAGTCGGTCGTCGAGGGCGTTCGCGAGTTCGGGTCGGGCGTGCCGACGCCTGCGGTGTCGAACGACCATGGCGATGCTGAGACCGGAGAGGAGCGCGGCGACGACACCGAGGACGGCGACGAGGCTGCCGGGCATCGATCGTGCCTTCGTCGTCCAGCTAGTAGTGATTTCGCTCGAGGGCCGCTGCCTGCGAACGGTTCCCTCCCGACACCGGCCATAGAGAACTCACCCCCAAAATGCCGGCCGTATCGAACGGTTCGGACGTGTTAGCACACTGAACACGGGTCAGGGTCCATTCCAAACGGTTTATGGCCGTCGGTTGATTACGCCGGGACATGGCGAAACAGCAGACCGAAGTTCGCGAACTCCAGGAAGGAAGTTACGTCATGATCGACGACGCAGCCTGTAAGATCAACGCCTACTCGACGGCCAAGCCGGGCAAACACGGCAGCGCGAAGGCTCGAGTCGAGGCCGCAGGCGTCTTCGACGGCAAGAAGCGCTCGCTCTCCCAGCCCGTCGACGCGAAGATCTGGGTCCCGATCATCGAACGGAAGAACGGACAGGTCGTCTCCGTCGACGGCAACGACATGCAGGTCATGGACCTCGAGACGTACGAGACGCTCACGATGCGCATCCCCGAGGACATCGACGTCTCCCCCGACGAGAACATCGAGTACCTCGAGATGGAAGACCAGCGAAAGATCGTCTAATGTTTCCCGGGGCGACCGACGGACGCGAGGACTCCCACGCGCGAGGACGTACGTCCGACCGTGGCGGCGCGAACTTCGTGGTCGTCGGTGCGCCCCTGGACGTTTCGACGACCTTTCAACCGGGGACCCGCTTCGGTCCCCGTCGCATTCGGACTTTTGCGGAACCGTTCGACGACTACGACCACCGGACGGGCCAGCACTTCTCGGACCTCGGCGTCGAAGACCATGGTGATGTCCGCGCCTGGGACGATGCC
The DNA here is from genome assembly GCF_000383975.1 of Natronorubrum tibetense GA33. Lineage (NCBI taxonomy): Archaea > Methanobacteriati > Methanobacteriota > Halobacteria > Halobacteriales > Natrialbaceae > Natronorubrum > Natronorubrum tibetense. The sequence continues at coordinate 2,593,310 of NZ_KB913017.1, read as the reverse complement.
GAAGCGTATCTCGAGTACCTCACCGGAACCCTGCGCGATATCGTCTGGGACGACGCCGTCCCGCTGATGCTGGGCGGCGAGCACACCGTCTCGCTCGCGGGCGTACGCGCAGTCGAGCCCGAGATCGTGGTCTGTCTCGACGCCCACCTCGACCTCTACGAAGCCTACGACGGGAACGAGCTATCCCACGCCGCCGTGATGCGGCGAATCCTCGAGGTCGAGTCGGTCGAGGAGGTCGTCCTCCTCGGTATCCGAACGGGCAGCGAACCGGAGTGGAACCGTGCGAGCGAGGACGACGTGACCGTCGTCCCGCCAGAGGACGTCGCGGACTGGTCGTTCGATGAGCGCGATGACCGGGACGTCTACCTGAGCGTCGATATCGACGCCGGCGATCCCGCGTACGCGCCGGGGACGGGAACGACAGAGCCGTTCGGACTCGAGTCCCGCGAGATGCGCGATATCGTCCGCGAGGTCGCCCCACATGCAAGCGGGTTCGACGTCGTGGAGGTCAACGACCGCGACGACGGGCAGGCCGCATCGCTGGCAGCGAAACTGGTTCGGGAGTTCGTCTTTTCACACGCTGACCGGGCTGGCGACGAGGGGACGTAGCGCCACTTACACCCGGAGACGTTCGCTCAAAACGGCGACGACAGGTACGCCTTCGGCACCGCGTTGCGCACCGTCACCAGCGGATCGACGACCTGACTGATCTCGAGACCACCCACCAGACTCGAGAACAGGTAGGCGTCCGTCGGATCAAAACCGTGTTCGGCTGCGAGCAACTCGATCGCGTCCCGGTTCGCGAGTTCGCAGGCCGCCTCGAGCGTTTCCGCGCTCGCGATGGTCTTCCAGGCGTCGTCCGTCTCGACCAACGGGCGCTCGAGGTCGATGTCGGTCGCGTCGCCGTCGATCACTTCGAGCGTCACGTCGATCTCGGTCGCGATTTCGGCTCCGGTGCCGCACATCTCGCCGTCGGCCATCGCGGCCTTGCAGTCGCCCATCGCGAGCATCGCGCCCTCCTGAAAGACGGGGAAGTAGGCGACGTTACCCGCCGTCATATCGGTCGTATCGAGGTTGCCGCCGTGGTCGTGGGGGACGAGCGTCGTGTACGACTCCGAGGCGGGTGCGACGCCGATGGTTCCGATGACGGGGTCGATCGGGACCTCGAGGTCGTCGAACTCGAGAGTTTCGCCGTCCGCCGAAACCGGTGTCATCCGCGTGCGCGGCGCCTCGATATCGTCGTGGCCGTCGAGCAGGCCGAAACCGTCAATGGTGATCACGCGACCGTGTTCCTCGGCGATTCGTATCTCCTCGATCTCGACCCGGAGCACGTCGCCGGGTTCGGCATCCTCGAGCGCGATCGGTCCCGTTGCGGCGTTGACCTCCTCGGGGACCGACTCGATCACGTCCGATTCGGCGGACACTGCGCCGTCCAAGCTATCTCTCGTTTCGATCGTCAGTTCCGCACCCGAGGCGACCGTCGCGAGTGCCTCGAGATCGGGGGTGAACTCGTAGATCGCTCCGTCGTCGTGGGAGATCGTCTCGCGTGACATACACGAAGCTATCTGCCGGCAGGGTGGTAAATCGATCCCTCGAGGACGCTCTGCGTCGGCCGTCTGGGGTTGTCGTTCCCCTTGCGTGTGCGCCACACACATTGATACGGAACTCAGGTGTGGAAACCGTCGATATGGGTTCCTTGATTCGTCTATCGGCGAGACGACTGCCAAACGACCCGAACGGTCCTCGCGACGGGGGGTTCCGATGAGCGACCTGCCCCCGATGACATCAGTCAAGCGCTGGCTCGTCACGACGAACCACAAGGACGTCGGCCTTCTCTATCTGGCGACGGCCATGTTCTTCCTCCTGCTCGGCGGCGTCCTCGCGCTGATATTCCGCATTCAGCTGTGGGTTCCGGGCGGAACGGGGCTGCTCACGGGCAGCGAGTACAATCAGGCCGTCTCCGCCCACGGGCTGTTGATGGTGTTCTGGTTCCTCTCCCCGATTGCGACCGGGTTCGCGAACTACTTCGTCCCGCTGCAGATCGGGGCGAAAGATCTCGCGTTCCCGCGGCTGAACGCGATGAGTTACTGGTTCTACCTCTTTTCGGGGCTACTGTTCGGGCTGTCGTTCTTTCAGGGCCGGACGTTCGCGGGCGGCTGGACGATGTACGCCCCGCTGAACGTGCCGATGTACACGCCCGCGATGGAGGCGGCGACCGGCGGCAACGCGGCGATTCTCGCGTTGATCCTGTTCGTCTTCTCGATCACCATCGGAACGGTGAACTTCCTCACGACGATTCATCGGTCGCGGGCGGAGGGGCTCGGCCTCTGGAACATGCCGCTGTTCACCTGGTCGTGGCTGCTGACGGTCTGGATGATGCTGTTCGCGTTCGCCGCGCTGCTCGCCGCCCTCCTGTTGCAGGCGAGCGATCGAATCCTACTCACGCAGTACATGGCGACCGATCAGGGCTCGAGTCTGCTGTGGGCGCACCTGTTCTGGTTCTTCGGGCATCCGGAGGTGTACATCGTCTTCTTCCCCGCGCTGGGGATCATGTTCGAGACGTTCCAGACGTTCACTGGCCGTCGACTCGTCGGTCGGAAGTGGGTCATCATCTCGATGGTGCTGGTGGCCATTCAGTCGTTCCTGGTCTGGATGCACCACATGTTCCTGACGACGATCAACCTCGAGATCAAGACGCTGTTCATGGCGACGACGATCGGGATCTCACTGCCCTTCGACCTGATGGTCTTCGCGCTGATCTACACGATGGTCAAGGGACGGGTTCGGTTTACGACGCCGTTTCTCTTCTCGCTGGGAGCGCTCGTCCTCTTTATTCTCGGCGGCATCACCGGGGTCTTCCTCGGCGCGGTCGTACTGGACTACGAGTTCCGCGGCACCTACTGGGTCGTCGCGCACTTCCACTACGTGATGGTTTCGGGGGTCACCGCGCTGATCGCCGGGCTCTACTACTGGTGGCCGAAGCTCTCTGGGAAGATGTACTCCGAGACGCTCGGCAAGCTCAACTTCGCGGTCTACTTCATCGGCTTCAACCTGCTTTACTTCCCGATGTTCCTCGCGTGGGAGACCCCGCGGCGCGTCTTCGACTACGGCGGAGGGATGCAGTTCTACCACCAGCTGGCGACCGTCGGGGCGTTCGTCCTGGGCGCGTCGTTCCTGATCATGTTCTACACGTTCGCGAAGAGTTGGTTTTCGGGTCCCGAGGCGCCCGACAACCCGTGGGAGTTCTCCCGCACCGCCGAGTGGACGATTCCCTCGCCCCCACCGCTCGAGAACTGGGGCGGCCGACCGAGCTACGCCAGCGGCCGACTCGAGTTCGTCGACGACGCGTCGGCGACGACCGACGGCGGCGTGGTAACCGAGGAGACGAGGCAGGTCGAACACGCGGATCACGCGAGCATCTGGCCGCTCGGCATCGGGCTCGGCATGTTCGTGTTCTTCCTCGGGCTGTCGGGACTGACGCCGTACGTGCTCGAGTTCGCCCAGGCGCGCGGGCTCGAGGACGCCAGCACCGCCGCCGAGCCGACCGTGCTGTATCCGATCCTCACCGTACTCGGTCTGGCGATTCTCGCGTACACGCTCTTCGAGTACGGACGCGAGGAGTTCAACGCGCCCGAGATGGCAATCGCCGAGCGCTGGCCGTTCGAGGGCGTCGGCAACACGAAACTGGGCGTCTGGTTCTTCCTGGCGTCGGACGTCGTCGTCTTCGGGGCCGTGATCGGTGCGTACGTCTTCATGCGACTGCACATGGGCTGGAACGACTGGGTGACCGTGCCGTTCGCCGCCTGGCCCGGCCTGCTCAACACCTACGTGTTGCTCACCTCGAGTTTCACGGTCGTCCTCGCGCTCGTCTTCGCCGAGCGCCAGCACAAGAGCGGGCTCCTCGGTGCGATGGGCGCGACGCTCCTCCTCGGGCTGACGTTCATGGGCGTCAAAGCGTACGAGTACAACGTGAAGTTCGCCGACGGCGAGTACTGGTGGTACGGACTCGAGTACACGATCTACTTCGTCACGACGGGGCTGCACGCCTTACACGTGCTCTTCGGCCTGCTCATCGCCGTCTTCATGCTCTACCGGATCGCAAGCGTCGACGCCTATCTCGAGGATAGTCGGCCGGTCGAGTTCTTCGGACTCTACTGGCACTTCGTCGACATCGTCTGGGTGTTCCTGTTCCCGTTGTTCTACCTGATGTAGGGAACGGGTCCGTTTCGGTCCCCCCGTTGTCTGCCGTGCCGGTCGCATGTGCTCGCTCGGGACTCGATACGACGAACTCGGTGCGGAACCAGTCGAATACGGAGCCGACGCGGAACCAGTCGAATACAAGAACCTTGCCGGACAACCCCGGGACATGGAGCTCGCTACGTTCGTCGACCGACTCGACGAGGAACTGCGCACCGACGACTACGCCGACCTCGACGCCAGCGCGAACGGGCTGCAGGTCGGCCCCGACGAGGGCGAAGTCGAGCACGTCGCCTTCGCCGTCGACGGCGTCCGGGCGACGTTCGAGCGTGCGGTTGAGGCCGACGCGGACGCGCTCGTCACCCACCACGGCCTCTCGTGGGGCGGCTTCGACCGGGTGACCGGCCGAACGTACGACCGAATCGAGCCCCTGCTCTCGAACGACCTTGCGCTGTACGTCTCGCACCTCCCACTGGACGGCCACCAAGAACTGGGCAACGCCGCCGGCGTCGCCGACGTGCTCGACCTCGAGGACCGCGCCCCCTTTGGGGAGCTCGGGCCGGAGTACATCGGCCAGCGCGGTACTGCAGTCGAGCCCGACACCGTCGACGGACTCCGCGAACGGCTGCAGTCGGGCCTCGAGACCGGCGGTCGACCCGTTCGGGTGCTCGAGTTCGGCCCCGACGAGATTGAGGAAGTGGCCATCGTCACCGGCAGCGGCACCGACTGGCTGGCCGAAGCCGAAGCGGTCGGCGCGGACGCGCTGATCACCGGCGAGGGGAAGCAAAAAGCCTATCATGAGGCTCGGGAGGCCGGTATTCACGTCTTCCTCGCGGGTCACTACGCCACCGAGACGTTCGGCGTCCGCGCGCTACAGGATCTGGTCGAAGGGTGGGGCCTCGAGACGAGTTACTTCGAGGAACCGACCGGACTGTAGCCGTCTTTCTCGCGGCTGTTATCCCCGCCTGCGACTCCGTTCGTCGTAGAAACGACCGTGTACGAACGGTACGATCCGCGTACATACCCGGCCGTTTACTATCGAGCGGCTTCTCGAGACGGTGGTCGGTGGACGACTGCGGCCGTCGGATCGCGTTTCGGACGAACAACCCGATCGACGTTTGCGCCCCCTCGGAGTCGATCGCTACCCGTCGAACGGGTCCACTCCCGCCGGAACGCGCCGGAGAGATCGCTTCGCTTTTTCGATTCAGGTTCGGCGACCGCAGCTCCGTCTATCGCCGACGTTGTGTGCGGTTCGAGTCGAAGTGGGCACACAAAATCGCGGCGTTCAAACCGCTGGCCGGCCGACTCGAGGACATGAGTGACGACCATGCGACCGATTCCGAGGACGGACACCACGAGCCCGAACGCGAGACGTTTTCCCACGATCCGATCGGCCACGCCGAGGCTCGCGCCGGAATGACGGTCGGCGAACTCGCCGACGAGTACGGGACCGCCGGCGTCGGCGCGGCGGATCTTCACGAGGCCGTCGCCATCACCGAGTCGATGTTCGACGACGACGTGACCGTCTTCTTCTCGCTTGCGGGCGCGATGGTTCCCACTGGGATGCGTCGGATCGTCGCCGACCTGATCCGCGAGGGGCACATCGACGTCCTCGTCACGACCGGGGCGAACCTCACCCACGACGCTATCGAGGCCATCGGCGGCAAACACCACCACGGCGCGGTCCACGCGGAGGGGAAAACGGAGCGCGAACACGACGAAACGCTGCGCGACGAAGGAGTCGATCGGATCTACAACGTCTACCTCCCACAGGAGTTCTTCGCCGACTTCGAGAGTCACCTGCGCGAGGAGGTGTTTCCGGTTCTCGAGGCCGAATGCGACGAGTCAGGGCCGGTTTCGATCCAGCGGCTCACCGAAGAGTTGGGGCGAGCCAACGCCGAGGTGAACGAACGGGACGATGTCGACGAAGCGCCGGGCATCGCCGCGGCGGCCTACGAGAACGACGTCCCGATCTACTGTCCCGCCGTCCAGGACTCGGTGCTCGGCCTGCAGGCCTGGATGTACTCCCAGACCGGCCCGTTCTCGCTCGACGCGCTTTCGGATATGACGCCGCTTACCGACATCGCGTTCGACACCGACGAGGCCGGCGCGTTCGTCGTCGGCGGCGGCGTGCCCAAGAACTTCACCCTGCAGACGATGCTCGTCACCCCTGGGGCGTACGATTACGGCGTGCAGTTGACGATGGACCCCAAACAAACGGGCGGGCTTTCCGGCGCGACGCTCGACGAAGCCCGGTCGTGGGGAAAACTCGAGAAAGACGCCGAGAACGTCTCGGTTTACGCCGACGCGACGATCACGCTGCCGCTCGTGGTCGCTGCTGCGCTCGAACGACTCGAAAACCAGTAGTGTGCGGCGACGCTGGACGTGCGGTCGGGTCGACGGACGCGTTACCGATCAGACATACTGTTGTTCCCACTGCTGGCGTTCGTCGATCGATCGACGGCCGTCGTCGGAAATCTCGTAGTAATTCGTTCGTCTGTCGTGCTGGCCCTTGTCGACGAGGCCCTTGTTGACGAGCGTGTCCAGGTTCGGATACAACCGACCGTGATTGATATCCGAACGATAGTACGATTCTATCTCGGCCTTTACAGTTTGCCCGGAGGGCTGGTCGGCGCCGGCGATCACGTACAGGAGGTCTCGTTGGAATCCGGTCAGATCGTCCATTGTCTGTTACTCGACTACTCACAGGACGAACGCGGTATTCGTAATCCAGCACATACGGACGGGCGGATCACAGCACAGGACGCAGTAGCGACGGTTGCAGTTGGTATCCTCCCCCTACTGGCGTCGACTGTCGTATTTCGAGAGCGATAGTGACATTTCGAGGATACGATCACGACCGTGGGTCTGGATTCGTCTTCGCACACACGGAGAATGCGGCCCACGTCGCGACGACGGGGTGTCAGTTCACCCACGCCCCCTCAGTGGACGACCGGGAACCGGAGTGGGGGACGAGACGAACGACTCGAGGGCCATCCGATCGATACGGTCCATCCGGGACTTCGTGAACTGTCCCGGTCGAGAGTGGCCGACGCTGGTTGAGACGGTTGCCTACCGCTGGGAGACCAGTTCATCGGCGATCGAGGCGGATACCCCGAACCCTGAGGTCGAAGTTGTTGACCGTAACTGCTATTCGCTCGCTCGAGTCAGGGAGTGTATGGCAGACGAACTGTCACTGGACGGACGGACGCTCGTCGGAGTCGCAAACGACGACGCGGGAGAAGTGAGCGCGGAGACGACGTTCCAGTTCGAACAGGAGGGGAAGCGAGTGTACGCCGCCTACTCCGGTGGCGACATCGTGGACGGGCATTTGGTCGGGACGTTCGACGGTACACAGTGGGACGTTCGGTACGTACAACTGAACGAGGACGGCGAAACGGCCACCGGCCACTCAGTCGGTACCGTCGAACGACTCGGCGATGGGCGTCTCAGAGTCGAAGACGAGTGGGAGTGGGAGTCGAAACCCGGCACGGGCGAGTCGGTTCTCGAAGAAGTGGACCGGTAGGAATCGCGGGAGTGGCCGTTCGCGATGCCAGCGTACACCTGAAGCCAGTTCGAGGCGACTCGCTCCGCTCGTTAATACGTCTGGTAACTCGCCGAACCCACGTCGATTCGAACGAGGGTGTTCTCCGCGTAGGCTCCCGGTTCGGCGTCGTACTTCTCGTTGATTCGTCTGCGTGCGCCGGCCGTTTCGTCCTCGTCGTCGACGACCGTTGCCGTCCCGAGCAGCGTCACCATCCAGCGCGTCCGGCCCGCGTCGTCGGCCTGCACGGAGAGGGCGACGCGGGGGTTTTCACGGATGTTCGCCAGTTTCCGACCCGTCGTCACGATCTCGACGGTGTCGTCGTCCGCGTAGCGGTACCAGACGGGAGCGACGTGTGGCCGCTCGTCGACGCTGGTCCCGAGGTGAGCCATCAGCGGCTCGCTCTCGAGCAGTCGTTCAGCCTCTGGAGGAACCGTCACGACGAGTACGGCGACGGCGACCGACAAAAGCGATTGCCATGAGGGTGCCGAGGTGTCGGTACCTCGAGTACTCTCACCCGTACCGTCTCAAGTCGTGTGTGCATCCGAGCGCCCGTGAGGCTGCCTCGACTCTCGAGACGGGGAGGCTCGCGTCTCCGGTTCGGTACCGTGGCCGTCACGTCATCCGGATCGTCGTCTCGAGCCGACTGTGCCAATTGCTACCTCTGGGCTTGCTTTCATGCGAGTTCCGGTGGCAGAATTATCTATCATGAACTTTTATAACGGAGGAGCCTGTAGGGGTGAGTACAGATGTCGGTCGTACACGTAGTAGCGTAAACTCGCCCCCTCTCTCCGACGAGTCCCCAGTACCGCCTTCCGACGACACAACCCCATCCGACCGACATGAGCACACAACACTTACAAACCCGGACCGAACGACAGCACGACCGACCAACGAATCGAACTCGAGCGACCCCCGCCGAAACGACGACCCCTACGACGGACCCGCGGACGGCCACCGACCGCGCCCCGCAAACGTTTTCGAATCAGAATCGAGCTCGACTCGAGAACCTGATCGACGAGTTCAACGCCGCGTTCGCAAACGGGTCGTAACGAATCAGCTACACCGGTATCCGACCCCGCTCGAGCAATCCAAACCGTCTTTTGAGAGAGTGCGCTATGCTCGAGTGGCCGATGACGATTCACTCGCTCCGAGCCGGACTCGGCACCCGGTGGTGACGAGCCCTATGAGTGCCGAGGCCATCGATTAACACGCCCATTCCGTTCTGTTCGGCCTAACGTCTCGACAAGTCGGTGCAAAGTTCTGTGCGTCTACGCGAAGAGATGCCATATCTGCTGTCCTCGACGTAGACGGTGGGAGAAACAGGATCATACCGAATTCCGTCGTCGAGCACGACAGCGACCAGCCGCCGGAACAGCCACCGCGTATCCGTTCTCGAGAGCGTGACGTTCTCCAGTCCGATAATTCGATTTGAGGAGCGTCCAAAAAGGTGGATAGTGCCGCTGTCCGGCGGTTAGGGGATGTGAATATATACAATCGAGGCCTCCATGATAGCTGATGACTAGCAACGATTTCACTACCAAACAGAAACTCGTCGCGGAGCTTTTCGGATCTGCGACGCTCGTTTTCGTCCTCGTGTCGTCAGGACTGCTCGCCGACGGAATGCTGGGGGCGAGTCCGAGTATCGGCGTGTTGTTCATCGGGCTGGCGACGGCTGGCTGGCTGTTCGTCGTCGTGCAGATGCTCAAGCCGATCAGCGGTGCTCACGTGAACCCGGCGGTCACCATCGCCCTACTGGTGACCGGGGACGTGGACCAGAAGACCGCGCGGCAGTACATTCCAGTTCAGTTCCTTGGCGGCCTCGTCGGCGCCGGTCTCGCGGGACTTACGTTCGTGAGCACGATCGGATGGGAGGTGTTCGCCATCTCCGCCGTTGAACGGCCCGCGTCCACCTGGGTTGCCGAGTTCCTCGGGACTGTGTTGCTCGCGTCGGTCGTCATCTCCATGATTCGCCAGAACAGCGAGTGGATCGGTCTCGCGGTGGGCTTTACTGTCGGCATGGGGATCATCGGAACGGCCTCGACGGCGTTTCTGAACCCACAGGTCGCCCTCGCCCGCATCTTCACTTCGGGCATCGCGGGAATCCAGCCGTTCGACGCCGTCATGTTCATTGTCGCCTCGACGCTCGGCGGGATCGTTGCGGGCCTCATGTGGCGCTACCTCTGGCCGCGACCGACGCCCCTCGACAGGGCGAAACCGAAATCCAGCGACGATACCGTCCTCGACGAGTTCGCCATGGAATCGTAGTTGATCTCTACGAATCGAATCCGCGACGAGGTACAGAAGAGACTGATTTCGAACTACCCGACACCGCCGGTTAAATCCGTCCCCACTCCCGTCCCATTATAAAACGGTACAGGAAGACGATTCGAAGTTAGCAGTCGTTCCTACCGAAGAGATTCCGGGTAAAGAGCTGGAAGACGCGAGCTGATAGAATCAGGGGCTTAGTACTCTATCTCAACTGAAATATCACAATCTTGGCGGTGCCCTCGAGCTTCTTGGGTTAGATCGTCGATGTACTGGCTGAGACTACAGCCCTGTTCTTCAGCTTCTTTCATCCATTCACCCGTACGTTGACGATAGCACTACACCTCGAGACCCGCCGTGTCTTCGGATAGGTTTCTGACTTCGTCACTTGCTCGCCGTGGTGCTAGTGGTACTTCGGACATGCGAAAGCAGCATATAGATAGACGTTATACCAGAGTATAATGACAGCTGGAAGTTGCTCTCTGGTGGCGGTTCTTTGGGTATGATATCGCGGTATATGTAAGTCGTTCCTGTTCGAGTGCCGAGGCCTCATTCTAATACGTGATTCTATACGGTTGATCAAGAGCGGTCGGAACCCTCGTCCTGTTGGTGAACAACATAAAAATGCATGCGATAACGAACTCATCACAAGAGTGGACGTAATCCAGTAGTGCTGAGATCGATCCCGCTGCGACTCGGCTAGCAGGAGTCGATTCGTCGACGGCTTCCGCTGGAATTACGTCCCATCGACGACTGAGCCGTTGCGGGTCGCCGTCGACGAGACGGACAGCAGCGACATCTCGAGGACACTGGATGTTCTGCTGCACGAAATGTTTAACAGCCCACTCGGAGCAGTTCGGTGTATGAATTCCGGTCGAAAGGTGGCCGTGAGATGATCGACGAAATACGCGGCTCCGAACCGATCGTGACTGACCCGCCGCCAATCGATGCCGCCAAAGCGTCGAAGATCGCCGATCGTGCCTTCGGAGAATCCGGAACGGCGACGAAACTGGGCGGTGAGCGGGATCAGAACTTCCGTATCGATACGGATAGCGATGACGCATTCGTCCTCAAAATATTCAATTCAGCGGACGACCGTGGCGTGATCGACCTCCGAACGCAGGCAATTCAGCACGTACATCGGGCCGATCTCGACCTGCCGGTAATGGAACCCATTCCGACAACTGATGGAGAGCCGTGGACCACGGTCACCGAGGACGGCGACAGCTACTTTGTGCAACTGTACTCGTTCGTTCCAGGGCGGAGTCCCTCGCCCGGGGAGCTTTCACGCGACGCGCTGTTCGCGTACGGTGAGTGCGTCGCAACGATGGGGAAGGCGCTACGGGGCTTTTTCCATCCGGACGCGAGGTACGACGTACTCTGGGATCTTCGGTACGCCTCCGATTTCCACGCGATGCTCGAGCAGATCGACGACGAGCGGCGACGCGCCACCGCCGAACGCGTTCTCGACCGTTTCGAAGCGAACGTAGACCCGGTCTTCGATTCACTTCGGGCCCAGGTCGTGCACAACGACCTCGGGCTGAACAACGTGCTGTTCGACGACGACAACCGAGTGAGTGGAATCACGGACTTCGGTGATCTCACCTACACGGCGCTCGTCTGCGACCTCGCCGTCGTGCTTGCGAACGTCCTGCCCCGCCGGGACGATCCGCTGTCGGCGGCCCAGTCCATAGTCAGAGGATACGTGACCGTTACGCCGCTCGAGGAGGACGAACTTCGGCTGCTGCCCGATCTCGTATTGGGACGACTCGCCGTCAGGGGGATCATGCACGTACGGGAAGGTGCGAATTACGAACACAACACCACCGACGTCGCCGAAGTGTGGGATTCGTTGATCGCGCTCGATGAAACCGGTCCGGATGTGATCGGGCGACTGCTGCGAGCCGCCGCCCTGGAAGGAGACGTTCCGTACCAGCGGGCCGATACGTCCGACCTGCGCTCGCGTCGCCGCGAGGTTCTCGGGCCGGCACCGCTTTTTTATCGCGATCCCGTACACTTCGCCGCTGGCGACGGTGTCTGGCTGTTCGATCAGGACGGTCGCCGCTACCTCGACGCGTACAACAACGTACAGGTCCTCGGCCACGGAAACCGCGACGTCGCGGCGGCCGTTGCCGGACAAACTCGGACGTTGACGACGAACACGCGGTACTTGCACGAAGCAGTTACCACGCTTTCCGAACGACTGTTGGAGACGATGCCCGACGAGCTCGACCGGGTGTTGTTAGTCAACTCGGGAAGCGAGGCGAACGATATCGCCTGGCGACTGGCGACCGCTGCGACGGGACGCGACGGGGCTATCGTCGCTGATCACGCATACCACGGCATTACGGAATCGACGGCGTCGCTGTCGCCGAAGTACTGGCCGGACGGCAACCGGCCGGCCCACGTCGAAACTGTCGCACCGCCAGTCCAGCGATCAAGTCACCACTGGATCGAAACGACCGAACGTTCAGAACCGATGATCGGTGCGCTGGATGCGCTCGAAAGCCGAAACGTAGGGGCCGCTGCGTTCATGTTCGATCCGCTGTTTACGAGCACCGGGATTTTTCCTCCGAATGGCGAGCACCTAACCGAGATGACCGATCGCGTGCGCGAGAGGGACGGCTTGATCATCGCCGACGAGGTACAGGCAGGGTTCGGGCGAACCGCTTCGAACACGTGGGGATTTCAGGAGGCAGACATCGTTCCGGACATCGTCACGATGGGCAAACCGATGGGGAACGGCTACCCCGTTGCCGCCGTCGTGACGCGATCTGAGATCCTGTCGACGCTCCGTGATGGCTCCGGCATATTCAGCACGTTCGGCGGAAATCCGGTATCGTCCGTCGCGGCCCTCACAGTCCTCGACGTTCTCGAAAACGAACAGGTTCTGAGACAGGCCGCCGAAGTCGGCGAGTATCTCCACTCCGGCCTATCGGAGTTGGCTACGAAGTACGAACGTATCGGCGAGATTCGACGGAGCGGACTCATGGTCGGTGTGGAACTCGTCTCCGACCGAGAGACGTGGACGCCAGCAACTGACGAAGCGACGGAAGTCGTCAATCGACTTCGGCAACGTCGAATCCTCGTCGGTACGTCCGGGAAGCACGATAACGTGTTGAAGATCCGCCCTCCGCTCGTGTTCGAGAAGGAACACGCAGACCGCCTTCTAGCTGCTCTCGATGTCGTACTTGCCAGTCTGAGCAACGATGTGTAGTGGCGAGAAGAAGTCCGAATCCAAATAGATCGATACTGCTGCGGGAAGTCGACATTCACCGTCGAACAGCCGTCCGTCCCGACGGATCGACGCAGCACGGCAACTCCACCCTGGTCGAAGGCGAATCCGAATCTCGCCGTGGGCCTGGTCTATCGATTGGTTGCGACCGATCAGTATCTTCCGTTCGTCTCTCTACTGGCTCGACCCGGTTCGGAGTCGGCGTTCGCCGAGACCGACCAGACACGGCCACCGGCCTCGAGAACGAATTCACTCCGGAAACAGCTCCTCTTCCCGCTCGAGACCGTCAATCCGCCCAATATCCGCGGATTCGAGTTCCAACTCGACTGCCTCGAGATTCGCCTCGAGATGAGCCCGACTGCTCGCCTTCGGAATCGTCACGAGCCCCTCCTTCGACGCTAGCCATGCGAGCGCGACCGCTTCGGGCGTCGTGTCGTGTTTTGCCGCGACCTCAGCGACCGCCTCAACGTCGCGAACGCGGCCACCGGAGAGCGGCGCGTACCCGACCAGTGGGTAGCCGTGCTCGCGGGCGTGCTCGAGCAGGCCCTCGGGCTGGAACAGCGGATGGTACTCGACCTGATGGGCCGCGATCGGTTCGTCGAGGATCTCTCGCGCCCGCTCGAGTTCGTCTACGGTGAAGTTGCTCACCCCGACGTGACGGGTGAATCCATCGGCGACGAGGTCGTCGAAGGCGGGAAGCGTCCTTTCGGGATCGTAGGTGTCGATCGGGCGGTGGACGTAGATGAGGTCGACGGTCTCGAGGCCCAGTCGCTCGCGGCTCTCGCGCGTCGTCCGGCGGACGTCCTCGGGTGCGAGGCTGTCGGCCCAGACTTTCGTCGCGACGGTGACATCGTCCCGGTCGACGGCGTTCGACTCGAGCGCGCGGGCAAGCCCCTCGCCGACGACGGACTCGTTCTCGTAGATCTGTGCGGTGTCGAGGTGGCGATAGCCCAGTTCGAGTGCGGTCTCGATTACCGCGGGATCGTCGATACCCATGGTTCCGAGGCCGACCGGCGGGAACTCGAGTGATGGCGCGTCCATACGCACGTTGGTCTGCGAACGCACAAGAATCGGTCCGTTTCTGGGGGCTCGTCGAGAGCGAGATCGAGTCCACGTACCAGCCGGGAGCAAGCGTGTCGACCCTAATCCTCGAGCAGCGATCGCCGATACCCATCACTCAGGCGGCGCGATCTCACGCGGCTTGTTGTCGCCGCAGCCGTGGGCGTAGATCGGGTATATTTCCCTGTCGCGATCCGCCGGCTCGTCGATCGTTTCGAGCGTCACGTCCTCGACGACGACGTACATGTTGACCTGCGTGAGTTCCTCGCCGTGGTCGTCCTGCCACGTCTCACAGAGATGGTCCGCGAGCGTCGCCGAGACGACGTCGTCGGGACCGCCGCTCCTGACGCTGTTCATGTAGAACCGTTCCCGGTACGTCCCGAACTGTTGCTGGAGTTCTTCGTACGGCCGTTCGTACGTGACCGCCCGATCGTTGTAAACGTCGATCGAATCGCCGTCTGCGGTCGCCGCCGGGAAGACGTAGTACCGGTCGGAGGTTCGCGGATGGGGGGCGAAGACACTCCACTCCGGCTGATCGACGCCGATGATCGCCGCGGTGTCGTCGACTCGCTCCTTGGGACCGTCCTCGTCGTCGACAAAGCCGGCGATTGGCAGATGTGACACCACCGGAATCACCAGGACCGACACGATCGCGAGCGCCAGCACGAGCGTCGAGAGACCCGACGTGATCCGTCTCCGGGTTTTGGAGTCGAATTCGACCTTCGGGAACCGAGAGCCGAGTCGCTCGAGTTCGCCTCGAGGCGACGCGAACCGGCCGCTGTCGACGGGGACGGAACGACGTACGGCGGACAAATCGTCCCAAAACGACATCTGTAAGAAGAGTACCAGCCCCATCATCGAGACGTACGGAAACGCGCCGATCCGGACCGTGATGGCGAACGAGGCGTGGCCGCCGATGAACATCGCGACGAGAAGCGTTCGGGCCCGTCCGCGGAGGAGCAAGAGGAGCCACGAGAAGAGCAGCATGTAATACCACGTCAGTCCGCCGTACTGGAGGAGCGTTGGGACGTTCCGCGTGAACTCGCCGAGGAGGAACGTCGTGTTGTCGAGCCCCATGATCAGGGGGGTCGCCTCCCCGCCGGTCCACAGTTCGGACTCCGTCTTGTGGTAGCCGTTGTGGAAGTACATGTAGACGATCTGGGCCAGTATCGCGGCGGAGGCGAGACTCGTGATGCCGGCGCGCGCGTCCGATTCGGCGTGGAGGGCGTCGACGGACCACCGTTCCCCGAGCGGGAGGAAGATAGCCCAGAACAACAACAGCCGGAAAAGCACGTCCGCGTAGCTGAGCACTAACGGGTTGTGGTGGTCCAGCGAGATGACGAGCAGGAAGGAGAAGATAGTCGCGAGCGTCGTCTTGTAGCCGACGATGAGTTGGAGCGCGACCAGGACTTGCACGACGAACAGGGCCGCGATGATCGTCGAATCAGTCGTGAGGTAGTAGACGGAAAAGGCGTTGTCGGCTGATAGCTCCATCGCCAGCGACTGCGGAACGACGCCGTCTTCGGTGTAGAAGAACCCGAAGTTTCGCGAGCGGAGCAAGATATCCGCGATGATGAGCGCTCCCGCGACGATACGAAAGACGGCCAGTGATCGCGTATCGATCCGGACCCATTCCGGGTCGATGTAGGTAGGATTCCGCAACCGCTCTCGAACGCGGGTCGAGAGCGCCGCGAAGAGAACGAGTATGGTTCGAATCATCTACCAGGCAATAGGCTCTAACGTCGGCTTTCCGACCGGTGCGTGCCGGCCATCGCGTACGGCTGGCGTGGCATTTCCCTGCTGTAGAGATAGGTGAGTTTCGAACGTAGCTGTTTGGGTCATTTTACCAAAGGACACGGAATCCGCCGCGCGCACTGCACACCCACATCGGAGTACCCGCACAACCGTTGTTATCGAGGCGCTACCGACTCGAATGCAACCGCAAAAAGTCGAGGCACCGACGAGCGCTACTCGCATCGACCCGCATCTCGATATCGCAGCGGCTGGAAATCACTGCGTACACCACAATCGGGGAACACGTCTCCGAAACCGAGCCGACGAATTCGACCTACTCGTCGGTGGTCCCACCCATCCGATCGCTGAAGTCCCAGCTGTAGATCTCCCGCGGCTCGAGTCGAAGACAGACCTCCTCGCGCTCGTCCGAGAGCAACCACCTGGCGAGCGAGGAGTCATCGCTCTCGAGATAGCGATCGACGAGGTCGCGCAGAACGGGCGTGCCGTCGTCGGCCGAGATCGTGACGGTACCGTTCCCCCTGATTCCGCGGTAGGGGATCTGATTCGTCGAGATGTCGAACGCGACATCCGGATCGTTGCGGAGAAAGCCCACCACGTCCGCGGTCGACTGCGTCGCACACTCGAGTACGCCGTCTCGATAGCGATACCATAGCGTTACGAGCCACAGCGAGCCGTCCGGCCGATGGGTGGCGAGTCGAATCGGGATCGTCGCCTCGCGGAGAAACCCCTCGACCTCGTCTGCGTCCCAGGTTCCGCGGTACTCAGTCATAATCGTTCGTTCGCACGGCAGCCGAATAAGTTCACCCGCTGGGAGCCGTACGCGGAGTAGACGCCCCATCCGACTATCGCGGGTGGAACCGGCCACACCGGTCAGCCGGCGGACAGACGCGTCACAAGTTGAAGGCGGACGCCTCACGAGTCAGAGACCCCGTTCGGCGCGGACGACTACGCCGAACGCGGTTAGCTCACTCCGCCGTCGAGCGGAACGTTCGGACGGTATCCCGCTTGCCCGATTCCGCGTCGACCTCGTCGAACGCGAACTCGGTGAACACCTGGTTCCAGTTGCGGTGATACAGGGGGAACTCGTCGTTGACGTAGGTCACGTCGGGGTCGGCCGACTGCGCCGGCTCGCTCTCGTTTTCCCCTTCGTTCTCGACCGTGATGAGGAGGTCGTCGGTGATGCGTGCGAGGTCCTCGAAGACCCACTCGACGTCCGGATGCAGGTGCTGAAGCGTCTCAACCGAGTAGACGACGTCGAACTGGTTCTCCTCGAAATCGTCGACGACGTCTTCGATCCGGTCGTGGTAGAACGTTCCCTCGGCGGCGAGTTCGGGGTACGTCTCCCTCATCACGTCGAACGCGTCGTTGTTGACGTCGATTCCCGAGAGAGATTCGAAGCCGTGTTCGTACAGGTGGGCGAGATGGCGACCGGAACTGCAGCCGAGTTCGAGGATAGACGCGTCTCGGTCGACGAACTGCTCGAGCGTGTCACAGATGGTCTCGCTCGTCTCGTTCGGCCCGTAGTAGGCGTAATATTCTGGCGAGTACTCTCCGGACCGTTCCGCCCATCGTCGACTAACTACCTTCGAATCCACGTTTCACATCATCGGCGAACACGTAAACGCTCGTCGGACCCATCCGGATGCTGAGACTGGGGTCTCGACTCGTGTCGCAGCGAGCGCGTCGCTGATGCCAACCGCTGTGTACTCGTCGTCGACCGACGCGACGGTAAGATCCGGGTCGACTCAGCGTCCGGAGAGGGATCGACGTTCTTCGTGGCGTTACCGACGACTCGAGCGTGAAAGGGGCCTCCCGGCGACTCGAGGAGACGATGGGCCGAGGGGGCGTGCTACGCAGGCCCCACCTTCGGCATTCGTCGGCTGTACTCGTCGTTCTCGAGGCTATCGAGGATAAACCGGGCGACGTCGGCTCGGTCGATCGCCTCGAATCCGAGGTCGACGTCGCCGGCCCGGTACTCCCCCGACGGGTCGCCCTCGCCGAGTCGAGGGACGCGGACGACCGTCCAGTCCAGGTCCGTCGCCCGGACGTGTTCGACGTGAGATTCAGCGTCCTCGAGGACGACTCGAGCGAGTAACTTCAGCAGGACCCCCATCATTTTGCCGCCGAGCGAGACCGATTCGCCGTCCTCACGGACCCCTGCACCGACGAGCGTCACGAATCTCGAGACGCCGGTCTCGGCCATCGCGCGACTGATGTTCTCGCCGGCGACGGACAGGAGATCGGTCGGCGAGTCCTCTCCCTGTCCGAGGACGCTCACGACCGCGTCCGCGCCCCGGACCGCGTCGAGAACGCCGTCGCCAGTGTAGACATTGCCCGCAACGACTCGCACTCGGTCGTCGTGAAACGGGACCGTGTTGGTCGAGCGAACCGCGTACGACGAGGTGCCGCCGCGAGTCGAGTACGCGCCGACCGAAAAAGCCCGATCGATCTTCCCGGTGTTCGGCCACCTCCATCGATGGGCGATAACGTACGAACTCTAACGCTTCGATTTTCGTAGCGACTCCCCGATTTCGAAGGGGGGCGTATTTCAGGTCAGATCCCGTACCGACGCTATGTCGAACGACCGATCAGTAGCGGATGCTGAAACCCAGTGCGAGCAGTCACAACAGGGAGCGATGGACCGAACGACGCCGCCGACGGCCCCATCCATCGAGATCGACGAACTCGAGTTGACCTACGGCGACGGGACGACGGCGGTCGACGGCGTCGATCTGACGGTCGACGACGGCGAGTTCTTCGGGTTTTTAGGACCTAACGGCGCGGGCAAGACGACGGCGATCAAGGTTCTCGCGACGCTCCTCTCGCCGACGGCCGGCGAGGTGCGAGTCAACGGATTCGACGTCCGAACGGAGCCGCGGAAGATCCGCGAGTCGATCGGCTACATGGCCCAGGAGACGAGTATCGATCCGGAACTTACCGCCGAGGAAAATATCCGGTTCGCGTGTGAGGCCTACGGCGTTCCGCGCGGCGAACGCGACGACCGAACCGCCGAACTGCTCGATCTCGTCGACCTCACGGCCGTCGCCGACAAACGCTCGGAGGGGTTCTCCGGCGGGATGAAAAAGCGCCTCGACGCCGCGACGGCGCTGGTTCACCGGCCGCCGCTCGTCTTTCTCGACGAGCCGACCACCGGGCTCGATCCGAAGGCGCGCAATCGACTGTGGGAGTACTTTCGGCGAATCAACGAGCGTGGAACGACTGTGTTCCTGACGACGCAGTACCTAGAGGAAGCCGATCAGCTCTGCGAGCGGCTGGCGGTGATCCTCGACGGCGGGATCGTCGCCGACGGCTCGCCGGACGAGTTGAAACGGCAGGTCGGCGGCGACGTGCTCGATATCGAGTTACAAGACGGCGAGGATGCCAAAACGCGGGCCGTCGAGATCGCCGGAGAGTTCGAGGCCTTCGACGACGCGACCGTCGAGGAGACCGAAACAGGGATCAGCGTCACCGCAGAAACGGCCCGTGAGTCGGGAACGGATCTCCTCGTTGCGCTTCGGGACGCGGGACTGACAGTCACCGGATTCAACGTTCGCGCGCCGACGCTGGACGACGTGTTCCTCGCGATCACCGGCGAACGTGTCGATACCGAGTCGACAGCCGGTGGCGTCGATACTGCCGGGACCGTCGGGACGGAAGCTGCCGCTGGAAGGGAGGACGCGTCGTGAGCGCTCCGACAACTCCGCGGTCGGAGCGGGATTCGGTTCCGCGCTCGTCCAACACGTTCGCCGGGGACGTCTGGGTCAACTTCAAGCGCTGGAACCTGAAGGCCGTCCGAAACCCGTTCGTCCTCGTCGTCTCGCTCGCACAGCCGTTCATCTTCCTCGTATTGTTCACGGAGGTGTTCGGCAATGTGGCCGGCGGTGCGGTAAGTGAGGGGCTGGGCCCGGGCGTCGACTACACCACCTTCCTCGTGCCGGCCATCGCGATCCAGGTCGCGCTCGCGTCGGCGGTCACCTCCGGGATCGGGCTTGTCAACGACATCGAGAACGGCATGTTCGAGAAGGTGCTCGTCTCGCCGATGAACCGAACCGCGGTTTTCGTCGGAAAGACGCTCGCCGAAGTGTTCCGTATCGCCCTGCAGATAGCAATCATTCTCGGTCTGGGTGTCCTTCTGGGCGCGGAGATTACGACGGGAGTCGTCGGTGCCCTCGGAATCATCGCCGTCGGAATCGTGTTTTCGCTCTGGTTTATCGCGTTCTCGAACACCCTCGCCGTCTTGACCCGGGATCAGGAGTCGACGATCATCGGCGCGAACCTGTTACAGTTCCCGCTGTTGTTCCTCTCGAGTGCCTTTCTCCCGCTTGAGGTGCTGCCGAACTGGATCCAGACGTTCGCCCGGATCAATCCCGTCACGTACGGCGTCGACGCGGCGCGTGCGATCATGCTCGACGAAGACGTGACGACCGTCCTCGACGTGACGGCGTTCGACGGCGCGTTCAACACGATCGTCCCCGCCGTCGCCGTCCTCGCGGGACTGGGCGTCGCGTTCGGCGGAGTGGCCGTCTATCTGCTCTCTCGCGCCTCGAGTTCGGACGTTCGCTGATCGACGAGCGCGAACGCGGCCAACACCCCGTCCTCCGACCTATCTACCGGGGCTATTTTGCCCGACTCGAATTGTCGAAAAGAGTGCTGTCGATACCCCGTTCGTCGATTATCGAAAACCCGCTCGAAAAAATATGAGTTATCTGTGCGGAGTCGTGAGGTTCGGGTAGGGTATATAGTAGAACCAATCATGTCTGGCAAATACGACCTCGTTATCGTCGGTGGCGGGATCAGTGGGGCCTCCCTTCTGTACACGACGGCAAAGTTCTCCGATATTGACTCCATCGCGTTGGTCGAAAAGGAGCCGTCGGTCGCAGCGATCAACACGGATCACACGAACAACTCCCAGACGCTCCACTTCGGAGATATCGAGACGAACTACACGCTCGAGAAGGCCGAAGACGTCAAAGAAGGAGCGGAGCTCCTCGCGGGCTACCTGGAGAATCACGACCCCGACCGGGAGATGCACGACAAACGGAGCAAGATGGTGCTCGGGGTCGGCGACGAGGAGGTCGACCAACTCGAGCGCCGGTACGAGGAAGAAGGGTTCGGCGACCTCTTCCCGAAACTTCGAGCGATCGGCCGCGAAGAGATCGCGGAGATCGAACCGAAGGTCGTCGAGGGCCGCGATCCCGCAAAGGAGATGCTCGCGCTGCAGACCGCGGACGGCTACGTCGTCGACTACGGCGAGACGACGCGCTCGCTCGTCGAGCAGGCTGACGAGGAACCGAACGTCGACGTCTTCACCGGAACCGAAGTCAAAGATATCACGCCTACGCTTGACGGCTACACGATCGAGACGAACAACGGACGGTTCGACTGTGACACGACCGTCGTCGCGGCCGGCTCGCACAGCCTCCAGATCGCGAAGGAACTCGGCTACGGGCAGGACAAGGTGTTGCTCCCCATCGCCGGGAGCTTCTTCCTCGCGGACGATCTCCTGAACGGGAAGGTCTACACGCTACAGATGAAGAAACTGCCGTTCGCCGCGGTTCACGGCGATGCCGACGTTCACGACCCCAGCGTTACCCGGTTCGGACCGACCGCGAAACTCGTTCCGACGCTCGAGCGCGGCCGAATCTCGACCGTGAAGGACTTCCTCGACGTGTTCGGGCTGAACGCGTCGGCGTTTCTCAGCTACGGGAACATTCTCTCCGATCGGATCCTCCTGCCGTACGTGCTGCGAAACCTCATCTACGACGTCCCGGAGGTCGGCCCGCGGCAGTTCCTTCCCCACGTCCAGAAGGTCGTCCCGAGCGTCGAACTCGAGGATATTCAGCGCGCCAAAGGGTACGGTGGCGTCCGTCCCCAGATCGTCGACACGAAGACGAAGTCCCTCGATATGGGCGAGGCGAAACTCGTCGGCGACGACATCATCTTCAACATCACGCCGTCGCCCGGCGCGTCGACGTGTCTGAAAAACGCGCTTCAGGACACACAGCAGGTCCTCGAGTTCCTCGACGGTGAGTACGAGTTCGACGAGGAGGCGTTCCGCGCGGAGACGATCGACAACTTCCCGCGCGCGGCGTAGACGCCGCGGCAGCGGGATACGGGCTACTGTATTCCAGTTTTCACGCGAGATATGTGCAGCGCCAACGCTTTTCCGACAGTATCGGGTATCCCGTTTTGAACGGCGTCGAGTCGTCGCAAGTACGATATCAGTTGGACAATGTCTCTCGGGGGAATCGCACTGGCAACGGATTTCGCGTTGCTCATCGTGGCTGCGGCCGTCCTCAGCTACGCCGCCAGACTGACCAAGCAGCCGACGATCGTCGCCTACGTCCTGACAGGAGTCATCGTCGGGCCGATCGGCCTCGGGATCGTGGCCGAGGACCAGTTGATCGAGATCGTCGCCGAACTCGGTCTCGGCTTTCTCCTCTTCTTGCTGGGCATCGAGATGCGATTCGACGACATTCGAGAGATCATGCGCCCCGTCGGGGCGATCGCGCTCGGACAGGCCGTGTTGCAGGCGATCGCGTCGACGGGCGTCGCCCTCTTGCTCGGCTTCACGCTCTATCAGTCGCTGATGATCGCGCTCGCGACGACGTTCGGTGCGACGCCGATCATCGTCAAAGTGCTCGGGGACAAGGACGACCTGAAAGAACTGTACGGGAAGGTCGACGTCGGGATCCTCATCTTTCAGGACATCTACCTCGTCATGGCGCTCGCGATTCTCGCCGTCGGCGCCGTCGACAACGTCGGCGAGATCGCGTTTAGCATCGGTCGCGTCCTCCTCCTGATGGGCGTCATCGGCGTCGTCGCCTACCTCGCGAGCAACTACCTCCTTCCGGCGTTGCTCCGGGCCAGCGCCGCCAACAAGAGCACCCTCTTCACCGTCGGCATCGCCTGGGCGTTTCTCTTCATTTTCGCCGCCGAGAGCCTCGATCTCTCTATCGAGATCGGTGCGTTCCTCGCGGGCCTCGCGCTCGCACAGCTTCCCTACAGCACGGAGCTCAAGGAGCGAATGCGCCCGGCGACGAACTTCTTCATCGCGATCTTCTTCGCGAGCATCGCCCTCCAGATGGAAGTCGGCCAGCTGCTGGCCTACTGGCAAGAGGCGGTCGCCGCGGCGTTCCTCCTGATCGTGATCAACTTCTGCATCGTCTTCGGGCTGTTCTACAGCCAGCGCTTCGATATCGAGACCTCCTTCCTCGGCACGATCTCGATGCTCCAGGTCAGCGAGTTCTCGCTGGTACTTGGCGCGCTCGCGGTCGATCAGGGATTCATCGAGGAGGGGATCCTCGGCTTCCTCAGCCTGATGGCGCTGATCACGATGCCCATCTCGACGTACTATGTCATTTACAACCGCCAGATCTACGCGTATGTCAGACCGTATCTCGAGCGACTCGAGCGCGAGGACACCGTCGAGGCGCAGCCGGTCGAGTACGCTGATCACGCGGTGATCGTCGGCTACAGCCGGCTCTCGGGCGGACTCGCGGCGGTTCTCGAGGACGACGTCGACGAGGTCGTCTTCGTCGAGGACCGCGCCGAGTACGTCGGGGAACTGATGGACGGCGAACACGGCTTCATCTTCGGCAACGCCAGACACGGCGATATCCGACAGGAGGCGAACCTCTCCGGGGCCGAGGTGCTCGTCAGCGTCGCGCAGCGAGCAGACGTCACCCTCCGTCTAGTCGAGGACAGCCCCGACGCGCTCTCGATCGTCACCGCAACGACCGAGGACGAGGCGGCGGCGCTCCTCGAGCACGGGGCCGACTACGTCGTCCTCGAACGGGGGATCGTCGGCGACGAACTCGCGAACTTACTCGAGACGATCGACGACCGCGAGGCGTTCGAACGCCGGCTCGAGGAATTGAACGCACGGGCTCGCGACCGCTCGCAGCGGGCGGACGAGACGGTCGACCTCGGTAGCCAAGACGTACGGTACGACCCCGGCGACGCGGCCGGGTCCGGTGGCTCGAACCGATCGGACGACGCCGACGCGACCGGAGGTGATACCGATGTATGAGATCCTGTTCGCGCTGACGCTCATCTTCGTCCTCGCAGCTGTCTTGCTGCTCGTTGCCGCCCAGAAGGGGCTGTCGGTGATCCCGTTTTACCTGCTCGCGGGAGCGCTGGCTGGGGCGGTGATAGACGAAACACAGCTGCTCGACCTCGCACAGTGGGGGATCGCCTTCCTCGTCTTCCTCTTCGGGATCCACGTCGACGTGGAGGCGTTCCGGTCGACCGGACGGATCAGCGTCACCGTCGGCCTCCTGCAGGCGTCGATCGTGGGTGCACTAACGTTCAGTCTCGGCCTCGCGTTCGGGCTCGACCCGTTGAACGCCGGCTACCTGGGCATCGCCGCCGCGTTGAGTTCGTCCCTCGTGGCGACCAGCTATCTGGACGACGAGAACGGCGCCCGGCCGACGTACGAACGGCTGGCGGAGTCGATCCACTTCACGGAGGACCTCCTCGGCGTGCTGGTCGTACTCGGGCTGAGCGCGTTCGTCTACGCGGCGGCTCCCGCCTGGGAGCAGGTCGCGGTCGGTGGCGGGCTGTTCGTCCTGGCACTCGGGATTCGCTATCTCCTCTTCCACCGGCTGACCGCCCGACTCCAGGGCGACCCGGAGGTGATGATGCTGCTCGGCATCTCCTTCGTCGTCGGGTTCATCGCGCTCGCCGAGGCGGCCGACCTCTCGATTGTCGTCGGCGCGTTCGCCGCCGGCATCGCCATCGCCGACGACTACCCTCACTCGCTCGAGTTAGTCGATACCGTCGACGACTTAGAGGACTTCTTCTCGCCGATCTTCTTCGTCACGCTCGGCGCGTTGCTGACGATTCCGACGCTCGAGACGATCGGGTACACCCTCACGTTGGTCGTCGCGGTCCTGATCCTCAACCCGCTGCTCGTCGCGTTCATCCTGCTCAGAAGCGGGTTCGACGGTCGAACGGCGGTCATGACCGGTCTCACGCTCGATCAGGTGAGTATCTTCAGCCTCTTCATCGCGCTCGAGGCGTTC
Source organism: Natronorubrum tibetense GA33 (assembly GCF_000383975.1). Lineage (NCBI taxonomy): Archaea > Methanobacteriati > Methanobacteriota > Halobacteria > Halobacteriales > Natrialbaceae > Natronorubrum > Natronorubrum tibetense. The sequence continues at coordinate 2,568,226 of NZ_KB913017.1, read as the reverse complement.
GCGGCCGGTCAGATCACACCCCCGGTCTTCGACGCAATCGTCCTCGCGGCCGCCATCACGATGATCGTCGCGACGTACACGGGTCGTCACGCGGGCGCGATCAATCGCTGGCTGCGCGACAATGGGGCCGTTCGACTGCTCGGAGAGTCCCTCGGCGATCGAACGAGCGTCTCCGAGGGCCTCGAGGGCCACGTCATCATCGTCGACTTCGAACACGGCGGTCGGCAGGTCCTCGACGCGTGCTCGTTCCTCGATCGGCCGACGCTCGTCGTCGAGGACAACCCCGTCCTGTTCGAGGAGATCCGCGACGAGTGTGACAACTACGTCTACGGCGACGTGTCGAACGAAGACGTCTGGGAGCTGGCGCGGCTCGAAGACGCCGCGCTCGTCGTCTCGCTGACGCCGGAACACGACCGGAGCGAGGCGGTCATCGACCTCGACGCGGACGTTCCGCGGGTCGTCCGCGTCGACTCGACCGAGACCGCCGACGAGTTCCTCGATCGGGGTGCTGCGGGGGTTATCTATCCCGATACGATCGCCGCCGAGCGCGTCGGCGAGGACCTCGAGGCGCTGCTCGAGGGCGAGATCTCTCGCGAGGAGTTCGTCGAGCGCGGTCGCGGCCACTTCGAGACACCGAGCGACGGTTGATCGATCCACGAAGCAAAAACACCACCACGCCTGTGGCGGTTCCGAGCCGAGGCAGCGATGCTTGTGGCGGTTTCGGGCCGGGACAGCGATATCGGACGACGAGACGAACCGATCGTCGGACGCTCGTATCTCCGGGCCTCTCAGGACGGGCTTCCAGCCTGGTGACGAAACGTATAATTCACCACAGAAGAACTATCGGGAAAGGCATGAGTCTGTTCTGGCTGGTAATCGTCGGGTTCGCGGCCCTCGTCGTGGCCTACAGTGTCGTCCGATATCTCGGACGGTCGCAGGCGCGACTCATGGAAGCCCACGAGAACTGTGAGAAAACCTGGGCCGATATCGAGGTGCTCCTCGAGCGGCGACAGGCCGAACTCGAGCAGCTGATCGATCTGACGAACGAACACGTCTCCCACGAACGAGACCTGCTCGCCGGTATCGTCGACGCGCGCGAAGGGATCGTCGAGGCCCAGTCGCCCGAGGAGGTCGCCACCGTAGCGGTCTCGCTGCGAGAAACGACACAGGAAGTTTACACGCTCTCGGACGAACACCCGGAGCTGGCGTCGAACGAGCGGTTCGACGAACTCTCGACGTCGATCACGCGTCTCGAGCAGCGACTGGAGGATCGGCGCGAACAGTACAACGAGGCCGTTGCGACCTACAACACGTTGTGCTATACGTTCCCGGAGTCCGTCTTCGCGAACTATCACGGTCTCACCCGGAGAGAGCCGTTCGTGGCGTCCTACCGTGCTCACGAGGGAGTCGAGGTCGGCGAGCGGCTCGGCGTTCGGTCGGCCTGAGCCATGCTGGGCGGGCTCATCGTCTACGCCGCGCTGGTAATCGGGTCGGCGGGACTGGTCGTGTCCGGGCTCTCGAGCGTCCAGTCCGGCTTCGATCGATACGAAGAGCGCACCGTCATCGCCGATCGACCCACCTCGGCTCCCGATTCGATCGCGCTCGGAAAGACCGCCATCGCCGGGACGGCGCGTCCCGATCATCGGCTGGATCGGCTCCCGTTCGGCGGCCGAGAGCGGGCACTCGTCTACGAACTGTCGGTCGACGACACCAACAAGATCGAACCTGCTCACGTGGACCGGCGGGTCGCACCCCCGTTCGTTCTGGAGCGCGACACCGAGGGCGTCGACGACTACCACGTTCGCGTCGACGCCTCGAGCCTGCGACTGGATCTCTCCGATAGCCGTCGGTGGTCCGTGGAGATCGCCAGTCACGAACACCTTCCACCCGACCTCGCGGACTTTGCAGCGGCGAACGATCTACCCAATCAGGGGATGGATCGCGACCGGGAGTTCGCCTACGAGTACCTCGCACCAGACGACGAGGTGTTCGTCTACGGACGAGCCGTCCCGGATGCGGAGCGGGCCGACTCCCGCGAGGGCAAGACGGTTCTCGTTACCGCCGACGAGAACGGCAACGGGTTTCTCTCGGACAAATCGCCGGACACGCTGCTCGAGGAGCGCCGGCGCGCGCTGACCAGACACGCCTCACTCGGTGTCGTGAAGGCCACGATCGGCCTCGCGGCCTTCCTCTGGCTGACCGGGATCGCCCAGTTCGTTCTCGGTGCCTGAGTCAGTACAGCTTCTCGGCACCCAGTCAGTGCGCGTCCTCGGCGGGAACGCCTCGAATACCGTCGTAGAAACCCGCTGCAATCGCTTTGAGGAAGAGGGCCGTGACGATTCCGGCGACAAGACCGCCTCCCAGTACGGCGACGAGAGCGGGCGTCGAGTACTCCGGACCGAGGAGCCAGTCGTGGACAGTCACGAGCGCGTACAGCCAGACGAGGACACAGCTCAGATAGTAGAACACGTTCGTCCAGAACCGAACGATCCGATAGATCGTGTGAACGGGCTGGGGGACTCGACGGGCCGAAATCGTGCCGGGACGTGGCAGCCACCCGAGAACCGATCGGATTCGTGTTCCGATCGGTCTGGCCGCGACCACGACGAGTCCGACCGCCATCAGCGGATACTCTCGCCACCGCCGCTCGCCGTTTGCCCACCGGTCTGCGACCGTCAACGTCTCCTCGCCGCGCGGCCGGATGGCCCAGGCGTCGGGTCGGGGCGGTTCGAAAAACGGGGACTCGTTTGCAAGCGCGTCCCAGCAGTCGTCGCAGTAGGTCGCCGGCGTCCCGTCGAGCTGGAAAAGCGCGTCTCCGGGTGCGACGACGCACGGCTCCTCGTCGTTCCCGCCGCTCTTGGCCTCACCGTAGTCATCGGTATCGCTGCCGTCGTGCAGGTACGTTCGTAACCCGAACGTCGTCCCGGCGACCGAGAGCGTCTCCTTCGCCAGCCGGTCGCATTCGAGTGCGGACGGCTCGTCCCCCTCGAGCAAGCGAGCCGTCGAGACGACGCCGACAGTGCCGAACTCGAGACCGACGCCGAACAGCGGCGGTTCGTAGGCGTGTTGTCGGAGCGCGGCGTCGGTCACGCCGACAGCGAGGTCGATGTCTTCGGTCTCGTCTCGGACGTACTCGAGGAACGGCTCCGCGTTGGCGTCGTCCGACTCCGCTACGGGTGGGGCCTCGATCGTCCGCCGGATCGGAACCGCCAACTCGAACGTTTCGCGGAGCGTTTCGGCGACGGCGTCACACGCGGTAGCTGGTGGATCACCGATCGGAACGACCGCGACGCGCGGGCTGGTGCCGTGTGGAAAAACGGCCATCGATACCGAAACCTGTTAGCGACCGTGAATAGCTGTTTCGGAAAATACCGATGACAGCCTAGACTTTCCAATTGCTGGGTTTTCGAGTCGGCCAGCGTGAACGTAACGCCAACGTGCGCGGAGAACCGCTATCCGTTCGCGCGATTCGGGGACACGACTATACCACCCCCGTGCTATGTGATAACCCAACATGTCCGAGGACGGGAGATCCTACGACTACGTGATCGTCGGCGCGGGACCGGCCGGCTGCGTGCTCGCGAACAGATTGTCGGCCGGCGGCGACGCCGAGGTGCTGTTGCTCGAGGCCGGCGACCCCGACGAGAACCGAGAGATCGGCGTTCCGGCGGCGTTCTCGGAACTGTTCGAGTCGGCGGTCGACTGGGCGTACTACACGGAGCCCCAGTCGGAACTGCACGACCGGGAACTGTACTGGCCCCGCGGGAAGACACTGGGCGGCTCGAGTTCGATCAACGCGATGATCTACGTGCGCGGCCAGCCCGAGGACTACGACCACTGGACCGAACTGGGTAACGAGGGCTGGACGTACGAGGACGTGCTGCCGTACTTCAAACGCGCCGAACACAACGAGCGCGGTCCATCGGACTACCACGCGATCGGCGGCCCGCGAAACGTGACCGACCTCCGGTCGCCGAACGAACTCACCGAAGCGTTTCTCGAAGCCGGGCAGTCGGTCGGACTCCCGTACAACGAGAACTTCAACGCCGACGACCAGGCTGGCGTCGGCTACTACCAGGTGACACAGAAGGACGGAAAACGACACAGCGCGGCGGACGCGTACCTGAAACCGGTTCTCGAGCGACCGAATCTGACCGCAGTGACCGGTGCGCGAGTGACCAACGTTCGGTTCGACGGCCGCGAAGCCGTCGGCGTCGACTACGCCCGCGACGACGCCACCGGTCGTTCCGCGACGGTCGACGCGACCGAGGAGGTCATCCTGTCAGCCGGTGCGATCAACTCGCCCCACCTCCTCCTGTGCTCCGGCGTCGGTCCGGCCGGCCACCTTGGCGAGCACGATATCCCCGTCGTCGCGGACCTCCCTGGCGTCGGCCGAAACCTCCAGGATCACCTGCAGGTCGGCGTCAACTTCGAGTCGACGAAGCCGGTTACGCTGGCCGACGCGGACTCGCTGTGGAACACGCTCAGATATCTGCTCCGGAAAAACGGCCCACTGACCTCGAACATCGCGGAGGCCGGTGGATTCACGACCGTTTCCGAGGACGCCGAGGTACCCCAGATCCAGTTCCACTTTGGGCCGACATACTTCGTCGAACACGGGTTCGACAACCCAGAGGGTCACGGATTTTCGCTCGGCGCGCTCCGCCTGCGGCCCGACAGCCGCGGCCGAATCTCCCTCCGCTCGGCCGACCCCTTCGGCGAGCCTGCCATCGACCCCCAGTATCTGACCGAGGGCGACGACCTCGAGGTTCTGCTCGAGGGGATCAAACTGGTCCGAGAGATCCTGCAGGCCGAGCCGTTCGACGACTATCGCGGCGAGGAGGTGTTGCCGGGGTCGGACGTAGAGACCGATGCGGAACTGACCGAGTACATCCGCGAAACCGCCGAAACTCTCTATCACCCCGTCGGAACCTGCAAGATGGGTGACGACGAGATGGCCGTCGTGGACGACCGCCTGCGGGTCCGCGGGCTCGAACGTCTGCGCGTCGTCGACGCCTCGATCATGCCGACGATCACGAGCGGAAACACGGACGCGCCGACGACGATGATCGCCGAGAAAGCGGTCGACTACATTCGAGCGGACCGACGCTGATCGATCATATCGTATTTTCGACTTGCACCGGGTTCACTCGAGGGACACGCCGGCGTCCTCGAGCGCCTCGGCGCGCTCCCAGTAGTCCTCGACCGTCTCCCGCGCCCACGAGCGAACGACCTCGTCGTCGGTGTCGATCGAAGCGCGCAAGACGCCCTGCTCGTCCCGAACGAGCATGTAGACGACCTCGTCGAGAAGCATGACCGCGAGCGGCACGGTCCCCTCACGGACCCGAACCGAGGCGTCGTCGGCCGCGAGCAGCGTCTCGAGTCGGTCCCGAAGCTCCGTGTCGGCCGCGAGCGCGTCGATCGCGCTCCGGGAAAAGACGCCTCTAAACGTCTGCTCGTCGGCTTCGGCGCGTTCCTGAACGACCGTCAGGGTCTGTTCGTTGAACGCGTGTGAGACCGTCCACACCTCGTCGGCGGTCTCGAGCAACTCGAGCAGGCGCGACAGCGGCGCGTTCGGCCGCGTCTGCGTCGGCATCGTGATGGTCGCGTCGGAGAGCCGCTTCAGGTCGAACGTCATCTCGGCGGTCGGCAGGTACTCGACGACCCCGCGGAGGCGCTGTTCGGTCTCGATGATCTCCCGGAGGTCGGTAAAGCCCGACGCGACGAGTCGGCCGGTCGCCGTCGCGACGTACTCGCTGCCCTCGCGGTCGATCCACGACCGCTCTCGGAAGTCGCTCAGAATCCGTCCGAGCGTGGCCTGTGATGCCCCCGTCTCCGCTGCCAGTTCGTTTCGGGTGTGCCCACCCGCCGAGAGCAGTCCCAACACCTCGACGCGGTTCGCCGAGAGCGCGAGGAACTCGATCTCCTCGAGTGCCGATTCCATACGGGTGTGTTCGGCCGGTCCCTGATAGTGCTTTCGCACCATGAAATAATTTCACGATACGACAGGATAGCACGAACGGTAGCTGGTTTCCCGGTGAGTTCGGGTTTCTCGGTACGATTTCCTATCCTACCGTGAAATATTTTCTGAATTAAACTATATGGCTCGGGCACCTTTGTCGAGACAAGATGTTCTATCCCTCCACACCCCGTCGATCCCACGCCGGGGACTCGTCGGGCGCAAGCCGAACCGAGGTGAGGCCGTGATCGACCGCCGCACCCTCGTCTTCTTCGTCCTCTCGAGTGTCTTCTTCGGGGGGACGTTCGTCGCCGCGAAAGCCGGACTCGAGTACTTCCCGCCGCTGCTGTTCGTGGCGATCCGGTTCGACATCGCGGCCCTCGTCATGCTGGGCTACGTCGCGCTCACCGCCTCGTTCGAGGAGCTTCGCCCCCGAACGCGCGGCGACGTGGTCGGCATCGTCGCGACCGGCGGGCTCGTGATCGGTCTCTCGAACGCGCTCCTGTTCGTCGGCCAGCAGTACGCCACCAGTGCGGTCGGGGCGATCGTCTTCAGCCTCAACCCGATTCTGACGCCGGTCTTTGCGGCCGTGCTCCTCTCGAACGAACGCCTCTCGACTCGCGGCGCGTTCGGGATGGTCCTCGGTCTCTTCGGCGTCGCGCTCGTGGTCAGCCCCGACCCCGCGATGCTGGTCGGCGGCGACGCGCTCGGCCGCGCAATCCTCTTTGCGGGTGCCGCAAGCGCCGCCCTGGGGGCTGTGCTCATCCGGCGCTCCGGTGCGAACGCCACGCTCTCGAGCACCGTCCGCATCGCGTGGGGACTGCCCATCGCCGCGGCGCTCAGTCACGGACTCGCCTGGTCGACCGGCGAGTCGATGGGATCGATCGCGTGGACGACGGAAGCGCTCGTCGCACTCGCCTACGTCAGCCTCGTCGCGGGCGTCCTCGCCTACATCGCCTACTTCGGACTGCTCGAGTCGACCGGCGCGACCCAGGCCAACCTGGTCTTCTACGTCGTCCCGGTCGTCTCGACGCTCGGCGGCTGGGCGCTGCTCGGCGAGACCATCGCTCCCCTCGCGGTCGTCGGCTTCCTGACGATCTTCGCCGGCTTCGCCGTCATCGGCAGCGAGTCGAGCGACGTTCGGTCGCTGCTGCCCGAGTGGGTCGTCAGCACGCCGGCTGTCGAAGAGTCGGCAGCGAGGGAGGAACCGCGCGGCTACCGATCCGACTGATCGACACCTAGTCTATCTCTTACCATGAGGGGTCAATCTCGTTGGCAGAGTGGTCGCCCACTAGTTGTTTTCACCCTTGAAATGGTTCGAATCCATCAGATCGCGTATCGAAACGTCGCAGCTACGAAGCGACTACTCGTTCGTAACCGTCTGCTATCCGGAACGGACGTATTCTCGTTAGATGGTACAAAATGAATGCGACTCCGATTATACCACCCCTTAGTTATATTCAGTAAGATAGATTTAACTACTTAGAGTTCGTATAGGTTCGTAGTTACGAATGGTGCTGCGAGAGTTATCTGACGATGCGCCGGGTCGACTCGTCCCGTACGGACAGCGGCCGTACTATAGTCCGGATCCGCTCCCCCCGAGTACCGAATTGCAACTCGCTACAGAGTTCTACGAGACGCTCTCGGAGGCGACCTTCTGGCTCGGAAAGCTCAGTGGATTCGGTCTAACAACTGATTTCGCCCCCGTTCTGTACACCTCGTTGCTCCGGAAGGAAGCGATGGAGTCGTCCGAGATCGAGGGAGCCGATATCGACTACAACGCGCTCTACAGTTACGAGACCCGATCGCTCGACGCTGGCGGATCGGACGCTGAGACGGCTCCGGCGGCGGACGAAACGAAAGACGTGCAGGAAGTTCTCAACTACGAGCGGGCCCTCGAGGACGGGATCGAGGCGCTCGAGCGCGGAGACGGAATCTCGATCGATCTTCTCCACACCCTCCACGAAACGCTCCTCGGCGGCGTTCCGGACGACCGACGGGAGACGGACACCATCGGCGCGTTCAAGACGGTTCCGAATCACTTAGGCGAGTTCGTTCCGCCCGTTCCGAGCGCCGTCGACGGGCCCATGGACGCCCTCCTGACGTACGTTCGAACCGGCGGGAGCTATCATCCGCTCGTCGATATCGCGCTCACCCACTACCAGTTTGAGACGATTCACCCGTACGGAGACGGGAACGGCCGCCTGGGACGGCTGCTCGTCACGCTCCAGTTGTACGACGACGGCTATCTCGAGCGGCCGACACTCTATCTCAGCGAGTATTTCAATCGCTACAAGCAGACGTACGTCGACCGCATGGACGCCGTCCGCAAGTACGGCGAGTGGGAGGCCTGGATCGACTTTTTCGTGACGGGAATCCGCCAGCAGGCGGAGGAGACGCTGTTGCGATCACAGGAGTTGCACACCCTGCAACGGGAGTACAAAGCCGAATACGGCGACGACTCTGCCACGTACGCGCGACTCGCGTGCAAACTCTTCGACCAACCGTATCTCACTGCAGCCGTCGTCGAAGAGTTACTGGATGTCGCCAGTCCAACCGCCTATCGGGCACTCGACCGACTCGAGGAGGACGGAATCCTCGAGGAGACGACCGGAAAGGAGCGCAACCGGGAGTATCGAGCGCGGGAGATCTTCGAAATTCTCGAGCGACCGCCGCGGACGTACTGATCCTCGCTCGAGCGTCGACGTGATCGCTACCGGCGACGAACACCGCGACTCGAGCCACCCGTTTTGCTTGAGTGCGCCGGCCGGTCGCTCAACCGGACACTCCTCGTAACAGACGTGCTCGCCGGCCTTGCGACGCACCGCTTTCGCCGCAGGCCCGGCACTCACTTCCAAATTCACGAACACGATATCAATGTCACTCTCGGACTACGAACTCCACGACCGACTCGATCGACTCTCCTCGGCCTCGGCCGACCGCGACATCCTCATTACGCTCGCCGTTCCACCCGACGAATCGATCGGCGAAGCCCGCCAGCCCGTCGAAACCGACTACGCGGAAGCGAGCCAACTCGACGAGCAGTCGTTCCCGAAACCGCTCACCGACGCCGTAGAGAGCGTTCGGAGTCTATTGAACAAGTACGACGAGGTTCCAGAAAACGGCCTCGCGATCTACGCCGGGGCCGCCGACGGCGACCTGCTCACGTCGGTCTTCGACGACCTGCCGGTTCCCATCGACAACTCGGTCTACCGCCACGCCAACGAGTTCGACCTCGAGCCGCTCGAGGCGATCACCGAACCCGAATCGATCCACGGCCTGCTGGTGGTCGAACGCGGCGGGGCCGCGTTGGGGCTGCTCGACGACGAGGGTGTCGAACCGATCGATACCTTCGAGAGCGAGGTCCCCGGGAAATCGAGCGCCGGGGGTCAGTCCGCCGAGCGGTTCGAACGCGACCGCGAGCGCCAAAAACGCGAGTTCTTCGACGAGGTCGCCGAGCGCGCCGAGCGGCAGTTCCTCGGCGACGACCCCGTCGACGGCGTCCTCCTGGGCGGGACGACGGGCACCATCGAAACCTTCCAGGAGGAAGCCGACCTGGACCACCGACTCGAGGACCGAATCGTCGGCGAGTTCGCCGTCGAATACTCGAGCCAGCAGGGGCTCCAGCAACTCGCGGAGAAGGGTCAGGAGGCGATCGAGGAACGGGACCGAGAGGGCGTCCGAGAGACGCTCGACGAATTCTTCGAGCGGATCGGAAACGACGACGAACCCGTCGCCTACGGTCACGACGAGGTCGACGACGCGCTCGAGTACGACGCCGTCGAAACGCTGTTGCTCTCGACAGCACTCGAGGGACCCGACCTCCAGGAGTTCGGCAACCGAACGGAAGAACAGGGCGGGGAAACCGTCGTCGTCCCGGACGATTTCCCCGATGGGAACCGCTTCGACGAAGCGTTCGACGGCATGGGTGCGCTGTTACGGTTCCCGACCGAGTGATAGTTCGGTCGTCGTCGACCGGCTCGTGGCGCAGTGTACAGCCACGGGCGTTACCCGTCAGTAGCGTCGAAATTCACCGTCAGTGGCCCGATAACAGCGCGGACGAATCAGAGGGTTTACGGGCTTTCCCGGCCGTGGAATTACTAATGTGTGCGACTTTCACCGACGATGATGTCGGTAAGCCCGTCGAACGAACCGACGGAAAGGTGATCGGAACGGTCGCCTCGATCGAATCGGAGGGCGCCCACGTCGAACCGGCACCCGACGTCGTCGACCAGCTCAAGGCCCGCTTCGACTGGGGCGAGATCGGCGGTCCGTTCATCCTCGACGAGAGCGACGTTCGAGAAATCTCCGACACGCGCGTCCACCTCGCAGAGGGGTTCTCGAGGGCGGAGTCGGCGACCCCAACGGCGACTGAGTCGGCTGACGGATCGACGGCCGGAGCCGGCGACGGGAGCGAATCCGCGGCCGGATCGACGGCCACCGCGACCGAGTCAACCGGCGAGTCGGGCGGCATCGGTCCGTTCAACACTCGCTTCCAGATCGGCGCCGCGGTCGTCTCGGGTGTCCTGTTCCTTCTTGCGCTTGCGTTCGGTTGGGCCGGGTACGAGGAGACGAGCCTGCTCGCCGTCGGTCCGGAACTGAACATCATCTCCGGCGCGGCCGGTCTCATGCTGGTTGGGTTCTTCGGAGTCGTCGCGCTCGTCATGGCGGTCTACATGGAACCCGGTCTCGATCACTGAACGCCCGACTCGAACACCATCGGTCACGTTTTTGACGCAGTTTGCGAGGACGAACGGACGTTACGAGCAGCCTCGAGCGTCCGCAATACCGGGACGGTTTGGCCCGTTCCGCGAACACTCGACTCCCTGACGATTGCAGGCACCACCGGCTTATCTCGACGGGAAGTAAGACCAGATATGTGTGGTCTGTTTACGAACGACGAGGTCAGCAAACCCGTCGTAAACGACGCCGACGAGGAGATCGGCGTCGTCACGTCGGTCGAGGGCGATATCGCCCACGTCAGGCCAGAGACGGGCGTCGTCGACTCGGTCAAATCCTCGATCGGGTGGGACAGCGTCGCCGAAGAGACCCAGCCGCTGAGCAGCGACGCCGTTCGCGAGATCACCGACGACGCCGTCCGACTCGAGGGTGGGCTCCCAACGGAAGACGTCGCGGCCAACGCCGAGGAGCTTCGAGACGAGCCGGACTCAGTCGGTGAGCCGAAAACGGATCGCGGTCTCGAGGCCGATCCGACCGAGCTGGCGGGACAGGAGCCGGAGGCCGAGTTCAATCCCGGTGACACCAGTTCTCGGACGGACGCCGCCGTCGAACCGGACGACGATCACCGGTCGACCGACGCTGCCGTCGACCTCGAGGAGGGGCGCAGCGAGGGCCGGTCCGGTCGCGACGAAGAGTCGGACACCGACGACCGCGAGTGAGATAGTACGAAGAATCGAGGGAGGGGACGAGGTCGTCGCCGCGTTCCTGACGACGACCACGCATCGTCGAGACCGCGCAGTATTCGATCGGTCACGCGTTCTCGAAACCGCACGACGGATACCGGTTCTGGTACCGACGAGTCCCGAGGTTGGGCGCTCGAAGTCGTCTCTCGCGAGCGCTGTGGATTCCGGGGCGGACACTAAGTTACATCCCGTGATAGGACGGCTATGTCCAGACGCGGCGGTGACGACGAAATCGCGGGTATCGACGTTGCGGGTCCCGAAGACGGCCAATCGATCGTGTTCGTCCACGGCGCGATGTTCACGCGAAAGATGTGGCTGCCCCAGACTCGGGGACTTTCCGACGAGTACCGGGTCGTCGCCCCGGACCTGCCGGGCCACGGCGTTCGCTCGAACGAGACGTTCCGGATGGATCCCGCGATCGATCTCCTCGAGGACGTGATCGAGGAGTACACAGACGGGAGTGCGGTACTGGTCGGCCTCTCGCTGGGCGGCTACGTCGCGACGGAGTACGCCTACCGACAGCCAGACAACGTCGACGGACTAGTGCTCTCGGGTTCCAGCGCGAACCCGATCGGCGGCATGGAGACGCTCACGCGCGCTACCGGGTCGATTTCTCGACTCGCGACGAAACCCGATATCAGTAAGCGTATTGTCGAACGACTCGGGCAACGGTGGGTGAACAATCGCGATCTCCCCGAGGACGTCAAACGGGAGATCATCGAGGCCGGAATCTACCCGAAATAGTTCGGCGACGCGGGGCCGGACATCGCAGGTGTCGACTTCCGCGCGAAACTCTCGACCTATCCCGGACCAACGCTGATCCTCAACGGCGAAAACGACAAGATCATGCGCCGGGGCGAGCGCGACCACGCCGCCGCGGCCACGGACGGACGCATCGAGGTACTCGCGGACGTCGGCCACATCTGTAACCTCCACCGCGCGGAGACGTACACGTCTCGCGTTCGAAACTTCGTCCAACAGCGGGTCGTCCCGACGCAGTAAGGAACTGCTGCTCGAGATCACGAGCAGCGGCTCGTGATGGGGTCGAGCGAGGGTGAACGAGGTGGCAAAAGGTGGCCGAGATTGCAAAACGGGTGTGCGGGTGTCGGCCGTTTCAGGAGCGTCGGTCGCCGATCGCGTCGCGAATCCGGCCAGGGATCCCGAACACCGAGATTCCGAAGCCGAACAGCACCATCAGGGCGTAGACGCCAAGCGTGGAGGTCCAGACGACGAACATCGCCAGGATGGCCCAACCGCCCGAGAGGAAGTAAAACGCCGCGATGGACATCGCGGTTCCGTACAGTAGGACGAGGTACGGCCCCCAGTCGCGGGCGTGGCCGCGTCGGTACTTGCGTCGGACGTAGCGTTTGAGTTCGCTCTCGAGGGACTCCTTCTTGACGGTCCGGCGTTCGACGCCCTCCTCGAACGACTCGACCCGATCGCGAAGGCGCTCGATCTCCTCGCGAAGCGCTTCGGGGTCGTCGGATCGGTCTCGAGTCCGGGCGCTCTGTCGGGCACTCGAGCCCGTAGTCGCCGTTTGCGCACCCGTCCCTGCCTGGTCCTCCGTCGCCCCCTCGTCGGCACCCGTGGCGTCGTCGGTCATCGCTTCTGTCGAAAACTGTCGTGCGCCGGGACTTTGTAGCTGCCGATCCACTTCACGGTCGGCGAGGACCGCGTTGACGACGGCCCCGAAGACGAGGATGATCGCGCCGACGTACAGCCAAATTAACACGAGAAAGACAGCCCCGAGCGCCCCGTAGACGGCGTAATCGCCGGCGACAGCGGCGTACAGTCCGAACGTGCGACTCAGGACGAACCAGCCGACCGCGGCGACGATCGTTCCGGGGATGGCCTCCCGAAGACCGACGTTCGCGTCCGGAAAGACGATATACAGCGGCAGAAACGTCACCATCAAGCCGAGCACGACGAGGATCGGACCGACGACGCTCACGCCGAGAAACGGGACGAACCGAATGAGCAACTCGAGTCCGGCGACGAGCATGAGGCCGAGGGTGATCACGAGGAAGACGATCATCGCGTCCCAGAGGGTGTCGACGAACGACTTCGAGGCCGCGGTGCCGTAAATCTGCGAAAAGGCTCGATCGAGCCCGCGGAGGACCCGACTCGAGCCCCACAGCAGTCCCAGCGCACCGAAGACGGTGGCTCCCTGCCGCCCGGTATCGTCGAGGACCGTGTCGGCGAGTATCTCCTGGGCCGACGGCGTGAGGACGTCGCTGGCCGCGGCCGTCAGCTGGTTCGCGAGGGCTTCCCCGCCGATCGAGGCGGCGATCCCCAGTCCGAGCAACATCAGCGGGACGAGCGAGATGAATCCGTAGAAGGCGACACCAGCCGCCAACAGCGTCAGCTGTTGGCTCTGTGCGAGCCCCACGACGGCGGTCGCGAACTCGAGACCCTGTCTTCGGTTGATCACGTCTCGGAACTGTCCGCGGCCAGCACAATATGCGGTGGTGTGGCACAGGCCTGCAGACTGAAGGCAATCGAATCGTGTCGATATCCGCCCGGGACCTCAGGTGCCGCCACTTTTGTGGGGAACTCGGGATGAAGAACACGTCGAAACTCGAGAGTCCGTCGCCCGAGTGCGGACTCGATCGGCTGTAGCCGACCTCGGCTCGTTCACTCGAGATTGGCTTCGGTCGCCTCGAAGATTTCAGCGACGCTCGCGTTCGATTTGAACGTCGTGCCGCCGTAGTGGGTGAACGAGGCTTCGTATCCAGCGTCCCGAAGATCGGCCAAAAAGTCGTCCATCGCGTTGGCCGGCAGCCCCCAGCTCTTGGCCAGTTTGTGCTGATCGTAGTAGGTCGGTACGTCGAGTTCCGCCTCGAGCGTCTCGCAGAGGTCGCGGGCCTTTTCTGCGGTCCCGAACGCATCGGGGATCTGCTCGCGGATTTCGGCGGTGAACTCGCGGTCGCGGTACGGACCGAGCCAGATCGGACCGGCGACGAGGATTCGCTCGCTCCCGCAGTTGGGGCAGGTCTCGAGGGGATTCGCGGTCATACCGTACTCGGCCTCGCGGTGGAGACAGTCCTCGCAGTGCGAGAGGTGACCCAGCTGCTCGAGGGCAGCGTCGGCCGCCGTCGGCTTGCGCTCGAGTTCGAGGTAGGTGCGGACGTAGTGGCTCGTCGCGTGGGTGAAGATCGGTTCGACGCCGACATCGAAGCGGGCGGCGCTACGGGCGAGCGCAGAGAGGAGGATCCGCACGCCCATCTCGGTGTGGTAGTCGGTGTTTCTGGGAACGGCGGAGTAAGAGCGGACGCCGCTGTTGAAATGGGCCCCACAGAGCGGCGCGGTATCAGTCGCCGTCACGCAAACCAGATCCCGACAGCGTGCGAAGGCCGCGTCGGCGAAGGGCATCGGCGTCCCGTAGGGATCGAGATCGATCACGTCGAACTTCGACTCGTGCATGAGGGCGTTGACGTTGCGGTGTTCGACCCGCGAGCCGTTCTCGAGGCCGTTTCGCTCGAGATTCGCCCGCGCGAGGTCGGCGGCGTCCTCGTCGATATCACAGCAGGTCGCCCGCCAGCCATCGTCGGCCGCTCGAACGCCGCGGATGCCGCTCGCAGTCATCGCGTCGAGATACGACTCGGCGCGGTTCTCGCGTTCGCGAAAGGCCCGCAGCGCGGCGATCGTCAGATCCCGGTTCAACT
The DNA here is from genome assembly GCF_000383975.1 of Natronorubrum tibetense GA33. Taxonomy (NCBI): domain Archaea; kingdom Methanobacteriati; phylum Methanobacteriota; class Halobacteria; order Halobacteriales; family Natrialbaceae; genus Natronorubrum; species Natronorubrum tibetense. The sequence goes on along the minus strand of NZ_KB913017.1, from coordinate 2,553,179 downwards.
CCTGTCGCGGGTTGTAGAACACCGACTCCTCGACGCCCTCGGTCTGTTCGCCGGGGACCTCGAGTTCGACCCCGCCCTCGGTGACGCGCATACCGGCTGTCGGCGGCCGACTGCGAAAAACGGTGTGGTCTCCGCGCGTCCGTGGACCGAGACCGCTTCCTCGAGCGAGTGGCCTGTGGACCTCATTCCCTGTGGTAACTCCTCGCCCGATTCGTGATACCAATACCCGATAGTTCAGGATATCTGAACATTTATCAGTGCCTGAGGGCTCGGAGGTGATATGGTCCGACAATCGCTTAGCCGCCGTCGATTTGGTGTCGCTCTCACAGGTGCAGTGACGATCGGTCTTGCAGGGTGTTCCGACGACGATTCAGCGGACGACGATTCGGAACTGTTCGAACCGGAAGATCCCGGTGCTCTCACGCTTGAACTGGAGAACGAGGACGGCGATCCCGTCTCCTCCGGCGTCGAAGTGACGATGGAAAGCGAGGAGGAGGACTACACCTCGAACTATCACGACGACATCGATGACGGTCAGCTCATGGCATCCCTCATGTACGAGGGTGAGTACACGATCACCCTCGAGAGCGTCGACGATGAGTTCGAAACCGTCGAAGAGACGGTCACGCTGGAGGAAGACGACGAGACGGTTTCGGTCGTTCTCGACGGTGCGACGCCCGATACGGCGGACGACGACGAAGACGGCGAAGACGAATAACGCTCCGAGAGACTGCCGCTCTCGATTGGGAACCGTTTTTTCCACTATCACCATTCGCCTTGAACTGCATCGCGCATGGAGTAGTCGGCGCTTACGGCAACATGCCTGCAGTTTGGCGGTGTTGGTTCGACCGGATCGGTGAGAGACATCTGTCCAGCGAGCGCCGCAGAAATACTCGGATGGTTGGTGAAATCTGTCCCTAACAGACTCACTCGTTAGAAAACTCTTTGTATCCGGCAGCCCTTCTGTTCGTATATCGATGCCTTGGGTGCCTTTGACATACCACGATCTACGAACGCTTGATTCCTCGAACACGCCCGATTTCACGGAGCGGAGTGTCTCGTGACTGATCCGTCAACCGCCGAGCCAACCGATTCGAACGAGCGAACGGGCCGATTGCGAATCGCCCTGTTGAACGCCGCACACAAACGCGGAACGACCCAGCGAAACTTCGAACGCGAACTCGACGCCGACCTCGTCGAGTTTCACTGTCCCTCGGGCGATCTCCCCGAGACGTTTGCGTTCGACGCCTGCGTCGTCACCGGCTCGAGCGCCTCCGTCTACTGGGACGAGCCGTGGATCGGTGCCCTGAAGGAGTGGGTCGGTGAGGCCGTCGAGGCCGGACTGCCGTTTCTGGGCGTCTGTTACGGCCATCAGCTACTCGCGGACGTCCTCGGCGGCCGCGTCGAGGGAATGGGCGAGTACGAGATCGGCTACCGAACCGTCGAACAGGACGGGTCGAACCGGCTGCTGACCGGCGTCGACGAGCGCTTTACCGTCTTCACCACACACTCCGATCGCGTCGCCGAGGCCCCGCCGGGCGCGACCGTGTTCGCCAGAAACGAGTACGGCATCCACGGCTTCCAGCGAGACCGCGTCTACGGGGTTCAGTTTCACCCCGAGTACGACACGACGACGGCAACAGAGGTCACGGAGGGGAAGGAAGGCGACCTCGAGACCGAACGGATCGAGGCCGTCCTCGAGGGGATCGACGCCGAGAGTTACGAGGCCGCTTGCGAAGCCAAACGGCTCTTCGACAACTTCCTCGAGTACGTTCGCGAACAGCGCACCGTTCGACTCGAGGGAGCCACCGAGGCCGGGGTTACTGCTGGCGTCGATACCGGTATCGAGACCACCGTCGACGCCGACCTCGCGACGACGGAGTCGGCTGCCGAATCATCGGTCGACTCGAGTCCGTCGTCCTGAGTCGACGATCGACGCGCCCGTTCGTCGAACGGTCACGAGTACTGTCACTCGAGGCGCCGATCTTCCGAGGGAACCGGCCGAACAACCAAACCGACTTTACAGTTGGGGACACAGTTCCGGTCGTGCCGGAGGCCAACCCAGTCGAGCGATGGCAGGCAGACCTCGAGGAGACGGGGGAGTTGACGCCCGAAGTCGTCGAGCAGATCTCCCAGATCCACGGCGACCGTGGGGTCCGCGCCATCGAAGCCGTTGGGGAGAACCGGGTGAAGGCCTACCGCGATTTCACGATCGTCGTCGGCTACGACGACGAGTACATCGTCGAGGACGGCGGCTGTACCTGCAAGGACAGCGAGTACAATCTCGACGCCGACGATCCGACCGAGCAGTGCTGGCACGCGCTGGCCGTCGCCATCGCCCGTCGGGTTGGACACGTCGACTATCACGATATGTGGTACTCCGAGGTTCGGGAGCTATTGTAGCCTCCAACTTTGACAACCGGCCGCACCCTCGAGGACTGGAACGAATGTTCTGGTGTCGTTGACGGTGTACGATCTTCTTGTAGGTTGCTCGTAGGTAGCTCACTGTTGGGGAGACTCACCGGTCGGCGACTCGTGGGCGCGACCAGGCCGCGAAACTCCATCTATTTAGCACATGATTCCGCTTGGAAAAACCTATACCAAAAGGGGAACCCTAGTTCTTATGCACCGACGTGCGCTCATCGCTTCATCAGCCGTAATCATTTCAACTAGTAGTGGCTGCATCGGTGATATTTCTTTCCAGAGTTCCTCTCAAGTGCCTTTGGGGGAGGTAAAAATGACCAATATGCTTGAAGATGAACTCGAGGCAACGATTGCCGTCGAGAAGGACGACAGCAGAGTATATCGTGAAAAGCATGAACTCAGTGGGACTGCTAATGGACCAGCAGGGAATATAGAAATCCGGAAAGAGTGGATGGGCGAGGTGGCTGAGTACGTCGTCTCAGTTTCGATAAACGATGGCGAAATGGAAAACAGTATTTCTTCTGATGATGTCAATGAAATGTTTTCAGACTGGGGAGACAGTGATTGTTTTTCGGCATCAGTAATCCCTGAACAGCATGACGTTCATTTTGCGATTGGGAGTTTAGAGACGTGCCCGTAGGAATTGGCACCTGTATTTGACCACGATCCGTGCGCTTCCGAAACGACTGGCGGACGACGATAGTAGCCACTGAACGTCACTGCACGCCTGTTCGCAGGACAGCGTTGTGATCTACTATACCTCGTTTCAGTGGGCAGTATCGATCGCGCTAATCGGACTCGTTACAGGCCGCGATGATAACCTCCGGATCGTCGATCAGCCGGTTTTCCATGTAGTTGCCCTTCCCCTTCCCGGCCCACTTGCGCTCCTGGTCGATGATCGAGAGGAACTCGAGTTCCGAGAGGATATCCCTGACGCGGCGGAGCTTCAGGTGTTCGGACTGGTCTCGCTCGCAGAGCCGTTTGTAGAGGTCGTACACCTCGTTGGTCGTCACCGGCGCGTCGTCGTTTCCCGTCTGCTGGGTGCGCAATGCCATGGCCTCGAGGACGAGTTTCGCGTGGCTCGGACTTTTTGAGATGAGTTCGGCGAGTCGGCTGGTCTCCTCGCGCTCGTGTGCCTGATCGACGCAGTCCTCAGTAACGCGCTCGAGGTCGTTTTCCTCGGCGATCTCGCCGGCAAAGCGGAGGATGTCGATCGCCTTCCGCGCGTCGCCGTGTTCGCGGGCCGCGAGCGCGGCGACCCGGGGAACGACGCCGTCCTCGAGGACGCCCTCGTGGAACGCGTCGGCGCGCGAGCGCAGGATCTCTCGGATCTGGGTCGCGTCGTACGGCGAGAAGACGTACTCGCGCTCGCAAAGGCTGGATTTGATGCGCTCGTCCAGCGAGTCCTTGTACCGAACTTTGTTCGAGATGCCGATGACACCGACCGTGCTCTCGGTGAGTTTCCCGGACTCGACCGCTCTCGAGAGTTGCATCAGGATATCGTCGTCCTCGATCTTGTCGACCTCGTCCAAGATGATGAGCGCGACGTCGTACCGGTTGTCGACGATCTGCCACAGTCGGCGGTAGTACTCGGCCGTGCTCAGACCCGAGTGGGGGATCGAAATTCCCGTCGCATCCTGTTCGTTGAGTTGGTGACCGGCGGACTGGACGGCCTGCGTCTCCGTCGACTCCTGCAAGCAATCGACGTAGGCGACGCCGATCGTCACGTCGTCTCGTTTCGCGCGTTCGACGGCCTGGTTCGTGATAAACTTCGAGCACAGCGACTTCCCGGTTCCCGTCTTGCCGTAGACGAGGACATTGTTCGGCGTGTTACCCCGCGTCGCCGGCTTGATCGCGTTCGCGAGGTTCGTCAGTTCGTCCTCGCGACCGATGATGCGGTCGCCGTCGGGGAGGTGTGAGACCTGCAGCAGTTCTTTGTTCTGAAAGATCTCGTTCTCGCTTCCGAAGTAGTCCATCGAATCCGACATTCAGCTATCACGCACATCACATAGCCGTGACTTAACTGTTCGGAACCTGGTTGCCGCTGTATAGCGTGCAATCAATGCTCTTTCCCCCCTCAAGACCGTAAAGCACACCCCTCGATGCCGCTGTATTAGTTCTGTCGAACCCCTCGTTTCCGCTGTATCAGTGCTATCCAACCCCACAATTCCGCTGTACAGTAGCCGTCTGCCAATGACCGCATCGGACCCCACGGTTCCGCTGTATCGGTTCGGCGACAACCCCGGAGTGCCGCTGTATCGTCGCGATAGCAGTCGTGGTAGGGCGAAATTGTGGGAGGAACAACCCCGGAGTGCCGCTGTATCGTGATGGGACGATTCCGGTGTACTACTGGTTTCAACGTCCCTGACTCCCGGACGAACCACGAGAGATATGCGAGGAAAGTCGGAAACGGTCGCGGCGAAACCACAATTCCGCTGTATAAGCACGAGTGGGGTTCTATAGCAGCCGAGCCGATAGTTTCACACCCCTCGATGCCGCTGTATAGTGGGTCACACACCCCGGAGTGCCGCTGTATCAGTGCGGAGGACTGTGGGTTGTTGAACTTCCCACTGGAACGTGGAAAACCGGGAGGAGCGTTCGTCACGGCAGGATACAAACGGAAGTAGAGAGCGGTTCAGTTCGACTCGAGCGGCGAATCCGCGTTCAAAACCGACGCCGTCGCTCCGCGTGCAATACTCTCAGTGGTCGGTGACACAGGACTAGTATTTAGTAGTGACGTTCTGAGAAGGGTATACGTTCGAGAACGGTTCCGACGGTTTCCGCCGATCCCGTCGAATACGGGACGCAGGAACGATCTCTCGCACCTATACAGCGGCACCGTGGGGTGTGTCTCCAGACGGGATCCGTCCCGATGAATCGTGCTCTCGAGACAATCACCCTCGAGAAAACACGTCCCTCACGGATCCGAGCCGCCCCGTAAGCTGAAACCGGAGGCTAAAATCACTCCTCAGCGCAGATTTCGACGAAATTCCGCAGAATCTGTAGGCCCGTCTCGCCGCTCTTTTCGGGGTGAAACTGGGTACCGAAGACGTTCCCCGCCTCGTTCGCGACGATCGACGGGAACTCGCGTTCGTAGTCGGTCGTCGCTACCGTCGCATCGTCGTCGTCGGGCATGGCGTAGTAGGAGTGGACGAAGTAGGCGTACTCTCCATCCACGCCCTCGACCAAGGGGTGGTCACGCTCGACGTTCAGTTCGTTCCAGCCCATGTGGGGCACTTTCTGGCCCTCCGCGAATCGGACGTTGGTGCCCGGAATCAGGTCCAGTCCCTGCACGGCCGACTCACCGTCGTTCTCACCCTCCTCACTGGTCGTCAGCAGCATCTGCATGCCGAGGCAGATACCGAACAGCGGGGTTCCGGACTCGGCGACCTCGAGGAGATCCTCCCGAAGCGGATCGGCGTTCTCGACGCCCTCGCGGAACGCACCGACGCCGGGGAGGACGACTCCGTCGGCCGCGGCAAAGGCCTCGACATCGTCGGTGATTTCGACGTCGGCACCCGCACGCTCGAGACCGCGGGTGACGCTGCGCAGGTTCCCCAGTCCGTAGTCGACGATGACGACGGACGCGAGAGATTGCTGGGTCGCGTTCATAGCTGGAGATGGGAAGCCGAGCGGCAAGTGGGTTTCCATCCGCGCAGTGTTCGCCACAGCTCGGCGGTTCCGTCTCGATAGCACCGTCGATCTCGTCGGCAGCGTCGATCGTCAACTCGTCTCGATAGCACTGAGAATAGCCCGCTGCTATCCGAACACGGTCTCAAAAGCCGTCGAGTCGGGTTTGCCCGCTTCCGCCGTCGCTCCCGTCGACGCCGGCGAGGGACGCGGCTCGCTCGAGCGCCTCGGTGAACGTGTCCTCCTGGCTTCGATCGTACAGCGTCGCCGCCGGATGGACACAGAGCAGCACGCGCCGCGGCGTCCCGTCGATCCGAACCTCCTCGATCGAGCCCGCTTCTTTCGTCACCGCCACCGACCGCCCCAGCAGGTGCTCGCTGGGCACTTTTCCCAGCGTAACGATAATCTCCGGGTCGAGGAGGTCGATCTCCCGCTCGAGGTAGCCGCGGCAGTTCTCGAGTTCCTCGGTCGTTGGATCGCGGTTCTCCGGCGGCCGACAACGAACGCAGTTGGTGATTCGAACGTCCTCACGAATCAGGCCGACGCTCCGGAGCCCGTCGTCGAGAACGGAGCCGCTTCGACCGACGAAGGGTTCGCCCTCGCTGTCCTCCTGTGCCCCCGGCCCTTCGCCGACGAACAGCATGTCGGCGTCCTCGGGCCCGGTTCCGTTGACGATCCGGCTGCGAGAGTCCACGAGCGCCGGACAGCGCGAACACTCGCTGACACAGAGCCCTGACTCGTCCATCGTTCCCATATCGGAGGATCAAACGGGCGACTACTACGTCTTTCGGGTCGCAGTTGTTGGTATCGGTCTGGGATATCGGTCTGGGATATCGGTCTGAGGTATCGGTCTCACGGGATATACAGCTCCCAACAGGGTACAATCCGCTTTCGCTCGGCAATAGGTCGATAAGGCTGCTACCGGTCCGCGACGGTCGGTCGAGCGACGCCAAGCGAGTTACTCGAGTGAGTCGAGATACGTATCCCCCGCTCGAGCCGCGACCCTCGCGACCCGAATCGGCTCCGGCCGGCCGCCCTCGGGCGTGAACGCCCGGACGACCTCGTCGGCCGTCTCGGCATCGCAGCCGACGTGTCGCACGTAGACGGTCTCGTCGTTGACCGACAGCGCTCGTCGCTCGGGCAGGGACCGATAAGTCTCGAGGCGCTGCTCGAGGGCAGCGTCCGAGAAGGCGTCGCGGAGACCGCCCTCGAGACCGTCGCTCGCTTCGAACGTGACGGCGATCACTGGCCGGCCGGCAGCCTCCCGAATTCGAGCGAGATCGAGGAGATTGTACCAGGCGGGGGCGATGGCGCCGAGCAGTACGTACCGCACGTCGGGCCGACCGAGGTCCTCGAGGAGCGCCACCACGGCGTCGGTCGCGTCGGTGCCGCCGACGGTGCACGAACGGTATGCGAGTCCGTCCATAACGCGGTCGGCGCGGACGACTGCACCGGCAAGCGTGCTTCGGTCGCGATTCGCGTCACCGCGAACCGATTCGGCAACGCCCAGCGCCCGCACCCCGGGCTTCATCAGTCCTCGTCTTTGATCTCCTGAAGTCGATCGAGCAACTCGTCGCTGGAGGCGCCGTTCTCGAACTCGATCGATCCATCGTGGCTGTTCTCACCGGATTGTACCGTGTCGTCGTCAAAATCAGCGTCGACTTCCTGTTGCTCGGATTCGTCGTAGCTCCCGAATCCCATACGGAGTCATCTACGACCTTCCGGCTAAAAAATTTCGTGGTTGCTCAGTTCTCGCGAGGATCCGAGTCGGGACGGTCACTCGAGCGGATCGAAACCGCGTCGAGACGAGTTCAGTGGTGACTCCGACGGGGTCCGGATAGTGTCGTGGTCTTCCTCGGACGGCACCATTTTGGGGCCGGCCCTCGAGTCGTCGTCTATGGAGGTCCATCACGTCACGGAGGCGGCGGAGACGTTCACCTGCAACGCGTTCCTGGTAGTCGGTGAGGAAACCACGCTGGTCGACGCCGGTGCCTGGGACGGCGTCGTCGACGAAATTCGGTCTCACACCGACGACGTCGACACCGTCGTCATGACCCACCAACACGGCGATCACGTCGCCCAACTCGAGGCCGTCGTCGACGCGTTCGATCCCGACGTGTACGCCTACGACGACCACCCCACGCGGACCCACGAAATCGCGGACGGCGACGCGGTTCCGATCGGCGGCGAGTCGTTCGACGCGGTCTACACGCCCGGACACGCTGACGACCACGTCTCGTTCGTCTCCGAAAGCGCGCTGTTCTCGGGCGACGTCGTCGTCCACGACGATGGCGCATTCGACTACGGGAGCTTCGGTCGCACCGATATGGCCGGCCAATCCCGCGACCGGCTCATCGAGAGCATTCGGGACCTGCTCGAGGCCATGCCCGAGAACATCGAACACCTGTACGCGGGCCACGGCGACGTCTTCCACGGCGACGTAAGGGACGTGGTCGAAACGGCGCTCGGGCGGGCTGAGAAACGGGAGCCGAAGTATTCCGACGGTTAGGTAATCGTGCCGCGAGCGACCGACGGGAGCGAGCGGATTTTTGGTCCAGATTTTTCGAGAAGCGGTGAGCGAGCATCGCGACGCGAACCCGACGAGAAAAAGGTGGGTCTGAGACGGCGCTCGGGCGGGCTGAGAAACGGGAGCCGAAGTATTCCGACGAGTAGCAACGCGGACGGCGGCCATTCTTTCGAGTGCCGCGGTGTTTGATCTCATATGCTTGTGGAGTGGTCGCCTGCCGGCCATAACAGCTAATTTGCTATAGTAATTGTCTAGTCGTATGTCTAACGACGTGGGGGTCGTTTCGGATATCGCATACGGGAGCGATACAGCCGACTGCAGAATCCGAACCGATGGTGGTGCCAGTGACGGTCGCGATCGAGAAGGGGTGGATCAGCTGCTGAATCTCCTCGCTACGCACCGCCGACGGCACGCACTCTACTATTTACGCGAACTCGAGGTCACCACCGTCGACGAGTTGGCGAGGCTCGTCACCGACGAACCCGATCCCACCACGGATATCGACGAGCGAATCGAAGAGACGAGACTGGCCCTGATGCACGTCGATCTGCCGAGGCTTACGGCGAGGGATATCGTCGAGTACGACCGCCGAAGCGGGACGGTTCGCTATCGACAGCCGTCCACCCGGCTCACGACGCTGCTCGACAGCTGTGCCGAAATCGAAGAAACACCGTTTTCAACCGACTAAAGCCCTCGCTGGACGATATTGGATCGGCTCGAGAACTCGTTTGCGACCGGATTGATTATGCGGCGCGAGCCTCTTTCGCTTTCGGTCGAAGCTTCGCGTAGCCGCACTTGCGACAGCGCTTGGCTTTCTGAGAGTTACGGGCGTTACAGCGCATGCAGATCATCTTCTCGAGCGTTCGTTTTTCCGCGGCGTCGAAACTGGCCATATCGGTCGTTAGCTGGTCGCACATATAACCGCTGTGGTCCCGTGGTCCCGAAACCGGCCGACAGCTCCGATGCTCGCGTGGGACGGACACGAGAAATCAGCCGTAAAACCCGTCTATAAGGGCTAACCCGTGTAGAAGACCATCTGCACCGCAGCCGTGAGAAGTGTGCGGTCGACATCGTTCCGACCGTTCCCGTCGGTGGCAGGTACTCGTCGGACAGTACCTTCCCATCGACGTCCTCGTCGGTCAGTTCGTCGACAGACTACCCGTCGGTCAGTTCCTCTCCATCGGCGTCCTCGTCGGCCAGATAGTCGTCTTGGACCGCGACGATCTCGCTCGAGTCGGCACACTCGCTGTAGCGGCGCAGGGGTTCCTCGTTGAGCGTGAGGAAGGTCTCGCCCCAGCGGAACGGCTCGAGGAGGTCTTCAGCGCGCTCGTACGCGTCGAAGATGCAGCAGGCGGCGGCGAGCGCCTCGACGGTGGTGAGCCGGAACGGCCGGCCGTAGTTGACCGGATTCGCGGCGACGAGAAAGGGGAGTGCCCGATGGACGCCGTTCATTCGGAACGAGGCGGCTTCGGCGGACTCCCACGAGCAGTCGAGCGCGACGACCGTTCCGAGTCCGTCCTCGACGTCGGCCGGCGAGAGCGCCTGGTCGGCGTGGGGGTTGAGAACGACGCCGTAGGGCACCTGTTCCATCCGTCGGTAGAGGGTGGCCTTATCGAACTTCTCGAGGCGACGCGCGGTGCACTTCTTCGGGTCGTCGTCACCCTCGTAGTAGACGTGGCACTCCACACCTCTGGAGTGGCCGTGCGTATAAAAAAGGGGCTCGAAACCGGTCGATGAGCGACGCCGCCCCTGAGATGTGCTCCGTACACACACCAACGGTCGCCACTGATAACTGTTAAATGACTAAGTTAACATACCTGTACTATCCGGTCTATTGTTGAACAGAATGACACAAATACAATTTTACCGCAATGATCTGTCGATGGTATACGTTTCTTGATAGTGAAAATAGTGCCATTCCATAAAGTTTATATATTCCTAATCTAACCTCGAAGGGTATATGTTAGGTGGAAACACACGGCGGCGTGACTTTTTAAAATCAGTCGGCACAGCGGGTGTCGTTGGGGCAACTATGGCGACGGCAGGCTGTATCAGCAGCGACGACGACGTCGACCGTCCCGTCGATGGAGCCGACGAACTCGCGGACGAGGTCGAACCGATCCAGTTCCTCGCACCGACGGCCGGTGTGAACTCGAGCCGAAACGAACTGGCTGGTATGGTGGCCGAAAACTGGGAACACGTCGGATTCGAGGTCGACATGGAAGAACTCGAGTTCGACCCGCACGTCCAGCAGGGGGTCGTCGAGCAGGATTTCGACGCCTCGATTCTCGGCTGGGGTGGAACGCCGGAGCGGATCGATCCGCACACGTTCATTTACGACATGCACCACTCGAGCAACGGCGTCGAGGGTGGACGCAACACGCCGGGATACGACAACCCCGACTACGACGAACTCGCCGAACTGCAGGTCACGCAGTACGACGAAGACGAACGGCGCGAGACGGTGTTCGAGGCCCAGCAAATCCTCTCGGAGGAGCAGCCGCGGACGTGGGTCGCGAACGAGGGCGGCTACCACCCCTACAGCAGCGCTCGCGTGTCGAACGCGACGCCGACGATCGGCGAGGGACTCAACTCCTTCTGGAACATCACGTCGATGGAGCCAACCGAGGACGACACGGTCCGAATGGGCTACCCCTCGGAGATCATCTCGCTGAACCCGATGCAGGACATGGCGACGCCGGACCGACAGATGGTCCGACTCATCTACGATCGCCTCTTCCGGATCACTGACGAGGGGACGCCGACCGCGTGGGCCGCGGCGGACGATCCCGTCATCGAGGACGGCGGACAGACGATCACCGTCGAGATTCGTGACGGTATGACCTGGCACGACGGCGAGGACGTCACGATCGACGACGTCGAGTTCTCGTTCGAGCTGTTTGCGGATTCGCCGACGTACGGCGCACTGCTCGACTCCGTCGAGGAGATCGATACGAGCGGCAACGAGATCACGTTCCACCTGGCCGAAGCGTTCGCGCCGTTCACGGCGAACGTTCTCGCACAGGTCTACCTCTTCCCGGAACACATCTGGGGTGACGTCGACGATCCCGTCGATTACGAGGACGAAGACTACGTCGGCAGCGGTCCGTTCCAGTTCGAGGACTGGGAGCGCCAGTCGGAACTGCAGCTCTCCGCCTTCGACGATCACTTCGAACCGCCAAACGCCGACTACTTCATCCGCGTTCCGGGCGCCGACGAGTCCCAGCTCATGGGCGACCTCGAGTCCGGGCAAATCGACTTCGTCGGCGCGGTTCCGGAACCGAACCGCGTCGACGAGTTCGACGACGACGACGACTTCGGTCTCGCGGAGTTCCAGGACATCGGGCACCTGAAAATCGCGTACAACACGCGACGAGAACCGTTCGACCAGGCGCACGTCCGACGAGCGCTCTCCTACTGCGTCCCGAAACAGGACTACGTCGACCTCATTCGCGACGGCATGGGGACGGTCACTCACTCGACGATCTCGGAACACGTCGAAGCGTGGCACAACCCGGATGTCGAGCAGTTCACCCTCGACACCGACGCGGCATTCCACGAGCTAGCCGACGCCGGCTTCGGCTGGGACGACAGCAACCGCCTCCACTACGGTGCAGATCAGTAACCAGAACTGACGCGACCGACTATGATTATATTTCAACGAGCACATATGAGATCACTAGCGGCGGCCGACAGGTCCGGGGGTGAGCGATGGGACTGAGAGCGTACGTCGTCAGGCGGTTCCTCCAGCTTATCGTGACGTTTTGGGCGTTCTTTACGCTGCTGTTCGTTCTCTTCCGAATGATGCCCGGCGACCCGACAGCGATGTTCCTCATGGACGGGATGACGCCGGAGCAACGCGAGCAACGGATCGCCGAACTCGGACTGGATCAACCGATGCATATCCAGTACGTCGACTACATCACGCAGCTGCTCAGCGGCGACTTCGGCGAGTCGTTCATTTACCGGGAACCGGTGATAGACATCATCGTCGTCCGGTTTATGAACACGATCGTTCTGATGGGGACCTCGCTCGTCATCGCCTACCTGATCGGTATCCTGCTGGGTGCCCTCATGGGCTGGTGGCGCGGCTCTCGGTTCGAGCGGACGAGCATCGTCGCGACTCTCGTCGCGCGATCCTCGCCGGAGTTCTGGATCGGAATCGTTCTCCTGTCCGTCTTCGTCTTCTGGCTCGGCTGGTTCCCCTCGAGCGGGATGCGCACGACCGGCGGCGAACTCGGCGGCGGCTTCGTCGCCCGGTACGGCTCGGTCGACTTCCTCCGGCACATGTTCCTGCCGGCGCTGACGGGGGCGATCTACTTCATGGCGACCCCGGCGCTGCTGATGCGGAACACGATGCTGGACGTCCTCAACGCGGACTTCATCGAGATCAAGAAGGCGGAGGGACTGCCCGAACGGACGGTGCTCTACAAGCACGCCGCTCGGAACTCGGTCCTGCCGCTCGTCACGGTCATGGCGATCGCGACGGGGACGGCAATGGGCGGCTCGATCATCATCGAGACGGTGTTCAACTGGCCCGGAATGGGCCGCGAGATGGTTCGCGCGGTAAACAGCAACGACTACCCGGTCGCGATGGCGGCGTTCTTCCTCATGGGATCGGTCGTGATCATCATGAACTTCGTCGCTGACCTGGCGTACGTCTATCTCGATCCGCGGGTGGAATACGAATGAGTACGAAAACACGCCGTCCGACGGACGAAATCGCGAACCGCATCGCGGGTGGCTACGACTACCTGCGCGAGAAATTCGCCGTCTTCGAGGGCGATCGACTCGGGCAGACAGGTCTCCTGATCCTGTGTACGTTCGTCTTCATCGGCATCTTCGCGCGACCGATCGCCGTCGACGTCCTGAACTACACGATTACGGTCCAGCCGTTCTCGCTCGCACCGCACGATCCTGGCGAGATCAACCGCGCCGCAGACAACAGCGCGCTGCGACTCGAGGGGCCGTCGACGACACACCCGCTCGGGACGACGAACATGGGACGCGACGTCCTCTCGCAGCTGCTGGTCGGGACGCGAGTGACGCTGATCGTCGGCAGCATCGCCGCGTTCATGGCGGTGTTCATCGGCACGAACGTCGGGCTCATCAGCGCCTACTTCGGCGGCTGGATCGACGACGTGCTGATGCGGATTACCGACATCGTCTACGGCGTTCCGTTCCTGCCCTTCGCTATCGTCCTCGTGGCGATCCTCGGGAGCAGCATCGTCAACATCATCATCGCGATCGTGTTGATCCTGTGGCGGTCGACGGCGCGGGTGATTCGGTCGCAGGTATTGAGCCACAAACAACGGCCGTACGTCGAGAGCGCGCAGGCGATCGGCGCCGGTCACGGTCGGATCATGTACCGTCACATCCTCCCGAACGTGTTGCCACTCGCGTTCCTCTATGCGGCCTTCGCGGTCGGATGGGCGGTCATCGCCGAAGCCAGCCTCGCGTTCCTCGGCTTCGGTGATCCGAACATGCTCTCGTGGGGCGAGATGATCTACGAGGTGTACAACGCCGACGCGATCCGTCAGGCGTGGTGGTGGGTCTTCCCACCGGGCATCTGCATCATGCTGTTCGTGATGTCGGTGTTCTTCATCGGCCGCACCCTCGAGAAAGTGGTCAGTCCCGAACTCAGGCATCAAGAATGACACTACTCGATATCACCAATCTGAAGACGTACTATCGGGCCGAGGACGGCTGGGTCCGTGCGACCGACGACGTGTCGCTTTCGATCGACAGGGGCGAGACCGTCGGTTTGGTCGGCGAGAGCGGCAGCGGAAAGACGACGCTCGCCAAATCGATCATCCGCCTGTTGTCCGACAACGCCGAGATCGTCGACGGCTCCGTCGAGTTCGACGGCACCGAAATCACGGATCTCACTGACTCGGAGCTGCGCAAACAGATCCGCTGGTCGGAAATTTCGATGATCCCGCAGAACGCGATGAACGGCTTCGATCCCGTCTACACCGTCGGCCAGCAGATCGTACAGGTCATCCGCTATCACGAGGACGGCACGTCGAAAGCCGAGGCTCGAGAGCGGGCGCGGACGCTGTTCGACGACCTCGGGATCGAGCCCGATCGCGTCGACGACTATCCCCACCAGTTCTCCGGCGGGATGGCCCAGCGGGCAATGATCGCGCTCGCGCTCGCGCTCTCGCCGTCGCTCGTGCTTGCGGACGAGCCGACGACGGCGCTGGACGTGGTGATCCAGGATCGCATCCTCGAAACCATCAAGGAGATGCAAGAAGAGCTGAACAGCGCGATGATCATGATCACCCACGACATGTCGGTCGTCAGCGAGACCTGCGACCGCATCGCCGTGGTCTACGGCGGTCGCGTCATCGAAGTCGCCGACGCCGAGACGATCATCACGAATCCTCGACACCCCTACACGCTCGGTCTCCGAAACGCGTTCCCGGACATCAGCGACGACGATCAGGAACTCATCTCCATCCCGGGCACGCCCCCGGAGCTCGTCGATCCGGGCGAGGGCTGCCGGTTCGCTCCGCGTTGCCCGTTCGCAGAGGAGGCGTGCTGGGAGGTGACACCGGAGCCCGAATCGTACGGAAACGGCCACGAGGTCGAGTGCCACCGCGCCGACGAGATAGAACATCTGCAGGCGGAGGCCGGCAAGAAAGAAACCTGGCGCGAGCAGGACCTCGGCCGTCCGGACGAGTTCGAGTCGGATCGAGCCGCCGCGGAGGTGGAGTCCGATGACTGACGCCCTCGAGTACGACTCGGCGGCCGAGACGGACGAAACGTTCAAACTCGAGGTCGAGAATCTCGAGAAACACTTCCCCGTCAACACCGGTCTCGTCTCGCGTATCCTTCACGGCGAGACGAACAAGGCGGTCAAGGCCGTCGACGGCGTTTCCCTCGGAATTCGCGAGGGAGAGGCGTTCGGTCTCGCCGGCGAGTCCGGCTGCGGGAAGACGACGCTCGGCAAGAGCGCGATCAGGCTGATCGAGCCGACGGGCGGGAAGATCCGCTTCGACGGGACGGAGATCACCGACGCGACCGGCAGCGAACTCAACCAGTTCCGTCGGGAAGCGCAGATCATCCACCAGGACCCGTACAAGTCGATCAATCCCCGGTTCACCGTCTACGAGTGGGTCAAAGAGCCCCTAGACGTCCACGGTATCGGTACTGCCGAAGAGCGCGACGCGCGGGTCTACGAAACGATCGAGCAGGCCGGCTTGCGCCCGGCCGACGCCTACGCCCACGAGTATCCGGACGAACTGAGCGGCGGCGAACGACAGCGCGTCGGGATCGCTCGCGCGCTGGCCCTCGAGCCGTCGTTCCTGCTGGCCGACGAACCGGCGAGCATGCTCGACGTCTCGATCAGGGCGAGCATCCTCGATCTGTTCAAGGAACTGCAGACGGAGCTGGGGCTGACGGCGGTCTACATCAGTCACGACCTCTCTTTGCTCAAGCACATGTGCGACCGGATCGGCATCATGTATCTGGGCGAACTGGTCGAGGTCGGACCGGCGGATCAAATTATCAACGATCCGAAACACCCCTACACGCAGGCGCTGGTCTCCTCGGTGCCGCGGATCGACCCCACCGAGGAACGCGAGAAAATCGAACTCGTCGGCGAGGTTCCGGATCCCGTCGACGTCCCGAGCGGCTGTCGATTCCACCCGCGCTGTCCGAAACTCGTCCAGCCGGAGGGGTACGAGATGGACCAGGACCACTGGCGGGCGGTCGCGAACTTCCGCCACGACCTGCTGGCCGAGGACGTGACGCTAGTCGACGACACGGCCGACGAGACCCCCGAGGCGATCCGCGACTCCTACGATATCCCCTCCCAGCTAACGGATCCCGACGCCGAGCGAGTCCTCGCGGACGTGCTCGAGACGGCGACCGTGGGCGACCGCAAAGCGGCTCGAGAGCGCCTCGAGACCGAGTTCGCGACCCCCTGCGAGCGCGGGACGGTCGAGACCTATCAGGTCGAGCCGGATCAGACCGCGAAGTGCGTCCGGTACGACGACGACTCGCGATACGGCCCCGACGGCGGCGGATCGATCGGGAGCGACTGAGGTCCCGACGGATCGATTTTCCGGGCGACCGAGGTCCTGGACGACTACTCGTTTGCTTCGTGAATCGTCTCGCCGCGGTTGAGCCGCGAGGCGATGGTGAACGTCTGTTCGGCCTCCCGACGCGTCGGGAAGTGTGCCGCCATATAGCGAGCGGTTGCGATCATCGGCACGCGCCGCCGCCGCTCGCTTTCGACGGCTGTTCCGGAACCGTTGTCACCCTCGCCCGAATCTGCGAGATCGAACTGCCGGAACGCCGCCTCGAGGTTCTGTAACGTGTGAAAGCCCGAATCTTCGCGCAGGAGTCCGTGACCGAGTGTGCGTTTCAGCGCCGCGGCCTCGCCGTCGCAGTCGAAGAACTCGGCGACGAGTCGTCCGGCCTCGTTCACCTCGCCTTCGGTGTCGAACGTCTCCAGTAGATCCTCGCGGATCGCGTCCGGTTTGCGGCCAGTCTCGTTCTCGCCAACCGCCGGAATCGGCGCGGGCGGGGTGTTGAGGAATCGATCGAGGTAGACGTTGAGTGCAGCGTCGAAGACACTGCGATAGCACTCGACGGCGTCCGTCCGGCGGGCGAACTGGTGGGCCGCGTTCGCGTACGTGAACGTATGATGGACGGTGTTCCAGTCGCTGAACTCGTTCGCGGTGCCGAACTGGGCGACGCGCGTGGCCGCGGCGTGGGCGACTTCGGCGGCGAGTGCTTCGCCCGTCGCTCCCTCCCGGACGGCGTCGGCGAGCGCGTCGACAATGGCTTCGGGATCGTCACCGAGCACGGTGTCCTGAAAGCCGTCCGGAACGGCCCACGTTTCGTCCGCGCCTTCCTGCACGAGTTCCTCGAGACCGCTCGTCTCGCTCACGTCGCCGCCGTAGACGTCCTCGAGCAGCGCGACCAGATCCACCGGCTGTCGCCAGGAGGACCGCTCGTCGCTGCGGCTGGCGGTGACGAGCGGTTCGACGAGGCTCGCGAGCGCCTGGTCGGCGTGGTCCCAGCCGGCGTGTTCGAGGCTCTCGAAGGCCGTATTGGCGAAATCGAGGACGTGGCCGGTCGAGAGGTAGGGGTGATCGGTCGCGCCGGCGACGATCAGTTCGGCGAGTTCGGCCTCGGACCGGCCCGACGCGACCGCAGTGCGAAGACAGCGTTCCGCCCCGTCACGGTCCCGAACCTCGACGCAGTCTCGAAACCACGATTTTAGGCGGTCGAAGGCGACATCCTCGGTCGAAAACGACGGCTGGTCGAAGTGGGGCGGTTCGCCCGCGCAGTCACTCGCGACGTGGCGGACGCCGGTGTACAGCGCTCGCTTTCGGTCCTCGGGTTGGAGGTCGTCGATTACGTTCGCCATGCAGCCCAGAATCGTCAGTCCGGATCCCCAGCCCGATTCCCGGTATCGAGTACCGAACTCGAGCGTCGTCCCCATCGGCTCTCGATACCCCACGCCCGCATCGAGCAGGCCGATCGTCGACTTCGCAACGACGAGTCGGAGGGTCTCCTCGAGACCGGTCTCGAGGCGCTCGGCCCAGTGTTCGTCCGGCGGCAGCTCGCGGGGCGGGTTCGGGTTCACGTAGACGGTGCCGTCCCGGATCTCGGTGGGATACGTCCGGACGTCGTCGGCCCACGGGTCGAAGGTGTCGCCACAGGAGAGTTCGAACCGCGCGTGGTGCCAGTGACAGGTGAGGATGCCGTCGTCGACGGTGCCCTCGACCAGCGGGAACCCCATGTGCGGACAGCGGTTGTTCACGGCCCGCACCTCGCCCTCGTGGGAGAACAGGGCTAGCGGCGTGCCGTCGATACTCACCAGTTCGCGTCCGGTCTCCTCGAGTTCGTCCAGCGCTACGGCCGCTCGAAAGTCATCCGTCGTTGCCATGCGAAGGTTGTTGACACGAGGCGGTGTAAGCGTTCGCTGAACTACGTTCCAGTATGAAGTCTGATAACTCGAGCTGATCGCGGTCGCCCGAGCGCGTTCGCGCGCCGATTCGGCAACGGGACGGCCGAAGTACCACGTTTTTGGCGCTCGCGCCGAAACCATGCGACCATGGACCCGGCCAGCCTCGCCCGGCGGTACTACGACGCGCTCGACGACCACGAGTACGACGCCTTCGAGGAGGTTCTCGCCGCCGATTTTGTCCAGCGCCGGCCCGACCGCACGTTCGAGGACCGCGAATCGTTTGTCCAGTTCATGCGCGAAGATCGGCCGAATCCCGACACCAGCCACGAACTCGAGGCGGTGATCTCCGACGGAGAACGGGCCGCGGCCCACGGACGCGTCCTCGACGGCGAGCGAGTGCTGTTCGAGTTCGCGGATTTCTTCGAGTGTGCGGACGGCCAAATCGTCAGACTCGAGACTTACTCGCGGTGATGCAGCGGCGCTCTTCGTGTCGTTTCAACGGGGACCTGAAAAAGGGGAACTGTAGTAGCCACTGAAAGAACTGGACACCGCGATCGCAGGACGGCGTTGCAATCGGTGTGGATATCGTTTCAGTGGCTACCATTGGAGAGTTGTACCCAGTAGATGTGTCCGTTCGAGCAGGTCACTTTCGTCTGCTCACCGAACGCCGCGACGGAAGGATTGGATATCGCTTCGACATCGTCGCGGCGGATTGAAACGGTCGTCCGGGACGTACACACCGGACATTCGACCTGTCGTATTGCGGTTATCTGCACGAATCGTTCACTGTGATATACTATGTCACTATCGTATATAATCCGTTCTCAGGAAAGTCGACCGTTCGGTGCCGTTGATCGCCGTCATCGACGCCTCAGGTCGATGAAAACTCAGGCCGAGCAGTTGTTCGGCCCCAACTCGAGTTCCGTCCGCTCTTCCGGCGGGCTCTCCGTTACCCCACGGTTCAGGTCGATGATCTTCTCGTAGTTCGCGGGCTTCTCGCCGGCGTCGGCCATGCGTTCGACAAAGGCGTCCTCCTCGAGTCCGAGCAGGTCGATCCCCGTCCGCGCGTCGCGAACGGTCGTCGCGATCGGTTCGCCCGGTGTGCCGTGTTCGAACTCGCCGTCGGCAGTGACAGTGACGTGACCCGGCAGGACGGTGATTCCCTCCGGTTCGGCCAGCAGGGTTCGATGGACCGACTCGTAGAGCATGCGAGCGCCCCTTTCGCCCTCGTCTTCACTGAATTCGAGTTCCGTCCGGCCCACCGACTCCGTGTGCAGCGTATCGGCGGTCAGCAGCGCCGCGTCGTCGACGAGCAGGGTGAGCATCTCGCTCGTGTGCCCCGGCGTGACGACGGCCTTGACCTCTCGTTCGCCCACCTGGAGTACCTCGTTTCGCTCGAGCGGCGTGAACGAAACCTCGACGCCGCGTTCCGTGGCGCGCTCACCGAGGTAGTAGGGCACCTCGAGCCGATCGGCGAGGTCGCGACCGCCGGAGATATGATCGGCGTGGACGTGCGTGTCGATCACGCCCGTAATCGAGAGTCCGGCCTCTTCGGCGGCGATCTCGAACTCGTCGACATCTCCGGTCGGATCGACGACGACGGCCTCACCCGTCGACTCGCAGCCGACAACGTATCCCAGACAGCCCTTGGCGCGCCGCTGGATCTGGACGATCGTCGGTGCGTTGCCGCCGGCGTCGATCTCGACGTGGTTGTAGACGCCGCTCCACCCCTTCATCCCGCCGTCGACGATATGAACGTCGTAGGCGTCGGTGGCCGACTCGAGTTGGGTCGCCAGATTCCCGGAAGAGATTGCCTTCGCGCAGATGGTGATCACGCGGTCGGCGTCGCCGACCAGATCCTCGAACTCCTCGAGGCGGCCGTCCAGTTCCTCCTCGGGACCGAACGGGAAGTGCAGCGCCCCGGAGATGTGCCAGGCCTCGTAGCTGTCTTCGGGACGGGTATCGACGAGGGTGAACGCCGCGTCGTCGTCGATGAGTTCCGCGAGTCGATCCGCAGAGAGCGTCGTAACCATATTCGTCCGTACGCCGCCGCGCGACGTAAGGTTCAGCATGGCGGAGTCACCGAATCGACATATAAACCCCACCATACAGTGGCACCATCAGCGCCTGTACGCCGACGCTTTCCTGACGCTGGGCGCACTGGCGGCCGGCCGGATCCTCGGCGTGGACCGCTGCATCGAACAGCACCCGATCGTCGAGCGGGTACCGCAACTGCGGGATCTCCTCGGCAGATCGTAAGCGGACAAATACGGTAGTATCGACTCGAGGCCGATGTCACAATGATTACGTTCGCTCGAGGATAATCCGGCTGCAACGAATGTCATCGATTCGCCGCATACTGAGGGGGCTGCTGGCCAGCGTCGTCGGAATCGTCGTCATCGGACTCCTTGCGACCATCGTCTTCACCGTCGCAATCTTCGTCGTTTCGACCGGTGCCGGTCTCGCGGGCTACGATCCGAGCGCGGATTTCGTCGTCCTCTCGGCCGCACTGGTCGTCGTCTCCGTTATCCTCACCGGGGGGTTCACTCCGCGGCTCTCGGGTGGGAGTTCGGAGGACGACTCGAGCGATACGTTCGACGACCGAACGTTCAACTGAGCAGCGGGTCGACGAGTGGCCTCTCGGCGGTGCCGTAACGCGATGTTCTCCGCTCCCGACCGATAGAGGTTCATTTATTTGATAGACGAACGATGTCTCCGTATGTCCCTCTCTGACTCGGTCACTGCCGCTATCGCCGCGCTCCGTCGCCGGCCGTCGGATCTCCTCCCGTGGTACGTACTCGGGGCTGCCGTTCCCGCGATCGTCCGTCTCGTTCCGTTTCTTGCGGTCGCCATCGGATTCGTCTACCTCGAGACCACCGGCCGACTCGCAACGATTCAGGACCACTTACAGGGAATCGAGAGTCAGCCACCGGATCCCGAGGCCGACCAGGAGGCGTTCGACGAGTGGATGAGCGGCTTCGAACCCGTCTTCGAGCAAGTGCTCACACCGGGAATAGCCGCGCTCATCCTCGTGACGATCGTGCTCTCGGTCTTACTGTTTCTTATCATCTTCCCGATCGTCAGCGCCGGACAGCTCACCGCCTGTAGCGCCCGACTGATCGACAGGCGCGGCCTGACGGCTGGTATCGCTGGTGCACGCCGCTACTGGCTGCGATTCCTCGGTCTGTACGTACTCGAGTTCTTGGCGTGGATCGCGGTATTGCTCACGATCGGAACGATGGTGTTCGTCGTGGCCGTGATCGCACTGGCGGCGACCGGAGCAGGGGTGATCGCCGGACTGATCGCGCTCGTGGCGGCACTCGTCTTGCTCGTCGCGCTCGCAGCCGTGCGAGCGCTGTTCGCGTTCGCACCGGTGGCCGTCGTCGTCGACGACGCGACTGCGCTCGAATCGCTCTCCAACACCCTCGCGTTCGTCCGCGCCCGACCGATCGGCGCGGGGTTCTACTACGCCGTCTCGCTCGGAACGGTGCTCGCAATCTCGGCCGTTTCGGGCGTGTTGTTGCTCGTCGACGTGATGACGTTCACGTCGCTCGTCACCGCCTTGCTCGTCTTCCCCTTCCTCGACCTCCTGAAGACGGCTCTCTACAACGACTACCGCAAGCGCCTGCGACCGCCAGCGAAACCGGAACGATCGGCTCGGGGACAGTTCCGAGCCGGCGCTCGCCGCGGCTGGGATGAGATGGTCGCGTTCGTCCGCGCAACGCCTGGAACCCACGCGCTCGTCGTCGTCCTCGCGTTCGCCAGCTTCTGGGTCGGCTGGGAGGCCGCCGAACCGATCGCAGGAACCCTCGAGACATCGATCTCTGCTCGCCTCGAGGGTCACATTCCGCCGGCGGCAGCGCTGGAGTTCTTCGGGAACAACTGGATGGTCGCGCTGACGACGGCCTTCTCGGGCGTCGCGCTCGTCCTCCCGGCCGTCGCCTCGCTCCTGTTCAACGGCGTGTTCATGGGCGTCTACGGCCGAACCGAGGCCGAACCGATGGAGCTTCTCGCGTTCGTAATCCCCCACGGCATCTTCGAGATTCCGGCCATCTTCATCGCGACGGCGGTCGGCATCTGGCTGGGACGTATCGGCTGGCGGGCGTTCCGAGGCCGAGCGACGCGAGCCGAGTTCGCGGACGCGCTCGAGCGCGCGTTTTGGATCCTGGTCGGCGTCGGCATCCTGCTCGCGATCGCGGCGGTCATCGAGGGCTTCCTGAGTCCGTACTACTTCCGATTGTTCCTCTGAGAGCGTCGAACGCGTCTCGTCGCTGACCGCCCGCTCTCGTCGTCGGCCGAGCCGAGGTGAACTGACAGATAGCCATCCCGAACGACGGCCGTTCGAACCCAGTGCTTGCTGGTGGACACCGAACCAATAAAGACGAACGGGTCCGTCTGCAGGCACATGACGACGACGCTCGGAACGGCGAGCGCGGCTCCCGGCGAGATCGACACGGGTCGTCTCGAGGTCGGGGAGACTCGGGACGGGTCGCCGTTCGGTCTGCCGGTCGCCGTAATCAACGGTGAACGGCCGGGAAAGACGCTGTACATGCAGGCCGCGAGCGACGGGGACGAACTCAACGGGATCGGCGTTATCCAGCGCGTCGTTCCGAAACTCGACCCCGCGGAACTCGCGGGGACGATCCTGATCACCGGGATCGTCAACTACCACGCCTTTCAGATCGCGGAACACCGCAACCCGATCGACGACACGAAAATGAACCGGGCCTATCCCGGCAACGACACCGGTACCTCGAGCGAGCGGATCGCGGCCGCGACGTACGAGGCGGCGACGCGAGCCGATCTGATCCTCGATCTTCACCAGGGATCGACCAGCCGAATGATCGACGAGGTCCGAGTTCGCTGTGGCAAACGCCATCGACTCCACAGGGACTGTCTCGAACTGGCGAAGGTGTTCGGCTGTGGCCACATTTTAGATCAGAAGGGACCGGACGGCCAACTCGCCCGTGCGGCACCGGACGAGGGAATCCCGACCGTCGACCCCGAACTCGGCGGAGCCGTCGGCTGGGACGAGGCGAGCATCCAGAAGGGGGTCGACGGCGTCTTCAACGTCCTCACTCACTACGGCTTTCTCGACGGGAGCGTCGATATCGAAGCGCAGACCCGCGCTCACGGGTTCGAACAGTACGGCGCACCGAGCGGTGGACTCGTCTCGTTCCGAAAGGACCTGGGCGATCGGATCCGCAGCGGCGAGACGCTGTTCGAAGTGACAACCCCCTTCGGCGAACCGAAAGCCGAGGTGACAGCCGACAGCGACGGAATTCTCTGGCGCACGCGACGACTCCCGCAGGTCGCCACGGGCGAGTACATCTGCTCCGTCGCCACTGACATCGACGACTACTAACATGCCTGCAGATCTCACCTGTCCGAACTGCGACATCGTCTACGAAGCCGGACCGAACGAGCCGTGGCGCTGTAACTGCGGCCACGCCCTCGAGTTCACAGAACGCCCGCATCCACAAGGCGACCCGCTCCCACTGCACAGCTTAGATACCACCGACGGACTCTGGACGTTCTTCGAGTTCCTGCCGATCGAGAAACACGTAACCTTCCACGAGGGCTTTACACCCCTCGTCGAGGCCCCCGAGTGGGACGCCCAGTTCAAACTCGAGTACGTCTTCCCGACGGGATCGTTCAAGGACCGCGGGGCGACGACGACGCTCTCGCGAGCGGTCGAACTCGGCGTCGACAAGGTCATCGAGGACTCCTCGGGGAACGCCGGGGCCGCCATCGCGACCTACGCGGCCCGCGCCGGAATCGAGGCGGACATCTACGTTCCGGCGGACGTCAAGCAGTCGAAGCTGATGACGATCCAGCGGGCTGACGCGCGTCCGGTTCGGATCGAGGGAAGCCGACAGGACGTGACCGACGCCTGTATCGACGCTGTGGAGGCCGGTGAGGGCTGGTATGCCAGCCACGCCTGGAACCCCGCCTTCTATGCGGGTACGATGACGTTCGCGTTCGAAATCGCCGCCCAGCAGGGCTGGACCGTCCCCGACGCGGTCGTGCTCCCGATCGGTCACGGGACGCTCTTCCTCGGTGCCTATCGCGGCTTCTCGCTGCTCGAGGAAGCTGGAATTACCGACGGTATGCCCCGACTGCTCGGTGCACAGGCGGCGGGCTACGCACCGATCGTCGACGAACTCGGCGGCGCGACAACCGACGAGGACGGTGAGGGTACGGACATCGCAGACGGTATCAAAATCACCGAACCCGCTCGCAAGGACGAAATTCTCAGCGCCATCGAGGCGACCGACGGCGACGCCATCGCGCTCGGCTCGGATCCCGTCGAGAGCGCGCTCGACCGCCTTCATCGCCGCGGATTCTACGTCGAACCGACCTGTGCGGTCGCGCCCGCAGCACTGGAGAAGTACCGAGAGATGGGTGTCCTCGAGGACGACGCGGACGTCGTCGTGCCGCTGACCGGAAGCGGACTCAAGACGCTCTAGCTAGCAGTTCGTTGACTGGTCTCGGATTGAAAACGCTTTGATACCCCCGGTGCGGACACCATCGTAGATGGTCAGCCGTCCAGCCGAGTTCTGTCCTCACTGTGGCACGTCTCTCGAGACGACCGCGTTCGACGGCCGCGAGCGCGAGCGCTGTCCGACCTGCGAGGACGTGGTCTGGCACAACCCGGTCCCCTGTGCGAGCGTTGCCGTCGTCGATCGGTCGGGCGAAACCCCTGCAGTGCTCTGCGTCGAGCGAGCCGTCCCGCCGGGCGTCGGTGACTGGACGATCCCCGGTGGCCACATGGAGATCGGCGAAGACCCAGAGACCGCAGCGGTTCGCGAACTCGAGGAGGAGACCGGTGTCGTCGTCGATCCCGGTGCGCTCGAACTCCTCGACGCGACGACGATGCCACCGCGGGACGGCAAACACGTGCTGACGGTTCACTACGTCGCGGATCGGGCCGACGCAACGGGCGAACCGACGGCCGGCAGCGACGCGAGTGCGGCCCGGTTCTGGTCGCCAGCCGAGTTCGACGCCTCGGAGAAGACGTTCCGACCGATCCACGAGCAGCGGTTTCGCAACGCTGCGGTGTGGTTCGAGTGACGGTTAGCGAAGCTGTGGCGTGATTCGGTAGCGATCGCGCGAGGCTGCAGTGTGTCATCGAAAAGACACTGTCTCAGCCGACTCGACTCGAGATCAGGGGATTCAATAGCGATCCGACCCAGCATCGGACGATGAGCATACCGTCGTTCGTCATCGGGATCGCCGGCGGGACGGGGGCCGGGAAGACGACCGTCTCGCGGACCGTCGCCGAAACGGTCGGCGAAGCGGTCACCCGTATCCCGCTCGACAACTACTATCAGGACCTCTCGCATCTCGCCTTCGAAGAGCGAGCGGACATCAACTACGATCACCCCTCGGCCTTCGAGTGGGAACTCCTACAGGAGCACCTCAACAGCCTGCTCATGGGTCAGGCGGTCGAGATGCCCCAGTACGACTTCGAGATCCACAACCGCAAGGACGAGCGCGTCACGGTCGAGCCGACCGACGTGATCGTCCTCGAGGGCATTCTCTCGCTGTACGACGACGACATCCTCGAGATGCTCGATCTGCGGGTGTACGTAATGACCGACGCGGACGTCCGGATTCTGCGACGGATCGAACGCGACGTCATCGATCGCGGGCGAGATCTGGAGGGTGTAATCGAACAGTATCTCGGGACGGTCAAACCGATGCACGAGCAGTTCGTCGAACCGACAAAGAAGAACGCGGACGTTATTATTCCCGAGGGCGCGAACCGGATGGCAGTCGATCTGCTGATCGAGAAGGTACAGGCCGAACTCGTGACCGACGGGACCAAACCGGAGCCCGAACTCCCCGCCGAACTCTCGTTCGACGGATCGAGGACGGAGTGACCGGCGATCCAGCAAGCGAGTGACGAGCGACCTCGAAACGGAGACGGTCCATCTCGAAACGGAGACGAACGATCCCGCGACGCGAGCGAAACCCGACATTCCTTTACTCGAGCCCTGAATACGAGCGGGTATGTTCCTCTCTTTACGCGTGGAGGTCGAGGCCGCCCTCGAGGGGGCGCTCTCCGAACTCGAGTTCCCGACTGACGACCTCGGGATCGAAGAACCGCCGGAAGACGTCGAGAGCGTGCTCGCCTCGAGCGTGGCATTCCGACTCGCCAGCGAGGCCGGCGCGCCGCCGCCGCAGGTCGCCGGCCAGATTGCCGACGTGATCGACGCCGACGAGCTGACCTACGTCGCCGAGATCCAGACGCAGGGCCCGTATCTCAACTTCCTGCCGAGCGACGCCTACTTCGCCGAGACGCTAACGGCCGGCACGGACGAGTCCTACGGCGCGCTCTCCGACCGCGAGGAGAGCGTCGTCGTTGAGCACACCAGCGCGAACCCGACGGGGCCGGTTCACGTCGGCCGCGCGCGAAACCCGATCATTGGCGACGCCGTCGCGAATCTGCTCGATATCGCCGGCTACGATGTCGACCGCCACTACTACGTCAACGACGCGGGTCGGCAGATGGCCGTCTTCACGTGGGCCTACGAGACCTTCGACGAAGAGGATCTCGACGGTGAGCCGGAACGCGACCGCATCGAGTACGATCTCGTGCGCTACTACCGGAAGGGCAACGCCTACCTCGAGAACGCCTCGGAGGCCGACCGCGAGGCCGCCGAAGCCGAAATCGAGTCGATCATGCAGGGGCTCGAGGCCGGTGACGAGTCGGCCTACGAACGCGTCAGCGAGGTCGTCGATCAGGTGCTCTCGGGGATGAAGGGCTGTCTCGAGCGCCTTCCCGCCGAGTTCGACGAGTTCGTCAAGGAGACGCGGTTCATGCGCAACGGCGACACCGACGACCTCGTCGCGCGCCTGAAAGAACTCGACGAGGCCGTCTACGAGGAGGACGCCTGGCAGCTCGACCTCGAGGACCAGGGCATCGACAAGAATCTCGTCTTCCTGCGGTCGGATGGTACCTCGCTGTACGCGACCCGCGACCTGGCTCACCACGAGTGGAAGTTCGAGGAGTACGACCGCGCCGTCACGGTACTCGGTGAGGATCACAAGTTGCAGGCCCGCCAGTTGAAAACGACGCTCGAACTCCTCGACAACGACACGAGCGATCTCCGGCAGGTGCTCTACTCCTACGTCAACCTCCCCGAGGGGAAGATGAGCACGCGTCGCGGCACCGGCGTCGACCTCGACGACCTGCTCGACGAGGCGATCGACCGCGCGCGACAGGAAGTCGAGGACCGCCTGGACGACCGCATTCGCGACGACGATCTGGACGAGGACGATATCGAGCGAATCGCCCACCAGGTCGGCATCGGTGCCGTCCGGTACGACATCGTCTCCAAACAGCCGACGAAAGCGATTACCTTCGAGTGGGAGCAGGCCCTCGACTTCGAGGCCCAGTCGGCGCCGTACGTCCAGTACGTCCACGCGCGCTGCTGTGGTATTCTAGAGGAAGCCGGACTCGATCCCGAAACCGGTCTCGCGACGCAGGATATCGAACTCGAGTCGCTCGAGGCCGACTTACTCGCGACCGAGGCCGAGCGTGACCTGCTCGAGACGATCGCCCGATTCCCGGCGGTCGTCGACGAGGCGGCCGACGATCTCGAGCCCCACCAGATCGCGACCTACACGCGCACGTTCGCCGACCGGTTCAACGGCTTCTACCGGGAGTGTCCCGTGCTGGCCGACGATGTCGATCCCGAGATCCGCGAGGCGCGACTCGCGCTCGTGGCCGCCTCGAAACACACGGTCGCGAACGCGCTGTCGATCCTCGGCGTCGAACCGCCGCGCTCGATGTAACAGTAGTTTCCTCGCAGTTCGAGGATCGGTCGCGGTACTCACGGGAGTCCCCGTTCGGATGGGGGCCTCGGGGTTCGGCCGCCACACTGCGTGCCGTCGATCGCGGCTACAGCGCTCGCGACCGATCAGAACGCTACGTCGGTCGCCGGTACCAGCCGTCGAGTCGTCACGATGGAGTACACGCGGGCCGTCGACGGACCGGCTCGGCCGGTACTCGCCGCTAGTCGGGTCATCGTCCGAAAAAGTCGAGTCGCCGTATCTGGCCGCGAGTCGCTCGAGCGCTCCGTCACTCGGCCGTCTGCTTGACCTTGTAGTAGAACTCCTCTTGCGAGAGTTCGTTCTGGAGGTAGCTGATGATCCAGTCGACGCTAACGTAGAACGCGGCGACCGTCGTTTTGTCGTGTTCGATGATCCACTCGACGGTCTTGATTTCGGCCACGAACGCCTCGGGATCGACGACCGCGTCGTCGTGGTCGTCCGCGATGGATTCCAGTTCGGCGTACAGTTTCTCGTGGTCGGTGATCTCCGTCTCGACGAGGACCTCGAGTTTGTCGCCTTTCTTCTCGATCGCTTTGACCGATATCACGTCGCTGTCGACGTCCAGTTTCTTCCCGTCGAAGCCGGGCACGTCGTCCGTGTCGGTTCCGTCGGTGTCGTGGTCGCCGTTGTCGTCGCCGTTTTCTTTGTCGTTTCCGTTGGGATCCGGATCG
Organism: Natronorubrum tibetense GA33; assembly: GCF_000383975.1. Classification (NCBI taxonomy): domain Archaea; kingdom Methanobacteriati; phylum Methanobacteriota; class Halobacteria; order Halobacteriales; family Natrialbaceae; genus Natronorubrum; species Natronorubrum tibetense. The sequence goes on along the minus strand of NZ_KB913017.1, from coordinate 2,524,156 downwards.
GAGCCGTCGTCATCGTCATCCGATCCGTCACTTGTTTCGCTACCGGAACAACCAGCCAGTGCGGTTGCGAGCGCTGCGCCACTGCCGAGGAGGATTTTTCGTCGCTCCATGGCCGAACCATCGATAACGCATATGATTAGTAATCAGTTCGTTATAGTCTGCAGCGCGTGATGGTGGGTGAATACCAACGGAAAACGGCGGAACAGCCGGTGTAACGTGGCCTCACCGTCGAATCAAGAAGAAACCGTTCCGGATGGCGGTCATTACTCCGTTCTGTACAGACTAACTGGACGGAATGTCGTGATTTCGAGACGGTCGCCGTTGCCCGTCTCCCAGCGGTTTTCCCGGTGATACGATCGGACAGGAGCCCCTTACTGAGAGATCGGGACCGTTCGTGAGCGTGAAACCGAGCGAAAATCCAGATTCTGCGCTTAGCTATCCGACTCCGCCTCGGTGATCGCACTCGAGACATCGTCGTGAGCCGCCTCTCGACCGCCGGAGTCGTCGTCGTCGGCCGTCGAACCGTCACTCGAGTCGACAGTGTCCGTGTCGGGGTCGATATCGTCGTCGGACTGGTCGATATCGCCGGGCGACTGGTCGCCGTCGGACTCCACACTCGGTTCGGTCGCAGTGGTCGGAATCTCGATTCCCGCCAGGTCGGCCGCGAGCCGTTTGTAGGCGGTGGCGGCCGGCCCGTCGGGACGGTAGACGACCAGCGGCGTGCCGGCGTAGACGCTCTCGCGGGCCCCCGGATCCTCGGGAATCGTTCCGAGCAGCGGCGTCTCCAGTCGGGCGGCAATCTCGTCGTAGGAGACGTCGCTGTCCGGTCGGGTTCGCGTGAGGACGAGTCCGGCGACCGCGCCCCCGGCGCGTTCGGTCAGCTCGAGGGTCTTCTTCGAGTCGTGGATGGCCGCGGGCTCGGGCGTCGAGACGAGGATGACCGCGTCGGCTAGCCCGAGCGGGAGGACGGTTTCGTGGCTGACACCCGCGCCGACGTCGAGAAAGACGTAGTCGAACTGATCCCGAAGCTCCGCGACGACATCGCTGAGCCCCTCGGGAGAGGTGTCTGCGTACTCGTCGAGGCTGGTACCGCTCGGTACCGCAACGATGTTCTCTGTGATTCTGTAGGTGGCGTCGTCGATCGATGCGCCACCGGACAACACGTCGTGAAGCGTCGTCGAGTCGGGGGACAGGCTGACGAACCCGGCGAGGTTCGCCATTCCGAGGTCGGCATCGACGACAGCGACGCGCTCGCCGGCCTCCGCGAGGGCCGTACCGAGGTTCACCGTCGTCGTCGTTTTGCCGACGCCACCTTTCCCGCTCGCAATAGCATAGACCGTCTCGTGAGACATACTCAAGTACTGTACGGACTGTAGAACGGGAGCACCTTAAATCGTCACGTCGGCACGCGAGTTGTGTCCCGCTATCGATGCGATAGTGACACAGTCCTGACCGCAATCGCCCCGGATTCGCTTCCCGCCAGTCAGTATCACGTCGACAGGTGTGTCAAAGGATTCTTACCCACAGCACCGTTTTGTACGGACAATGAGCCAGGAGGGCGAGCAGGAGCAATCCGACCGGAAAAAATACGAGTTCCGGAAGGTCATCGAGGATCTCAAGGACTTCGACGGCTCCGGGACACAGCTCGTAACGATCTACGTGCCCGACGATAGACAGATCAGTGACGTCGTCCAGCACGTCACGCAGGAACACAGCGAGGCGGCCAACATCAAGTCCAAGCAGACCCGGACGGCCGTCCAGGACGCGCTGACGAGTATCAAGGACCGACTCCGGTACTACGACACCTACCCGCCGGAGAACGGACTCGTCCTGTTTTCGGGTGCGGTCGACTCCAGCGGCGGCCGAACCGAGATGGTCACTCGAGTCCTCGAGAGTCCGCCACAACCCGTCGAGTCGTTCCGCTATCACTGCGATTCGGACTTCCTGACGGAGCCCCTCGAGCACATGCTCGCGGACCAGGGCCTCTACGGCCTGATCGTCCTCGACCGACGCGAGGCGAACGTCGGCTGGCTGAAGGGCAAACGCATCGAACCCGTCAAATCCGCCTCCTCGCTCGTCCCCGGCAAGCAGCGAAAGGGTGGCCAGTCTGCCCAGCGATTCGCTCGTCTGCGACTCGAGGCCATCGACAACTTCTATCAGGAGGTGGCCGGCATGGCGAACGACCTGTTCGTCGCCAAACGCCACGAGATCGATGGCATCCTCGTCGGCGGTCCCTCACCCACGAAAGACGAGTTCCTCGACGGCGACTATCTCCACCACGAGATTCAGGACAGCGTGATCGGTAAATTCGACGTCGCTTACACCGACGAGTCCGGCCTGAAGGATCTGGTCGACAACGCCGAGGAGGCGCTGGCCGACGCCGAGGTGATGAAGGACAAAAAGCAGATGGAGGAGTTCTTCAAGCAACTCAACGCGGGCGACCTCGCGACCTACGGCTTCGAGCAGACTCGGCGAAACCTCGTGATGGGGGCGGTCGATCGGCTTCTGATCAGCGAGGACCTCCGGAAGGACGTCATCACCTACGACTGCGGCGAGTGTGACAACACCGACCGCGAAGTGGTCGATCGCCGGAAGAATACGCCCTCGCACACCTGTACCGACTGTGGCTCCGACGTCGAGGCGACCGAGGAGGACCGCGAGGACGCCATCGACCACCTCATCGAGATTGCCGAACAGCGCGGTACCGAAACCAAGTTCATTTCGACGGACTTCGAGAAGGGCGAACAGCTCTACAACGCCTTCGGCGGCTTTGCCGGCATCCTGCGGTACAGTACCGGCGTGTAAAGCTCGATCAGCCTCCTGATCTGTGACTCCGTGACTTGGTCGTCGACTCGTTCTCCGTAACCTGACTATCGACTCGTTCTCCGCGATCGATCCTCGAGCCGATTCGCGAGGAGACGGCGCTCGCTCAGCGGGTGAGCGTGCCCCGAAGATAGACCGCATCGTCGGTGATCGATTCGATACTACCCTCATCAAGCGGGTGGGCGTCCTCGCTCTTCGTCGCCCAGCCGAGTTTCGCCTTGATCGTCACCGCGATGCCCGGATCCGGTTCGACGTAGCCGCGATTATCGTGGACGTCCACGAGTCGGCCGATTTCGGTCCCGTCGGCGTTCAGGACCCGTTTTCCCTCGTCGGTTTTGGTGAGCGTCTCCTTGGTCATTGGTTAGCCAGCGGTCCGCCCACGCGCCGAACCGATCGGGCGTCGTGCAGTCGAGTGCAGTCCGCCGACGATCGGCAGGCCGGTGGCCGAACCGGATATCAGTCGCAAGGATGCACGAACAATAAAGCGGCAAAACCGTTCCCGTCTCCCATCCGACAGTTACGCCGGAACACGCCACGATCGTAGGAGTATGTCCTCCTTACTGCCGAGAACGCGCGTCTGACGCCAGCCTGTAGTCGACGACAACAGAAGGGTTATGCCGGTAGTCACGTATTACCAGTCGATCAATGGACGAATCTCCCTCCGTCGCCGCGTCGTTCGACGACCCCCGGATCACCCCCCAGTTCTGTCGGCGGGTGACCGGACCGTCGGGTGACTATCTCCTCCTCGGCGTCGTCCACGACCACCCCGCAAGCATCGCTCGCGTCGAGCGCGTCCTCGAGTCCGTCGCGCCCGACACACTCGCTCTCGAGTTGCCGACGGCCGCCCTTCCCCTCTACCGGGCCTACGCTCGCGACGGCTCGGACGAAGCGCCGCCGCGGTTCGGCGGCGAAATGAGCGCGGCGATCCGCGCCGCGCCGGACGCCGACATCGTCGGCATCGACGCCCCGAACTGGTCGTTCCTGCGCCGGCTCGTAACGCGCCTGGTCGCCGACCGCGTCTCGACGTCGACGGCCAAACGCGTCATCTCGAGTCTCGGCGGCGCGACGCGAGAGGCGCTAACCTGCCGGGTCGCCGCGACACTGACCCACGCGACGTCGATGACGATCACCTGCGACGATCCGATCGAGTACGACTGCGATCACGACGACTCGCCGGAGCGACAGGCCGACCACGAGCGCTCGCATGTCGCCGGCGTGCAGGCGCTGCTCAGCAGCGTCCAAACCGACGACAGCGCGCTCGCCTACCGCGACGAGACCCGCGAGCGGTGTATGGTCGACCGCCTCGAGGACCTCCAAGCGACCACCGAGGGCGACGTCGTCGCCGTCGTCGGCGTAGATCATCTCGCCCGACTGGCGGACGAACTCGAGAACTGATCGCGGCCGCGGCTCCGTGGGGGTCGTCGAGATTGGTTCTACGTAAGAGTATGAGAACTCGAACCGCCGACCGCTACCGTCGTACGGGCGGTTCGATCAGAATTTCGCCGTCGCTGTCGACCGTGACGGCGTGGTCGCGGACGGTAAACGAGAGCGTGCCGCCGTGTCGCGGGCGGCCGTCGTGGCGCGGCCGAAAGAGGGCATCGAGCGCGTCGGGATCGACGCTGTCGTAGAGCGAGAGTCGGCTGTCGGTGACATCGACACCCAGGCAGTCGGAAAGCGCGTGAACGACTGTCGTGCTGATCGTCGCCGGACCGGACGGGTCGTGCATCGCGCGATACACCGGTGGAGAGCGGGACTGCGAGACGTGCGGGGAGTTCTGTCTGTACATACCTGTTCGTCGTCGTGTCACTCTCACCCTTCGGAGACCAAAAGCGTAACCGTTCATTACCGGCCGAACGTGGAGAGATCCCCTCGGTATTCGAATCTGTTTTGCTGACTATTACTATTTACGACCATTCGTCGGTCGGTTATCGCCGAGGGGACCCGCGGGTTCCCGAACTCGAGCGACGACTCACCGCCGAAGCGTCGAGATGCAGTTCCAGCAGTAAGTGAACGTCTGATCGGCCTCGTTGCGCGCGCCGCAGTGTGGACACTGAATCGTCTCGCCGTCGAACTCGAGGTCCTGTCTCTCCTCGAACTCCTCGGGGTCGTCGACGTCGTCCGCTGCGTTGGGGTAGCGGTCGGGACCGGGCGAGCTGTGAGGGCTCGCGCGGTCGGGATCCGCGAACGACGGCGATCCGGTGCCCTCGCTGGGCGCGCCGGCGTTCTCGCTGTCCTCCCCTTTCGCATACACGTAGTACAGTAGCAGGTGTAAGAGGGTGAACAGCACCACGTAGCCGATGAGCCAGCCCCAGAGCTCCATCACCGTGGTATTAGTTCTCAAGGCACTTGGATATTCCCTGCATCACCGCAAGGAGAGAGTCGTGTCGGGACGAATATACTGTCTGCTGGTGGGTGTGCAACGACAGTGGCGGGGAAAACGAGGTCGAGGTCGGAAGCGACTTCCTCGCTACAGATCGCGACCAAACTCGTCGAAGACCTCGAGATCGTCGGGGAGGTCGTACTCGATGCGTCGCTGCTCCTGACGGTTGACGCCGGCGTCCTCGATGGGGATCGCGGCGTCCGCCCAACCGGGTTTGATCTTGACGCTCTTGGCCGGCATGCCGATGGCGATGTGATGGGCGGGAACGTCGTGCTGGACGATGGCGCGCGCGCCGACGATGGCGTTCTCGCCGACTTTACAGCCCGCACGGATCATCGCGTCGTAGGTGAGCCGGACGTCGTCCTCGACAACCGTGTGGTAGTTGCGAACCGCGGTCTGGTCGACGACGTCGTGATCGTGGCTGTAGACGTGGACGCCGTCCGAAACCGAGACGCGGTCGCCGATGGTGAGTTTCCCGCGGTCGTCGAGGTGGACCTCGTCGTGAATGACCGTGTTGTCCCCGATCGTAATGTTGTGGCCGTAGGTGAACGTGATTCCCTTGAAGAACCGGCAGTCGTCCCCACACTCCTCGAAGAGGTGGTTCGCGAGCATCCGACGGAACCGCAGCGCAAACTCGACGTTGTCCGCGATCGGCAGGCTGTCGAACTGTCGCCAGAGCCATTGGAGATGTTTCGATCGACGGAACCGTTCTTCGTCCTTCTCCGCGTAGTACTCGCTCTCGAGGGTGGTGTTACAGGGATCGTAGCTCTGCAGTCGAACGCGCTCAGCGGCCGACATCGACTCGCCGGCCTGCCAGCGTTCGTAGGCCTCGCGATCCCCCGAGAGATCGATCAGGACGTCCTCGACGACGGCGCACGTGTCCTCGTCGCTCGACAGCCGTCGATCGACCTCGTCGATGAACTCCCGCATTCCCGCTTCCGCCTCGTCGGGAAGCGAGACGTACCGCTTTGTCATACCCCGAGGTATTGCTCGCCGTGTTGATAGGGGATTCGGTTACGGGGACGGCTTGCCGATGCGTGCAGACGACCAGTAGACGCAGATTTCGTCGGTACTCGCGGTGACCGCACCGCCCGCGACGGGTGCTCGAGTCGCGGACCGCCATCCTGTGCAGCCGGGTGGCACTTCCGAACGCATGCCCTTGGACGGATCATGGAGACCGTTCGGACCGGCCGCTACTACGCTCGAGAGCTCCAGCGACGGCTCGCCCACTACGTCGAGAAACGCCGATACGGGTTTCGAGATTACGGCTCGCTCGAGCGCGCGGCCGAGACGATCCTCGCAGACCGGGCCGAACGGGGGTTCGAAGCGGGCGGCCACTTCCGCGGCGTCTGGCCGCGAGACCTTGCGTTCGGCGTTCGCGGGCTCTCCGCGGCGGGATACGAGGAGGCCGTCGCCGAAACCGGACGGTGGCTCGTCGACCAGCTCTCCGACAGCTCGGTATTTTACACCGACTTTCACGATCGGTTCCACGCGGCGTCGCCGGCGGAGGGCGTCGACACGTTCCCCGCGCTCGTCTTACTGCTCGCGGAGTGTGGCTGCCTTCGCGAGCACGCCGACGCCGTCGCCGACCTCGCGGCCGTCCACCGCGAGCGGTTCGTCACCGATGGACTCGTCATCGGGTCAGGAAGCTCCTGGTGGGATTCGGTCGCCGGCCCCCGGGAGGCGTACAACACCGCGATGTTGCTCGCCGCAGTCGAACGACTCGAGGAGCGATCCGTCGAGACGACGTTTACGGGCGAGTCGTCGACTATTCGAGCGGCGCTGTACTCGCAGCTCTGGAACGGCCGCTACTTCGACGAACGTCGCGGCGCGGGTCGCCGTTCCGGCGACGGCAATAACCGTAGCGGCGGTCAGTCGGTCCTCGCCTGCGACGCCAACGTCGTCCCGCTCTATCTCGGCGTCGTCGACGACGACCGCGCGGCCGCGATCGTCTCCTCGCTCGAGCGTCTCGAGACGCCGCGCGGGCTGGCGATGCGCGCCGAACCGTTCTCGCACGCGGCGGTCCACCCCTTCTTCGTCCTCCACCGGGACTACCACTATCACGTCTGGCCCTGGAACAGCCTCATGTACGCCGTCGGGCTCCGACGGTACGGCTACGACGACCGCGCTCGGCAGGAGATCGAGCGCGTCGAGGCGCTGCTCGAGCCCTACGGGAACTTTTTGGAGGTCTGTACGCTCGAGGGCAAGCCCTACGTCAAGCGCGGCTACGCGAGCGCCGAGGATTTCACCGTGGCCGCGGCGCTGTGGACGGAGTACCACCGGCGAACGAACTGAGACATCGCCATTCCGTTCACTATCGGCTGCAGCGTTGGATCGAACAGCCTCGAGCCGGAACCCACCCCCTGGGTCTGTAGATCGCCGCGATGCTTGGTGCCTGTCAGCATCCCTCATTAATATCCGGGGAGCCACGTCACAGAAAGAAGAAACGCTTGCTCCTATCTTCGACGAGATAGACAACGGTTAACTGCGACGGCCCGTGCAGGTCGAATACATGTCGAGCGATGACTATCGGTCGTTCGTCGACTCGCTGACAGCGCGCTGGTCGGCGCTCGAGCGCGACTGGAAGAGTGTCGTCGTCGGTGGCGTGATCGTCGCGCTGATCGGTGCGCTCGAGCTACAGATCCCCTGGTGACGAGATGGCCGTTCGACGACTCCTTCCGGGACTGTTCGCGCTCTGTCTGGGCGCGCTGGTGGCGCGAACGCTCGCGACGGCGCTGGGCGTCAACCACCTGCTCTTCGCGATCGCGCTCGGTGTTCTCGCGGCAAACGCCGTCGGTATTCCCGCGCGACTCGAGGCAGGGATCGCGACGCACAACCTGTGGCTCGGTGCCGGCATCGTTCTCATGGGGGCGTCGATCTCGGTCGAAACCGTCCTCGAGGTCGGCGCACCCGTCCTCGTCTTGCTACTCGCCGCGGTCGGGGGTTCCCTCGTCGCCGTCGAACTGCTCGCGCGGAACGTCTTCGGGTTACCCGACCGATTAGGTTCGCTGCTCGCGGCCGGAGCGAGCATCTGCGGCGTCTCGGCGGTCGTCGGGGTCGCCGGAGCGATCCGCGCTCGAGAGGAACAGATCGCGTACGCGGCGGGGACGGTGTTGCTGTTCGACGCGATCACGATCGTCGTCTATCCGTTCCTTGGCGATCTGTTGGGGCTGTCCGGAACGGTGTTCGGGATCTGGGCCGGCATCAGCATGTTCTCGACGGGCCCGGTCGTCGCCGTCGGTTTCGCCCATTCGGACCTGGCTGGACAGTGGGCAACGGTAACGAAGCTCTCCCGAAACGCGTTGATCGGCGTTGTCGTGCTCGTGTACGCGAGTTATTACGCTCGGAGCCAGGGAAGCGGCCGCCCCTCCGCCCGAACGCTCTGGGACGAGTTTCCGAAGTTCGTCCTCGGCTTTCTCGCGCTGGCGTTCGTCGCGAGTGTGGGCGTTCTCTCGTCGGCACAGCAGGCCTCGATCGAGAACGCCTACCACTGGCTGTTCATGCTCGCGTTCGTCGGCCTCGGGACCGAAATTCGACTCGCAGATCTCCGGAACACCGGTATGACTCCCGCTCTCGTCGTTCTACTGGCGCTGATCGCCACCAGTTCCCTCTCGCTTGCGGTGTTACTGGTACTATTTTAGGGGGCGATCGGCGTCTGTTCAAGACGACGAGGTGGCAAACCGGCATCGTGTGCGGGACGAATTCTCGTCTCGGGCGACGATCGGTGATCGATAGCCTGTGACTTCGGAACCGGTTCAACTGTGTCGAAGGTGTCGGCAATATCTTCCACGTCGGCGTATCGGGCCGACGGTGGCGAAAGCGACGATTCGCCGACCCTCCCGGACGCCGTTCGCCGATCACCTCCTCGAGAAGTCATTCGCGCATTGATTAGTCCCCTTCGCGAGCCCCCGTCATTCGGCGAATAACGCGTCTGTATCCCCGGGTTACTGTTTGAAAAGAGTGGTAATTTCGGTTGTGTGAGTTACACACGCACGACATCGAGAGCTTTGCCGGCTTCGGGGGATAATCCGAAGAATTGCTGACTAACGAGGGCATACAAGCCCCTAGCGGCAATCCCGGATAACTGTGGAACGAACCTATTCACGTCGTTCTGTATTGCAACTTGCAGGAGCAGGCTCGGCAGCGTCGCTCGCCGGCTGTACGTCGTTTCTCGATGGGGGCGACACCGTCCGTATCTCCGGCGGAGTCGGGCCGCTACCGATGGTCGAAGTATGGGCGGACATCTACGGAGACGAAACCGACACATCGTTCGATATCTCCGGCGGGGGGACCGGTGTCGGCGTCTCGGACGTTTTCAACAACCAGGTCGACATTGCGATGATGGGGCGCGAACCCGAAGGCGAAGAGGTCGATCAAGGACTGTTCGCCGTCCCGATGCTCATCGACACCGTCGTCGGAACGGTCAATGCCGACAACCCGGTCATCGACGAACTGCAGGAGAACGGGCTCAGCCGAGCGGATATGGAGGCCATCTTCACCAAGGAAGTGGATACCTGGGGCGAGGTCGTCGACGCCGATGTCGATGAAGAGATCACCGTTTACGGTCGCTCCGATGCGTCAGCCGCGTACAAACAGTGGGGCGATTTCCTCGGCGGCGAAGACGACGCCTACAGCGAAAACGAACTCGAGAACCTCTCGGACGGAAACCACAACGGCGACCAGCAGGTCGCCGAGGCCATCGCTGGCAACGAGAACGCGATCTCGCTGAACAATATCAACTACGTCTACGACCTCGAGAGCGGCGAACTCGAGGGCGACGTTCGTCCGATCCCGCTGGACCGCGACGGCGACGGAGAACTCTCCGAGGAGGAGGACTTCTACGAGACCCGCGACGAGTTCCTCGCCGCCGTCGAAGCGGGACAGTATCCCGCACCACCGGCCCGTGAGATGTTCCTCGCGTCGAACGGCGACTTCGACGAGGACGCCCGCGAGTTCGTCGAGTGGGTCCTCTCGGACGGACAGGAGTTCGTTCGAGACAACGGCTACGTCCCGCTCGAGGACGACAGGCTCGAAGAGGCACAGGACAACCTGGCCGAGGGGCCGTAAGCTAACCGATGGCGGAGACGACGGAATCACGCAGCGACGGTCGCCTCGGTCGGCGACTGCTCACGGAGCGGCTGAGTAGCCACTGGCTCCGGGGTGCGGGATACTTTGCTATCGGGCTGTTCGTCCTGATCGTCCTGACGCTGCTCTACCAGTCGCTGCCGTTGCTCTCGGAGTACTCGCTGGTCCAGATGCTGACGTCGTCGAACTGGGACCCCGCACAGAACGAGTTCGGCTTCCTGCCGGCGATCGTCGGCACGATATACGTGACTATTCTCACGATGGCCATGGGAACGCCGATCGCGATCCTCGCAGCGATCTACATCGCCGAATACGCCGAGGGACGGGCGAAGACGCTCGTCTCGTCGTTCATCGACGTCCTCGCAGCGATCCCCAGCGTCATCTTCGGACTGGTCGCACTGATCGTGGTCGTCCCCTTCGTCGGCGACTACCTCGCACCGGCCGTCGGCTCGAGTGCGACCGGGCTCGGCATCTTCACCGTCAGTCTCGTGATGGCGATCGTCGTCACGCCGTTTATGATCTCGTTATCGGTCGAGTCACTCGAGGCGCTGCCGGACGAACTCCGGGAGTCCTCGCTCGGCGTCGGCGCGACGCAGTGGGAGACGATCAGAATCGTCCTGCTGCGGGCCGCCGGTCCCGGTATCTTCTCGGCCGTTCTGTTGGGTTTCGGTCGCGTCTTCGGTGCGACCATCGTTCCGGCGATGCTCATCGGCGGGCAGACCCACTTGCCGAGTTCGCCGTTCGCGACGGGACAAACGCTCCCGACGCTGATCGTCAACGACTTCGGTGAACTGATGTCGCTGCCGCTCACCCAGTCGGCACTGATCTTCGTCGGTCTCATGCTGGTTATCGTCGTCTGGCTGTTCAATTTTGGCGCAATGCTCCTCCGGCAACGACTCCAACAGAGGTGGCAGTTCTAATGGACCGTTACACCGAGCAGCGGCTCTTCAGTGCGCTCGCCCGCGGAGCCGCCGCGCTCGTCGTCGCCGTGATGATACTGGTTGTCGCCGTGACGATCTTCAGGGGCGGCCGCGTCTTCCTCACGGATCCGGCGATCGCGATCACGCCGCCGGGCTCTCGATACATGCTCGAGGGTGACGGCGGATTCCTCCATGCGGTCCTCGGGAGCATCTTCATCGTCGGCCCGGCGACCGTCGTCTCGGCCGTACTCGCCGTCTCGACGGCGATGTATCTCCAAAGCGACTACTCGAGCGAGCGCTTTTCGGACGCGGTGAACATGTTCCTGAACGTGCTCTGGGGGACGCCACCGATCGTCTACGGGGTGTTCGTCCTGACGGTGATCATCGCGATCGGCGCCCGAACGAGCCTGTTCTTCGGGATCGTCGCCATCGCGATCTTCCAGTACCCGATCATGACTCGGTACACCGACGAGGCGTTGCGATCCGCACCGGACGCCGTCCGGGAAACGACGTACGGACTCGGCGCGACGCGATTCGAGACCGCAGTTATGACCGTCCGCGCGGCACTGCCGGGCGTCATCGCCGGAATCATCATGGGCTTCGCTCGTGGCATCGGCGACGCCGCGACGGTGCTGTTCACCGCCGGTCGAAGTACGAACATGCCGGGCGGCCCATTCCAGGGGGCGACGACGCTGCCGGTTCTCATCTTCGATCAGGCGATGTCGTTCAACGCCGAAGTTCGGTCGCATGCCTACGCGGCGTCGTTCGTCCTCATCGTCGCCGTATTGAGCCTGATCATCGTCTCGAAACTGCTCGCCGGGCGATACGCACGGTACGCCCCAGGAGGTCGCCACTCATGACCACGAACGCTGCACTCACCACGGAGAACCTCGCCGTAACGTACGTCGGAGATCGCGAAGTAGACGCGCTAAAGGGCGTCTCCCTCGAGTTCCCGATGAACCAGCTGACGGCCATCATCGGCCCCTCGGGCTGTGGGAAATCGACACTGTTGAAGTCGCTGAACCGGCTTCACGAGATCCAGCCCCACGCCGAGGTCTCCGGTGACGTACATCTGGGTGAGCAGTCGGTCTACAACACCGACGATCCGGTGCCAGAGATCCGCAAACAGATCGGCTACGTGCCACAGACGCCGACGGCGTTGCCGCTGTCGATCTACGAGAACGTCGCCTACGGGGTGAAGATCCACGGCGAGTACGACTCCAAGGAGGAACTCGACGACCTCGTCGAGACCTACTTGCGGAAAGTGAACCTCTGGGAGGAGGTCAAGGACCGACTCGATACCCCCGGGGCGGAGTTATCGACCGGCCAAATTCAGCGCCTCTGTCTCGCTCGGTCCCTGGCCGTCGAGCCGGACGTCCTCCTCTGTGACGAGGTCACCTCCGCGCTCGACCCCATCTCGGCCGAGTCGGTCGAGGAAACACTCGAGTCGCTCAAGGAGGAGTACACGATCATCATGGTCACTCACAGTATGGATCAGGCCAAACGGCTCGCCGACGAGGTCGTCTTCCTCTATCTCGGCGAACTCGTCGAGGCGAACGACACCCGATCGTTCTTCGAGAACCCACAACACGAACGAACACGGGAGTTTGTCAAGGGTCACACCGCCGTCGAGTACACCGAATCCGGCGGTGTGTCGACGACGGAATCCGCGACGGCCGACCGATAGCGCGCCCGCTTCTCAGAACTCCGATTTCTCGTCCCACTCGATCGCGTACTCGTCGACGATATCGCTCGTGATCGAGTCGAAACGATCGAACGACAGCGGCGGCAAGTGTGGGTGTCTGTCCTCGATCTCCTCGGGCAGATCCCGATGGTAGCGAACGTGCGTCTCGATGTCGTAGGGAAACTCGTCGGTATCGACGCCGACGAACCCGTAGTCGGTCCGCGCGTTCGAGAGGACCTCCAACCAACGATCCGTCGAGGCCAGTCCGGCCGACTCGACACCGTGGCCGAACAGCGTCGCCCGGACCTCCTCGTAGGGGTCGGTGTTGTGGAGGTACTCCTCCAGAAAGTCCGCGTCGGACTCGGTGTTGAACGCGGCCCAGTAGGGAACCGAGCCGGTTCGGATGGTCCACCACGGCTCGACTAACGCGAACGACTGGACCAACAGGCGTTCGACCGGCCGGTCCCGCTCGGCGTAGCGCTCCCGGTACCAGTCCGCGACGAACGGGCTCAGATCCCGCGGGTCGTCGAACGAGAGCCGACGCAGGTCGTACCCCTGCTCGACCGCGATTCGCTCGAGGTCGTCCCGGAGTGCCGTATCGAACCCCCACTCAGCTTCGGGCAGTCGACCGTCGGTCTCGGGAACGTCCCACTCGCGGATCCCGGCGTCCTGTCGTGCGAGGAAGCCAGCGACTTTCTCGCTGCCCTCGTAGTACTCCTCCGGCTCGAGGCCGCCGAGACCGCCGACCTGAAAGCTGTGACGGTCGCCCAGTTCGATCTTCGGCCAGTCGTACTCGCACTCGAGCGAGATGATCGTCCCGTCCGACGAGAGCACGGTGTCGATGAACGCCTCGTAGGCGTCGCCCAACGTGCGGGATTTCGTCCGGAAGTAGGCCAGCTTCTGGACCATCAGCCGATCCTGATTCGGATCGTGCATCTGGTGGACGGAGACGTCGGGGTTCGCCTCGAGGAACGGCTTGGCGTGTTCGATCCCCCAGTGAATGTCCTCGCGGATCGCGTCGGGGTCCATGTCCCGACGAACCGGGACGAGGAACGTCTGGGGCAGGTACGGGACGCCGAGCATGGCCGCCAGATAGACCGCCGCGCCGTTGCTCGAGCCGACGACGACTGCGGGGTAGCCCTTCTCGGGGTACTGGTCGACGACCCACTCCCGAAACGTCTCGACGTCGACGTCGCCGAGGTCGTCGGGCGAGACGCCCTCGTTCGCGCCGCCCCGGGTGTAGATTCCGGTTCGCGCTTTCCGGGGCAGGTGGTTCAACTGCGCCGCGACCGGCGTCAGTTTGGGGTGAATCATCCCGAGACCCGGGAATTCCTCGCCCCGAAGGTATCTGGCCGCGGCCCGGACGAACACCGTCGTCGAATCGAAGTTCGGCAGCGCGGGCGGCGTTGAACGCTCGCCCGCGAGGAGACTCGAGACTCTCACGTTGCCGTCACCTCGCTCACTCGTCGACTCGCGTCGGGACTCGCTGGAGACATGGCTAATGCAGGTCGCCCCCTACCACGAACGGTCGGATAAGGCTGAAGCTGGCAGGAGACGCCGATTGTCGCCCCGATCGTACAGAACGTATTTGTCACCGGCGTTCCACTCTCGACGTATGTCTGACGGCGCATTCGAGGGCTACGGCGGGCGACACGTCCCGGAACCGCTGCTGGAACCGCTCGAACAACTCGCGGCGGCCCACGACGACGTCGCCGAAAGCGACGCATTTCAGGCGGAACTGGACGACGTACTCGAGACGTTCGCCGGCCGGCCGACCCCGCTGTACCACGCGGCGAATCTGAGCGAGCGCTACGGTGCTGAAATCTACCTCAAGCGCGAGGATCTGCTTCACGGCGGCGCACACAAGATCAACAACTGTCTCGGGCAGGCGCTGCTCGCCAAACACGCCGGCCGGGATCGACTCATCGCCGAGACGGGCGCTGGCCAGCACGGAACCGCGACAGCGATGGTGGGAGCCCTGCTCGGCCTCGAGACGGAGATCTACATGGGCTCGAAAGACGTCGCCCGCCAGGAGATGAACGTCTTCCGGATGCGGCTGATGGGCGCCGAGGTCAACGAGGTGACCCGCGGGGACGAAGGACTGGCAGACGCCGTCGACGCGGCGCTCGAGGACTTCGCGCAGAACGTCGACGACACGCACTATCTCGTGGGCAGCGTCGTCGGGCCCGACCCGTTCCCGCGGATGGTCCGGGACTTCCAGAGCGTCATCGGCCGCGAGGCCCGCGAGCAGTTTCAGGACCGAACGGGCGACCTGCCCGACGCCGCGGTCGCCTGCGTCGGCGGCGGCTCGAACGCCATCGGGCTCTTCCACGCCTTCCGGGACGATCCGGTCGAGTTCTACGGTGCCGAAGGCGGCGGCGAGGGGAGCGACTCGAGTCGACACGCGGCCCCGCTCGCGCAGGGACGAGACGACGTCATCCACGGGATGCGTACTCGAGTGATCGACGACAACGTCGAGGTGCACTCCGTCTCCGCCGGGCTTGACTACCCCGGTGTCGGCCCCGAACACGCCATGTTCCGCGCTGTGGGCCGCTGTGAGTACACCGGTATTACGGACGAGGAAGCGCTCGCCGCGTTCCGCGAGTTGAGCGAAACGGAGGGGATCATTCCGGCCCTCGAGTCCAGCCACGCCATTGCACGGGCGATCCAACTCGCCGAAAAGGGCGACCACGACACCATCCTCGTGAATCTCTCCGGGCGCGGCGACAAAGACATGGGGACCGCGGCATCGAAGTTCGATCTGTAATTGGTCGACCGCTGTCACTCCTCCCCAGAAACGACACTCCACCAACGATCGACGTCGCAGTTAGAGTAATTCTTGCACGCGAGTCGCCAGCTCCGACGCATCGTCGGACTCGAGCCGGTCCCGCGGTAGCGAGAGCGAGACGTCGTCGTCTGCGGTCCGCGGCAGGAGGTGGACGTGTGCGTGATCGACGGTCCCAACCAGCGGACCGCTGGTGTGGAAGACGCTGAAGCCGTCGGGATCGAGTGCCGCTTCTAACGCGGCCGCGACTGTCCGAACCGATTCGAAGATAGCCGTCGACGTTCCGTCCTCGAGCGCCAACAACTCCGGCTCGTGGACGCGGGGTATGACGAGACTGTGGCCCCGGACCGCCGGGTTGGCGTCGAGAAACGCGATCGTTCGGTCATCCTCGTAGAGTACGTGCACCGATTGGTCACCGGCGGCGATTCGGCAAAACTCACAGTCGTCGTCCATATCCGGTTCTGCTCGCGAACGAACATATAGGTATCTCTGTACGAACGGTCCGCTGCCCAGTCGTCCTCGAAACATCGGTCTACAACAGTCCGTGCTCGTCCTGCAGCGTCCGGTACTGCTCGAGATATCGATCGGCGACCACCGACTCGTCGTAGTCGGCGAACCGGTCGTCGAACTCGCGGTACTCCAGATTTCCGGCCTCGAGTATCGCGTCGGCCAGTTCCTCCTCGCTCGTCGTCCGGAAGCCTCGGTCCCAGCCCTCGACGAGTTCGTGGGCGCTCGAGTCGGCGTGGTACTCGACGATGCCGACACAGCCCGACGCCAGCGCCCAGCACATCTCCGTCGGGAACACACAATGTTCGGCCGTCTGGGCAAAGACGTGCGCGCCGCGGTAGACCGCGATGCGCTCCTCGAGCGACAGGTCGCCGACGAACGTGATTCGGTCCTCGATCCGGAGATCGCTCGCGAGGCGTTCGTAGGCCGCCCGTTCCGGGCCGTCACCGACGACGGTCGTGGACCAGTCTCGGCCGCGAAGTTCCGCCAGTCCGAGCAGTAAACTCTCGAGATTCGCCCCCTCGTCGAGTCGGCGGGCGTAGACCACGTCGACTCGGTCCCCCGGTGTCACCGACTGGATTCGGTCGATATCGATCGGGTTCGGCACGGTCTCGACGTCGTCGCCGTCGGCTCCGCGCTCGCGGACCCACGTGGCGACGAGTTCCGACGGAGTGACGAGCCGGGCACCGCGTTTCGTCGCTCGTCGCGTCCACCGATCGTCGGCGACGCCGCCGTCCCCGTACCACTCGACGAGCAGCGGCGCACGAGCGAGCGTCGCGCCCCACCCGGCCGCGAGCACCGCCGTCGCGGGCTGGGCGTTCGCGTGAACGACGTCGGCCCCCGCGGCCGCCAGATCGAACGGCAGTCGCAGACAGAACGAGCGGCGTGCGTCGACGTCATCCGTCACCGCGTGGTACGTAATCTCGTCTCGCTCGAGCGTCGGCGACTCGTCGTTCCAAAACCTGGCACAGAAGCAGTGAACGTCGTGGCCGTGATCGCGGAGGACCTCGAGAATTGTCTGAAACCGCTGGTTCGTCTCGGTATCGCGGTGGTGTACCGTGTCGATCGAGACGAACGCGATGCGCATGTGGCGCGGAACGTAGCGCCGGGATAAAAAGTCACTTCTTTCGGCCAGTTGGCGTTCGGACCGACGCTGCGGTGGGAAACTGACTCCCGAAACGACGGGTGCAGCATCGGATCTAAAGAGTCAGTGATTAGCCGGTTAGAGCTTACAGGGCAGCTTTCTTCTCCGTATCGTCTTCGGCGTCAGCGTCCTTCTTGTCGTCCTTTTCGTCCTTCTCGTCCTTCTCGTCGGCGTCTTTCTTGTCGTCTTTCTCGTCGGCGTCCTTCTTGTCGTCTTTCTCGTCGGCGTCCTTCTTGTCGTCCTTTTCGTCCTTCTCGTCCTTCTCGTCGGCGTCTTTCTTGTCGTCTTTCTCGTCGGCGTCCTTCTTGTCGTCTTTCTCGTCCTTCTCGTCAGCGTCCTTCTTGTCGTCCTTCTCGTCCTTTTCGTCCTTCTCGTCGGCGTCCCTTCTTGTCGTCTTTCTCGTCGACGTCCTTCTCGTCAGCGTCCTTCTTGTCGTCTTTCTCGTCGACGTCCTTTTCGTCCTTCTCGTCAGCGTCCTTCTTGTCGTCTTTCTCGTCGACGTCCTTCTCGTCAGCGTCCTTCTTGTCGTCTTTCTCGTCGACGTCCTTCTCGTCAGCGTCCTTCTTGTCGTCTTTCTCGTCGACGTCCTTTTCGTCCTTCTCGTCAGCGTCCTTCTTGTCGTCCTTTTCGTCCTTCTCGTCGGCGTCCTTCTTGTCGTCTTTCTCCGCCACTACTTTGTCATCTTTCTCCGCCACTGCTTTGTCGACCTCTTCGGTCGTTGTCGTCGTTGTCTTATCTGCGTGATCAGCGCCACACTCGAGGGTCAGCTCCTTCCCGTCGAGGGTCAGCTCCTTCCCGTCGATGACCGCTGCGAACTCGTAGGTGCCGTCCTCGAGTCCGCTGATCGTGACGGTCTCGTCGGCCGGGATCGTCACGTTCAGCGACTCGGGATCGAGTTCGGTTGCGAGCGCTCGATCCGCTGTGCCGTCAGTCTGTGATCCGGCTTCGGCAGTCACCTGAATCGTAGACTGCGTACCCTCCCAGATGACGTTCGTCTCGGCTGCCGCGTCATTCGGGTTCGTGACCGTGATCGTTCCCGCGTCGTCCACGCACTCGCTCTCGATTAACAGAGAATCGTGCGCCGTCTCCTGCGAGGTGGCGACGCCGCCAACGCTCGCGACCGTGAGACCAATTACTACCAGGAAGGCAAGCAAGACCGCCCCCCACACTCGTTTCGATTTAGCTCCCGCTATCCGTCCGTTTTGTTTCGTACTCGTGTCTCTCATAACTTCGGTACGGTGAGAGCAGACGCGAGAAGACCCCTTTGTTATGACAAGCAGACAGCAGGCGGCTCAGAGCCGATAGCGCCGTTCTTTCGCAGGGTTTAATCCCCTATGAATAATAGGAAATAAATGAGGAGGCAATCTTTGGTTTCGGGGCGTTACTATCACGAGTTCAGTACCGTTCAGTCATTGTAGAGCCGCGAAAACGACGAATGCGGGTCAGGATAGGGCAATGGAGTGTCGTAATCACCCGCCGAATCGGCAGACTGTTTCTATCGTTTCCGAACAGGATATCGAGTATTACCACCGCACCTCGGATCCAAAATCGGCTTTCAGCGGCAGAAAACAGGACCGTCGTGCCGGGCTTCTCGAATGGACGAACGGAGTCGAGAGACGCTGGTGCTCGCCAGCCGATCAGTTAGTCATCGTCGCCGAAGTTGAGCATATCGCTGAAAAAGCCGGTGATCCGATCGACGATGCCGTCGTCGTCTCCGGTATCATCGTCTCCGCCGGCAGTCCCATCATCTGCGTCTTCGATATCGTCGTCACCGTCGGACGTGTCGTCCGTATCGCTCCCTTCCTCCAGGCCCTCATCCGCAGCGTCGTCCGACTCGGTATCGTCGGTCACCGAATCGGCGTCGTCGTCCGTCGCGTCATCGTCTGTCCCGTCGCTCTCATTTCCCTCTTCGTCCTCGGTTACGTCTTCATCGTCTGCATCGTCCTCGCCGTTTTCGTCCTCGTTCTCGTCAGTAGCGTTGCCTTCGTCTCCGAAGTCATCCGGATCGTCGCTCTCGTTCGATTCGTTACCGATGAGTTCCTCGCCGAGGTTGACCGGTTCGTTGTCCTCCTCAGTGAGGTTCGTGGGCGTCTCGATCTCGCTATCGTTGGCGGGCGACATCTCTCCAGGCGAGAGCCCGGTGCCGACGACGGCAAGGGTCACGCCGAACGCGACGAGCACGACCAACACCGTCACCAGGACCGCCGCGCTCGAGGCGACGCCCTGTTCGTCACCACTGTCTTCACCCGTATCTTGCATTACCCGGGACTACTCGCCCCGAGATGTTTTGTTACGCGTAGCAAACCGTCTCGTGCCACATGATGACACAGTTCCTGACGATGTGCGAATCTCAAACACGTCCTGACAATCTCGAATACTGTATTCAGCTATCGTAATCGAGAGGCACTTTAAGAGTAGTTTAGTCCAGTACGCTTACCATAATATTTCTGTCATACTGATTTTCAGTTGTAGGAGAGTGTAAACGTAGTCCGTCTTTCACGGGAAAAACAACCGTTCCGCAACCAAAACCACTACCGCGCCGAGTCGAGAGGCTGTAATATGGACAGCTACGAAATCGAACGCTATCTCAACATCCGAAGCGCGTACGGCACGTCGTTCGGTCCCGACGGCGACCGACTCTCGTTTCTGATGAACACGACCGGTACCGCACAGCTCTGGACGCTCGAGGAGGCCCAATCTTGGCCCGAGCAACGAACGTTCTACGACGAACAGGTGTCGTTCGCCTCCTGGTCACCGGAACGGCCGGAACTGATCTTCGGGATGGACGAGGGCGGCAACGAACGTGCACAGCTCTTCAAACTCGACGCGGAGACCGGACGGATCGAGAACCTGACCACTAAACCGGACGCAAAACACCGCTGGGGCGGCTGGAGCCACGACGGCGAGCGGTTCGCGTTCGCCTCGAACCGCCGCGACGAGTCGGTCTTCGACCTCTACGTCCAGGACCGAACAGAGACCGGCGACGCGGCCGAACTGGTCTACGAGGGCGACGGCTGGCTTTCGCTATCGGGCTGGAGTCCAGACGACTCCCGACTGCTCGTCTCGCAAGCGTACTCCAACTTCGATCAGGACCTCTACGTGCTCAACCTCGACGACGAGGATTCTACGCTCGAGCACCTCACACCCCACGAAGGCGACGTTCGCTATCAGAGTGCAAGCTGGGCACCGGACGGCGAGGGAATCTACCTCTCGACGGACGAGGGGAGCGCGGACACGCTCTATCTGGCGTACCTCGACCTCGAAACTGGCGACCTCGAGACCGTCACCGACGGCGACGGCTGGAACGTCGGCGGCATCGCGCTGGACGACGAAACGGGTCGGTTCGTCTTCTCCCGGAACGTCGAGGGGTACACCGAACTGACGGTCGGCGAGTTCGACGCCGACGACCCTACCGCGTTCGAAACGTTCCCCGAACCCGACCTTCCGGGCGGGATCTCCGGCGGCGTAAGCTTCGATCCCGACGCCGAGTGCTTTGCGCTGTCGACCACCGGCGATGCGGTCAACACGAACGTCTTCGTGGTCGATCTCGAGACGGGCGAGACCGAGCAGTGGACGAGCGCGCCGACGGCGGGCATCCCACGCGAGACGTTCGACGAGTCCGAACTGGTTCACGTCGAGAGCTTCGACGGACTGGAAGTGCCCGGCTTCTTTACGCTGCCCGACAGCTATGCCGACGGAAATCACGAGGGCGAGAACGTCCCCGTCATCGTCGACATCCACGGCGGGCCCGAGAGCCAGCGCCGGCCGTCGTTCTCGAGCGTCAAGCAGTACTTCACCGATCGCGGCTACGCCTACTTCGAACCCAACGTCCGCGGCTCGGCGGGCTACGGGGCCGACTACGCCGCGCTGGACGACGTCGAGAAACGCATGGACTCGGTCGCGGACATCGAGGCCTGCGTGGAGTGGTTACAGGACCACCCGGCCGTCGACCCCGACCGAATCGTCGCCAAGGGCGGCTCCTACGGCGGGTTCATGGTGCTCGCTGCGCTGACCGAGTACCCCGATCTGTGGGCCGCCGGGATCGACATCGTCGGCATCGCCAACTTCGTCACGTTCCTCGAGAACACCGGCGACTGGCGTCGCGAACTCCGCGAGGCCGAGTACGGGAGTCTCGCCGAGGACCGCGAGTTCCTCGAGAAAATTTCGCCGACGAACAACATCGAGCAGATCGAGGCCCCGCTGTTCGTCCTTCACGGCGAGAACGATCCCCGCGTCCCGGTCGGCGAAGCCGAACAGATCGTTGAGAAGGCCAAAGCGCAGGGCGTTCCAGTCCGCAAGCTGATCTTCGACGATGAGGGTCATGGCTTCTCGAAACTCGAGAACCGCATCGAGGCCTACTCCGCGATCGCGGCGTTCCTCGACGAGCACGTCTAATCGTCCCGACAGTCGCCTCGGAGTTCGGTTCCACCGTTACTCGAGTCCCTCCTCCTCGCGAAGGTCAGCCCGTCGGACCTTGCCGGTCGCCGTCTTCGGTAGTTCCTCGACGAACTCGATCTCTCGAGGGTACTCGTACTGGGCGAGTCGGGTTCTGACGTGCTCCTGTAGGGTGTTCTCGAGCGAAGCCGAGCCGGTTCCGTCGTCGCCCTCGCCGTCCGCGAGATCGGTTCCGGTCGCGGTGACGACGTACGCTTTCGGTACCTCACCACGTTCGTCGTCCGGGACCCCGATCACGGCGGCGTCGGCGACGGCCTCGTGGCCGGCCAGGCTCTCCTCGATCTCCTCGGGACCGATACGGTAGCCCGCGCTGATAATCACGTCGTCCTTGCGGCTCTTGAACGTGAAGTAGCCGTCCTCGTCGACCGTTCCGAGGTCCTCCGTGAGCAGCCAGCCGTTCCGGACCTTCCGCTCGGTGCGTTCGGGCTTGTTGAGGTACTCTTTGAAACAGACGGGGTTCCCCTCGTATCTGACCGCGATCTCGCCGATCTCACCCGTCTCGACGGTCGGCTCCGCCGTTTCGGTGTCGACGATCCTGACGTCGTGGCCCGGCGCAGCGAGCCCCATCTTCCCCTCCCGGAACTCGGCGAGGGCCGTACAGTCACCGACGAGCAGGTTCGCTTCCGTCTGGCCGTACCCCTCGTGGACCGCCGCGCCGTCGAACGTCTCCTCGGCCCAGTCGACGATGCTCTGGCCGAGCGACTCCCCGCCGCTGGGGATCACGCGAACCGAGTCGATATCGTACCGCTCGCTCGGGTCTGGGGTCTGCATCATCATTCGTAACGCCGTCGGCGGCGCGAAGAAGTTCGTCACGTCGTAGCGCTCGAGGATCTCGAACGCTTCCTCGGCATCGAACTGGCCGCCGTCGTAGGCGACGACGGGCTTCCCGTAGTACAGTCCCGGCACGACGACGTCGAACAGCGAGGCGATCCACGCCCACTCCGCAGGCGTGTAGTAGACGTCGTCGTCGCCCAACTCGAGGTTACAAAATGTCGTCAGAAATAACGGCAGGTGGCCGAGCAGCATCCGGTGGGCGTGGCGAACGCCCTTCGGTTCGCCCGTCGTCCCGCTCGTGTACATGATGATCGCGTCGTCTTCGGCCTCGGTGTCGACGGTTTCGAACTCGGTCGAGCAGCCCTCGATCGCATCCCAGAAGCCGCGTTCGAGTTCGCCGTGGACGTCGGTATCACCGAGCGTCAAAATCCGCTCGAGCGAGGGGACCTCACCGGCGGCTTCGCGAACCGCGTCGACGTTGGACTCGTCGACGACGCAGAGGCGCGACTCGCTGTCGTCGAGGCGATACGAAATCGCGTCGGGACCGAACAGGGTCGACAGCGGGATCGAGACGGCGCCGAGCTTCCAGGCGGCGACGTGGGTGAACACCGTCTCGGCCGTCTGCGGTGCGTTGACGCCGATTCGGTCGCCGCGCTCGATGCCGGCGTGGGCGAGGCAGTTCGCCAGTCGGTTCGTCACCTCGTGGAACTCTTCGTAGGTGTACTGTTCACGGTCGCCGGCCGCCGTTTCGGTGTAGAGCGCCACGCGTTCGTCGCCGCGCTCGCCGCCGTCCACGGGGTCCGTCGTCGCCCACCGATCGCAGACGTACGCGGCCATGTTGAACCGGTCCGGTACCTCCCACTCGAATTCCTCGCGCAAATGGTCGTAGTCCTCCCAAGTCGCCTCGTCGAAGTGGTACGCATCGAGTCGTGGTGTCTCGGTCATTGCTTTGGATCACTTGATCGCGATGGGATTGACTGGCGAGCCGCTACCGTGGACGATCTTCAGCGGCGCGCCGACGTAGAGGAAGTCGTACTTCCCGTCTTCGGCGCAGTCGTCGGCGAGTTCGTCCAGCCGGTTGATCTCGTTGAACGTCACGCCCTGGTCGCGCAGGAGCGCACCGTGGAGCGGAAGGAGCGTCTCTGTCTCGTCGGAGACCGTCTGCTCGTTAGCGATGGTATCCGTGCCGAAAGCGGGGACCTCCATTTCGTGGAACCATTCGACGAGCTCCTCGGAGTACGTGATCCCCGGCTCGTCGAACTCGTCGCCGTAGAACGCCTCCTCGCCCTCCTCGTAGTAGAGTTCGATCCAGCCCGTACGGATGATCGGAATGTCGCGTTTCTGCAGTTCCACGCCCTGCTCGTCGGCGCAGTCGAGCAAGTCGTCGAGTTCGATCCGCTCGCCCTTGACGAGCCAGTCTTTGTCCCGGTGGCGGGCGATATCGAGCAGGACGCCGCGACCGACCACACCGTTGTCGGCCATCGGCTCGATACTGCACTTCTCGAGCCCGCCCATGGTCGTTTTCGCGTCGAAGCCGTTGTACAACTGGTCGTCGTACCAGACGTGACCGAGCGCGTCGAACTGGGTCGACCCCTGGAGGAACATGTAGATGACGTCGTCGGCGTACTCAAGCCCCGCGGCGCCCTCCAAATCGAACTTTCCGGAGTCGAAGTGACCCTTGTCGACCTCCATGTAATGGTCCGCCGCCGACCGTCCCGGCCAGACCGGGTCGCCATCGGGACGGCCGATCGGGACGCCGAGGGTAAACGTCTTCCCGGCTTCGACGGCCTGTACGCCCCGAAGCACCTCCTCTTCTGTCAGATAGTTCAATGCGCCCAGTTCGTCGTCGTCTCCCCATTTGCCCCAGTTGCTCGGTGCATTCTCGAGTATCTCGGCGATGCCTTTGGACATTGCTACCACAAGACACTGGCTACGATGCCGCCGATAACTGTTTGGGTCGCTGCACGGCAGACGACCGAACCAGCGAGCACCGAAACGAATCGAGAGGCGACGAACGCCGGGAGTTCGCGTTTAATAGCAACGAATCCACGCTCAACAGCGAACTTTCCACGTTCGACCGTAGAGCGCCACAAAAACGGTCTCGGAACACACCTTGCGTGTTATATTTCTATAAGCAACAGGTATACAATTCAACAAACGGCCAGCCTTACCGATTCAGAGTCGTTAACCCGTCCTCTCACTGTACGGCCTGTATGCGCCGCCTTCGAGCGGTGGCCGGACTCGTCATTGCCGTCGCCGTAGTCGCACTGTTCGTCTACGGTGTCGGCTGGAGGGACGTTCTCGAGCACGCCCGAGGCGCACATCCCGCGATGCTCGCCGCGGCTGCCGGCACCGGTCTCGCCATGTTGGCCCTGCGAGGCGCGCTCGTCAAGCGACTCCTCCACCCCATCGACGGCGCTGCACGCGGTGGCGGGTTCCTCACGGCGTTCCTGTCGGGCTATTTCGCTCGAAGTGCACTTCCGTGGGGTCGCTCGACGGGAACGCCGATCACGGCCTACCTGCTCGCGGCGAACTCCGACTCGGAGTTCGAGGACAACCTCGCGGTCGTCGCCGTCGCGGAGGGGTTCAACCTCGTCGCCAGCCTCGTCGTCGCTACCGTCGGACTCCTCGCCCTCACGATCGCCGCCGGGGCGATCGATGTAGCCGATACGACCGTCGCCATCGTCGGCGGTAGCGGGCTCCTCGCGGCGGGTGCACTCCTCGTCGTCTTCAACCGCGGACTGGCGCGAACCGCCTCCCTTGAGTTCGCCGTTCGGGTGGAAACCGTCGTCGGGAAGCTCCCGCGAGTGCCGGACATCGACGGAACCCTCACGGGACGGATCGACGGCTTCTTCGGGACGCTCGAGACGATTCAGGCCTCCCGGCGGACGCTCGCGGCCGCAGCCGGTATCGCGGTCGCGGGCTGGGTCGCCAACGCACTGCCCCTCTACTTCTGCCTGCTCGCCCTCGGCGTCGACGCGCCGCTCGCGCTGGCGCTGCTGTGTGCGCCACTTGCCTCCTTCGGCGGGATCGTCCCGCTTCCCGGCGGCACCGGCGGTATCGAAGTCGTGCTCGCGAGTTTGCTCGTCGCGACTGCGGGGATCGCCGGCGACGCCGCCACTGCGGGAGCGATCCTCTACCGGCTGACGACCTACTGGCTCCACCTCGGCGTCGGCGGACTCGCCGCCGTCTACCTCACGATCACGGGAACGGAACGCGCCTGGGTGTGAGAACGTAAGTGTAGCCGGCTGGTCCGGATTTTAGGATCAGTCGATAACGCCGGTCACCGTCGCGACCTCCTGGGCCGCCCGCTCGTCCATCCCGTCGCCAAGAATCGTGTAGCGATCACGGATCGCGTGGCAGGTAGTCAGCGACTCGAGGACGGTTTCGTCGTCGATGCCGAGTTCGTCGGCGGTCGTCGGCGCGTCGATGCTGTCGAGGGCGTCGCGGATATCGCGCCAGATCCCCTTCTCGCCGCCGTGCAGGTAGGCCGTCATGATCGAGCCGACGCCGACCTGATGGCCGTGGAGCGCCGCGCCCGGTGCCAGCCGGTCGAGTTGGTGCGAGAAGAGGTGTTCGGCACCGCTTGCGGGTCTCGAGGAGTCCGCGATGCTCATCGCGACGCCCGAGGACATGAGCGCCTTGCTGACGATCCAGGCCGACTCCTCGAGTCCCGGCCGGACGAGATCCGCGTTGTCGACCAGAATCTCGGCGGTCATCTCCGAGAGCGCGGCGGCGTACTCGGAGTACTCGACGTTTTTGAGCCGATTCGCGAGCCGCCAGTCCATCACCGCGGTGTAGTTCGAGATGATGTCGGCACAGCCCGCAGTCGTGAGTTCCCACGGCGCCTGCGCCAGCACCTCGGTGTCGGCGACGACCGCGAGCGGCGGTTCGGCCGCGACGCTGTGGCGGGTGTCGCCGTCCGGAACGGAGCCGCGGTTGCTGATGACGCCGTCGTGGCTGGCCGCCGTCGGAACGGACAGAAAGCCCATCTCGAGGTGGTGACTCGCCATCTTGGCGATGTCGATGGCTTTCCCGCCGCCGATGCCGACGAGGTAAGAGACCTCCTCCGCGTCGGCGATCTCGATGACGTCCTCGACAGCGTCGAACGTCGCCTCCTCGACGGTGACGATCGCGGGATCGATGCCCGCGGCCTCGAAATCAGCAGCGATGGGGTCCGCGGCGACCTCGCGCGGCGTCGGACTGGTCACGAACAGCGGCCGGCCCTGAAGGTGCAGGTCGTCGATGACGTCGACCACCTGATCGATGACGCCGTGGCCGACGACGACGTTTCGCGGCAGGCGAATCCACGTCGATTTCTCGAACATACTGCTGATCACGGAAGGGAACACATAAAATCGTTCTCGTCGATCGGACGCCGGTCCAGGAAGACCGACCCATCGGGAATAGTGACGTACTTGGGGACACTGTTCGTCCGGGCGAACGACGATCCGGATGGCAATTCAGGGCACCGGAATCAGGTACGGACCGCACCTCGCGGCGTTCAGCGTCGGCTACGTCCTCTTCTCGTACGCGTCGGTTCCCGGCGCGGTCGTCGATCGGTTCGGCGTCGGCTACACCGCGGTCGGATTGCTGATGAGCGCGGCACTCGCCGCGTTCGTGGTCGTCCAGCCGCTGGGCGGTCGACTCGTCGACGGACGCGAAACGGTTTCTATCCTCCTCGCGGTCGTCTCGGCCAACATCGCGCTCGCGCTGGTCATGGACCTCACGTCCTCGTTTTCGACGCTGCTCGCCCTCCGCGGACTCTGGGGGCTGGCTGGCGGGCTCGCGGTGACCGTGTGTGCGACCCACATCTCTCGAGTCTACGAGGGGGCGCAGGCGACGTGGCACCAGGGCCTCAACGGCGGGATGTTCACCGGCGGCGGAGCGGCCGCTTTCCTCGTGACGCCGACGCTCGTCGGGGTCAGCGGCTGGGCCGGCGTCCACGCCGCGGGCGCGGTCGTCGCGCTCCCGGCCCTGTTGGTGCTCTGGATCGACCGGAATCGTGCCGATCGAACCCGTCCCGATTCGAAGCCCACGGGGACACAGCAGCGCTCCGACGGCGGGAAACCGGTCTCTGCCCTCGAGATCCTGCGCTCACCGGTCGTCCTCCTGGCGGCGGCCTGCAACTTCGCGACGCTGGGTGCGTACGTCACCCTCTCGACGTTCGTGGCGGCGTACTTCGGCGATCTCGGAATCGCCGGACCGATAAGCGCGGTCGCGCTCGGAATCGCCTCGCTCGGTCGGTTAGGCGGCGGTATCGCGGTGCTCCGACCCGATCTCCCGGACGGCCGGGTGATCGCGGGCGCAGCGACCGTCGGCGCGGCCAGCCTGTTCGTTCTGCTCGTCGGCGACGGACTCGTTCTCGTCGTCCTCCCGATCGTGGCGCTCGCAGCCGTCTCGCTGCCGTTCGGCGCAATATTCAAGACCGCCTCCACGGCCTCGAGTCGCGACGGCACGGCGGTCGCGTTCGTCGTCGCCGTCGGGAACGTCGCCGCGCTTTCCCTGCCCGCGATCACCGGCCACGTTCGCGACGTGACGGGAGAGTATACGCTGGCGTTCGTCCTCATCGGGGCGTTGAACCTCGTGGCGGCCGTCGCCGGACTCGCCATCGCCCGCCGGAACTGAGTGACGGAGCCGGTCAAGCCCGACGCGGGCTCGAGCGCCCGAGCGCCGCGGTTTAAAAGGTATCCAGAATTCCCAGCACCCGCTCTTCGGCCTTCCGGTCCGGCCCGTGCTCGCTGCCGTCGCGGTCGCTCTCGAGGTGGGAGTCGACCGCCCGTTCCATCGCCGCCTCGAGCGGCGTCGACTCCCAGCCCAGCGCGGCGAGTTTCGCCGTCGAGAGGACGTGCGGATACTCCCGATAGATGAGGTAGTCCTCCGATGCGATGTCGCCGGCCGCGAGTTCGCGGGCGCCGGCGGTGACGACCTCGACGTCCGCGTCTAGCTCCGCCGCGATCAGTTCCACCATCTCCTCGAGCGTTACCAGCCGTCGGTCGCCGACGTTGTACGCCTCACCGGCTGTCCCCTCTTCGGCGACGGTCCGCAGCGCGCTCGCAACGTCTTCGACGTACGCGCGGTGCCAGACGTTCGTCCCGTCGCCGGGGACGACGACGCGGTCGAACCGGTTCACCCGGTCGATCCACCAGTCGAGTCGCTCGGTGTAATCGTGCGGGCCGTAGACGATACAGGGACGGACGCTCATCGCCCTGACCCCCTCGTCTGCGGCCGCAACGACCGCGCGGTCGCCCTCCGCTTTTCGATTGCCGTACGTCTCGCCATCCTCGTCGACGGCCTGCTCTGACGTACAGGCCTCGAGCGCCGTCTCACCCTCGCGTTTGGGGATCTCCTCGGAACCGTAGGCCGCGCCGCTCGAGATGTAGACGTACGCCTCGCAGTCCGCGAAGATGCCGGTGGCCGCGCGGACATCTTTCGGGTAGTAAGCGACGCAGTCGAAGACGGCGTCGGGGTCGACCGTGCTCGCGGCCGCCTCGAGCACCGAGTCGTTCGTTCGGTCGCCCTCGACGCGTTCGACCCGGTCGTTCCCCTCGAAGGGATTCTCGTGATTCCCGCGGTTGAGTATCGTGACGTCGTAGCCGTGCTCGAGCAGGTCCTCGACGAGATGCCGACCGATAAAGCGCGTGCCGCCGATGACGAGTGCCGTGTCCATGCCTGAGCCTCGTCGCTGTGGCTGAAAGGTCCAGCGGTCGACGGCGTCGAATCGCGATCACGGCTCCGCCAGGCACGAACCGCATCCGTTTTTGTCGCTGTGGCCGTCCCATCCGCTATGAGCGGTACCTACGTACTCGGTATCGACCTCGCTCGAGCGACGACCATCGAGGTCGGCGCGCTGGGTTGGGTCGAATTCGACGCCGGAGCCTACGCGTACGTCGGCAGCGCGTTCGGTCCCGGCGGCTTCGCTCGCGTCGACCGACATCGAGAACTCTCCGCGGGCGATCGCGACACGCGCCACTGGCACGTCGATTACCTGCTCGGCCATCCCGACACAAGCCTCGAGGCCGCGATTACGTTCCCCGATGCTGACCGGGAGTGCGAACTGGCCGACCGACTTCCCGGCGAGCGCGTCGCCGGATTCGGTGCCTCGGACTGCGACTGTTCGGCCCATTTGCTCGACGCACCCGGACTCGTGACGGTTCGCGACGCCGCCGTGGCCGAAGGCGGTCGCCTTGAGTTCGAGTAGACGGTCCGTCGTCGGTCGACGACCCACCCACCACGAGTTATGACCCACCGTCGTGAAGGAGTAGCTATGACCGAACACGAGACTGCCGACGGTCCGACATTGAACGACGACGCGATGGGTCGATTCCCCGTCCCCGACCTCGAGGACCTCCCCGAGGACCTCCGCGAACGCATCGTCGAGGAGACCGAACAGGCGGGGTTCACGCCGAACGTCTTCGCGGCGATGGCGTACAGACCCTCTCACTTCCGGGCCTTCTTCGACTACCACGACGCGCTGGTCGAGGACACCGCCCTCGAGCGAGAGGAGATCGAGATGATCGTCGTCGCCGTCTCCGGCGTCAACCACTGCTACTACTGCAACGTCGCCCACGGGGCGCTCGTCCGGATCTACGCCGACGACCCCCAACTGGCCGACCAACTCGTGGCGAACTATCGGACCGCGGATATCGGCGACGCCCACCGGACGATGCTCGACGTCGCCGTGAAACTCACCGAACGGCCGACCGAGGTCGAACGGAGCGATCTCGAGGCCCTCCGCGAAGCCGGCTTCAGCGAGGAGGCGCTCTGGGACATCGCCTCCGTCACGGCCTTCTACAACCTGAGCAACCGACTCGCGATGTTCGCCGAGATGCGACCGAACGACGAGTTCCACACGTTGGGTCGGTGAGCGCCGGCCGCAAAACAGTCGAAATCGCGCGTCGCCCCGATCAGTCGTCGCTCGCCGCGAAGGTGGCCGAATCGGCTTCGACGGCCGCCTCGGGCGTGCCCGGCAGTTCGCTGCGGACGTCGTCCGATCCCTGCTCGGTGATCGCCTCGTAGTAGGCCTCGGGCATGACCTTCACGAAGGCCTCGAGCGCGCGTTCCCAGTTCTCGAGTAAGAGTTCGCCCCGCTCGGAGCCGGTGTAGGCGACGTGGTTCTCGACCAGTCGGCGCAGCATCTCCTCGTCTTTCTCCTCGAGTTCGTCGTGCAGCGACACCATTCCGGTGTTGGCCTTCGCCGCGAACTCGTCGTCGGGGTCGTAGACGTAGGCGACGCCGCCGGACATCCCGGCCGCGAAGTTCTTGCCCGTCTCGCCGAGGACGGCGACGACGCCGCCGGTCATGTACTCACAACCGTGGTCGCCGACGCCCTCGACGACGGCCTTGGCACCGGAGTTGCGGACGGCGAAGCGCTCGCCGGCGACGCCGTTGACGTAGAGTTGGCCGTCAGTCGCGCCGTAGAGCGCGACGTTGCCGATCGAGATGTTCTCGGTCGGGTCGTAGGTCGCCGTCTCCGGGGTACGGATCGTGATCTTCCCGCCCGAGAGCCCCTTGCCGACGTAGTCGTTGGCACTGCCATCGAGATGCATCGAGACGCCGCTCGCGAGGAACGCACCGAAACTCTGTCCGGCAGTTCCCTCGAGGTCGGCCGTAATGGTATCCTCGGGGAGACCGGGCTCGCCGTAGCGGCTGGTGATGCGGTTCGAGAGCATCGCACCGACGGTGCGATCGACGTTCGAGACGTCGGCCGCGAGCGTGACCGGTTCCTGGTCCTCGATGGCGTCGGCCGCGGCCTCGATTAAGTCGCGGTCGAGCTGGTCCTCGAGTTCGTGATCCTGCTCGCGGATCTTGCGGCGGACATCGCTACCGGGGTCCGCGATGACGTCCGAGAGGTCGACGTTGCGAGCCTTCGGGTGGTCGACGTCGGTTCGTTGCTCCAAAACATCGACCTGTCCGATCATCTCGTCGATCGTTTCGAAGCCGAGTTCGGCCATGATCTCGCGCAGTTCCTGAGCGATGAACGTCATGTAGTTGATGACGTGTTCGGGTTCGCCGGGGAACCGCTTGCGCAGGTCCTCGCGCTGGGTGGCGACGCCGACCGGACAGGTGTTCTTGTGACACTGCCGGGCCATCACGCAGCCGCCGGTGACGAGCGAGGCGGTGCCGAAGATGTACTCCTCGGCGCCGAGTAAGGCGGCGACGGCGACGTCGCGGCCCGTTTTCATGCCGCCGTCGGCGGAGACGCGGATACGGTCTCGCAGGCCGGTTTGACAGAGCATCTGGTTGGCTTCGGCGAGGCCGAGCTCCCAGGGGAGTCCGGCGCTCTTGATCGAGGTCCGCGGCGAGGCACCCGTGCCGCCGGAGTGACCCGAAATGTGGACCACGTCAGCGTTGGCCTTCGCGACGCCGGCGGCGACCGTGCCGATACCGGCTTCGGAGACGAGTTTGACGTTGATGTCTGCCTCCTCGTTGGCCGCCTTCAGGTCGAAGATCAGCTGTTTGAGGTCCTCGATGGAGTAGATGTCGTGCAGCGGCGGCGGGGAGATGAGGCCCACACCGGGAGTCGACTTTCGGACGTGGGCGATCATCTCGTTGACCTTCTCGCCGGGCAGGTGGCCGCCTTCGCCGGGCTTGGAGCCCTGTGCCATCTTGATCTGTAGTTCGTCGGCGGAAGAGAGGTACGTCGAGGTGACGCCGAAACGACCCGACGCGACCTGTTTGACGTTACACTCGCGTTCGGTGTCGAACCGTTCCGGCGGTTCGCCACCCTCGCCCGAGTTACTCTTGGCGCCGATACGGTTCATCGCGATCGAGTTGTTCTCGTGGGCCTCCGGCGACAGGCTGCCCAGCGACATCGCGGCCGTCGAGAACCGCTGGACGATGTCCTTGATCGGCTCGACGTCCTCGATCGGCACCGGATCGCGGTCCGAATCGAACTCGAGTAGCCCCCGAAGCGTCTGGAGGTTCTGCTGTTGGTCGTTGATCAACTCGGCGAACTCCTGGTAGCGCTCGTAATCGTTCGATCGGACGGACTGCTGGAGCGCGCCGACGGTTTGTGGATTCCACTGGTGGTAGATCCCGTCCGAGCGGTGTTCGAACTCGCCCTGCCGGTCGAGTGTGGACTCCTCCTCGCCGAACGCCGACTCGTGGCGCTCGCGAACGTCCGCTTCGATTTCAGCGAGACTGATCCCTTCGGTGCGGTTCTCGGTTCCTTCGAAGTACTCCGCGACGAGGTCCGAGTCGAGACCGACGGCCTCGAAGATCTGGGCGCCCTGGTAGCTCTCGACGGTCGAGATCCCCATCTTGGCCATGATCTTCAGCAGGCCGTCCTCGACCGCGCCGACGTAGGCGTCGATGGCGACCTCGGTGTCAGCGCCGTCCGGACCGGCGGTGAGGTCCTCGATCGTCTGGTAGGCGAGATACGGGTTGACCGCGCCGGCACCGTAGCCGACCAGCGTCGCGAAGTGGTGGACGGTGCGCGGATCCGCAGATTCGACGACGAGCCCGACGTGGTTGCGCAGCCCGTTGCGCACGAGGTGGTGGTGGACGCCACCGGTCGCGAGCAGGCTCGGAATCGCCGTGCGATCCGCGTCGACGCCGCGATCCGAGAGGACGAGCACGTCGTGACCCGCCTCGATGGCTTCGACGGCGTCCTCCCGGACGCGTTCGATCGCCGCCTCGAGGTCGCTACCGGCTTCGTCGCTCGTCGCCTCGTAGGTGATGTCGATCGTGGCGGTTGTGATCCCGTTCGCATCACAGTCGCGGACGGACTCGAGTTCGGCATCGGTAAGGATCGGCGAGTCCAGCACGAGCTGGCGGGCGTGCTCAGGGGACTCGGTGAGCAGGTTGCGCTGGTAGCCGAGTCGGCTCTCCATCGAGGTCACCAGCTCCTCGCGGATGTAGTCCAGCGGCGGGTTGGTGACCTGTGCGAACAGCTGCTTGAAGTAGGAGAACAGCGGGCGGTTGAACTCGGTGAGGACGGA
This sequence comes from Natronorubrum tibetense GA33, assembly GCF_000383975.1. NCBI lineage: Archaea > Methanobacteriati > Methanobacteriota > Halobacteria > Halobacteriales > Natrialbaceae > Natronorubrum > Natronorubrum tibetense. The sequence goes on along the minus strand of NZ_KB913017.1, from coordinate 2,490,656 downwards.
CAACGGCGTGTCGTCGCCCATCGAGCCGACGGGGTCTTTCCCCTTCTGGGTCATCGGCTCGATCATGTTCTCGAGTTCGTCGTGCGTGTAGCCGAAGGCGGCCTGCTGGTTGCGTAGGCCGTCGACGGGCTGGCGCGGCGAACTGTCGCCGGCGGTGCGGATGTCGTCGAGGGAGACCTGCTCGGCCTCGACCCACTCGCCGTAGCGGTCGTCGGTGAGGTCCTCGAAGACTTCGTCGTCGGGAATGACGCGGCCCTCGTTCGGATCGGCGAGGAACAGCTGGCCGGGCTGGAGTCGGCCGCGCTCTTCGATCTCGTCGGGTGCGGGCTCGAGTGCGCCGGACTCGCTGGCCACGATCAGCCGGTTATCCTTGGTGACGTCGTATCGGCAGGGACGCAGGCCGTTGCGGTCGAGGACGGCGCCGACGCGTTCGCCGTCGGTCGCCGCAACGAGTGCGGGGCCGTCCCACGGCTCGACGAGCGAGGCGTGGAAGTCGTACCAGTCCTTGCGGTCCTGGCCCATCGCGTCGTCGCCGCGCCAGGCCTCGGGAACGAGCATCCGGAGGGCGTGCTCGAGATCGCGTCCGTCCTGCATGAGCAGTTCGAGCGCGTTGTCGACGCTCGCAGTGTCGGACTGGTCAGGATCGTCGATGATCGGCTTGACCGCCTCGAGATCGGAGAGTACCTCGCTCTCGATGTCCGTCTCGCGGGCGCGCATCCAATTGATGTTGCCCTGAATGGTGTTGAACTCGCCGTTGTGGATGATGTTTCGGTACGGATGGGCGAGATGCCAGGCACCGAGCGTGTTCGTCGAGAACCGCTCGTGGACCATCGCGAAGGTGGACTCGATGCGTTCGTCGGTCAGATCCTCGTAGTAAGACGGAACCTGCACCCCCTTGAGCAGGCCCTTGTAGACGATCGTGTCAGAGTCAAGCGAGCAGACGTAGAAGCGCTCCGCGCCGTCGATGTCAGCGTCTTCGACGGCATCTCCGTGAGCATCGCGATCGGAGGTTCGTTGAGCGCGTTGCTCAACGGCGTTTTCGAGGGCCCGTCGGGCGACGTAGAGCCGTCGGTCGAACGTCTCGTCGTCGATTTCCTCGGTGGGCGTGACGACAACCTGCCAGACGTCGGGTTCGGAGTCGACGGCCGTCGCGCCGAGATCCTCGTTGTTCGTCGGCACGTCGCGCCACTCGAGGACCTCGAGGTCGTACGTTTCGAGGACGTCTTCGAGTATCGAGACGAGTTCCGTACGCGCCGTCTCCGCCTGCGGGAAAAAGAGCGACCCGACGGCGTATGTGTCCGGGAGATCGGCCTCGAGAACGCTATCGAAAAACGAATCGGGCGTCTGTAACATGATGCCCGCACCGTCGCCGGTGTTTTTCTCCGCGCCGGTGGTTCCCCGATGCTCGAGGTTTTTGAGAAGTTCCAATCCGTCAGCGACGACATCGTGTCCCCCATCCCCATCGAGGTCCATGACGACGCCGACGCCGCAGTTCGACCGTTCGTCCGTGGGGTCTGCAAGCCCCCGCGAACGCTCGGTGGATGACGCTCTCTGTGGCTGTGGCATACACACTCGTAGCAAAAACTGCTATAAGAGGTTGTCCCATAATGACTAAGTGTATTATATACACATATAGTCGGATATAAGGTCAATAAAGACTCATATCCGTAGCAGCCGCTTACTGTGTGTCCCGATCCAGAGTAGCGTCGCTGCCGACCGTTCATCCCGAATGGCGTCGGTGCTGTCGAGTTATGGGAAACAAATAACTGCCCGACCAGGGCAGAAGTGTCAGAGGCACGTAGTGCTCACCCACCAGAGTGAACACCACATCTGTTCTATTTCCCCCCAGCCCTAAGCAGTATTGGGTTAAAGAGTTAGGTTTGTGTATGTCAACCGTACACAAACCCCGGCCGAGTTCGGACGTCGAAACTCGAAAATGGCGGCGAGTTACGGCGGGTCAGACTGGGACCCGACGAAATCGAGGGCGTTCCCCCGTGAGGGGCGCGTCGTTCAGTACGATTTTGCGAAGTACGCGATCTCATCTGCGGGTTCGCCGCAGACGCCACACTCGTCATGCTCGGGTTCGGGAACCTCGGCGGCCGTCGTCCCGCCCTCGTCCTCTAACGGCTGCATGACGATCTCGGCTGCGATCTTCTCCTTGATGGCCTCCTCGCAGGCCTCGTCGCCGCACCACGACGTCTTCACGTAGCCACCGTGTTTGCCGATCGTGCCGAGGATCTCTTCGGGACTGTAGGCTTCGCGTACGTTCTCCTCGAGGTTCTCCTCGGCCGCGTCGTACAACTTGTCGAAGATGTCGTCCAGATGCTCGTCGACGGCATCGACGATCTCGTCGCGATCCTCGACTGCCTCTTCGTTGTCCGGGCGGTGGACGAGCGTAACCTCCTCGTCTTCGACCTCGTAGGGGCCGATCTCGAGCCTGAGGGGGACCCCGTTGAGTTCGTGTTCGTTGAACTTGAAGCCGGGATTGCGCTCGTCACGGTCGTCGAGTTCGACGCGGAAGCCGGCGTCTTCGAGCTCTTCGGCGATGTTTTCGGAGTACTCGAGGACGTCCTCCTTCGTGTCCTCTTGCCAGATGGGGACGATCGCTACCTGTGTGGGGGCGACCGTCGGCGGGAGCACGAGTCCCTGATCATCGGAGTGAGTCATGATCAAGGCCCCGATCGCCCGCCACGAGAGCCCCCAGGAGGTCGTGTAGGCGGTTCGATCCTCCTCGTCCTCGCCGGAGAAGGTGATGTCGAACGCCTCCGCGAAGCTCTGGCCTAAGTTGTGGCTCGTCGCGCCCTGGACGGACTTGCCATCGGGCATCAGCGCCTCGACGGTCGTCGTCGTGTCCGCGCCGGGGAACTTGTCGTGTTCGGGCTTCTTGCCGCGGAGGACCGGAATCGCCAGCACGTCCTCGTAGACGCGCTCGTACTGGCTCAATCGGGTCCAGACCTCCTCCCAGGCTCCCGCGTCGTCCGCGTGGGCCGTGTGGCCCTCCTGCCACATGAACTCCTTCGTCCGGAAGAACGGCTTCGTCTCCGTCGCTTCCCACCGGACGACGGAACACCACTGGTTGAGCCGCAGCGGCAGGTCGCGATGGCTGCGGGTCCAGTCGGCCATGAAGGGCGCGATGATCGACTCGCTGGTTGGCCGGACGGCGAGTCGCTCCTCGAGTTCCTCGTGGCCGCCGTGGGTTACCCACGCGACCTCGGGGTCGAAGCCTTCGACGATGTCCTTCTCGCGCTCTAAGAAGCTCTCGGGGATGAACATCGGGAAGTAGACGTTATCGACGCCGGTCTCTTTGAACCAGCCGTCGAGGGCGTCTTGGATGGCCTCCCACAGCGCGTAGCCGCGCGGCTTCGTGACGATAAAGCCGCCCATCGGGGCGTAGTCCGCGAGATTGGCCTTCTGGACGACTTCGGCGTACCACTCGCCGGGTTTGTGCGATTTCGACTCGGTGATCCCGAGTTCCTGGCTCTCGTCGCTCATACATCGACTCACTGCCACCGCACGCTTAAACGATACGAAGGTGCGGTGGCCGACCCCGCGACGTTCGGTTGCGAATCTGGCCGTCGATCGATGTCTCGAGACCGAGCGTATCGCAAACGGTGAACAGTACGGATTTGGCGACGGCTTCCTCCCGCCCACGGTCCGGGTTACCGTCCCCAGCAACGAGCCCCCAGCCCCAAGCCTCGTATTCAGTGGCGCTCCCGCTCGTCGCCAGCCATCGGCTGCGGGAATTCACCAGTCGTTATTCTGTACGGCTATTGTTCACCAATAGTATCCCGTTTCGAATGTGGGGTAAAAGTATTATGTTTCATTACAACACACATTATATCGCTGGCTACGATGGGAGACAACCACACACGGGGTGAGGATACCCATGCGGACGGTATCGAACGGCGAACGCTGTTGAAGACCAGCGCAGCCCTCGGGACGCTGGCGATCACCGGCGCGTCGCTGGGAGCAGTCCACGCGAACTCGCTGCCGGATCAGCCGGTGGCCGAGGACGGAACGGTCGCCTACCAGTACTTCCACGCGGAATGGACCGACATCGAAGCCGACGTCCCCCGCCTCGAGGAAGTCGGCGTCGATGGGATCTGGATCCAGCAGCCGGCACGGGGAAAACTCGACTGGGACGACCTCTCGTACGACGGCGAGTACGGCTTCTACGACGAAACGTCGCCGTTCGGCTTCCGCGACCCGCACCCGCCGGTCGGCTACCAGCCCGTCGACCTGACGGATCTCGACTCGACGCTCGGGACTGAAAGCGAACTCGAGTCGCTGATCGAGACCTGCCACGACCACGGCATCGAGGTCATCGTCGATGTCGTGGTGAACCACATGGCAGCCGCGGACGGTCCCGACGGCCACGTCGAGTTACCGCAGTTCGACCGCGACGAACACTTCCACGACAACGGCACGCTGAGCGAGGACTGCCAACTGGACGGCGAGGCCGCGGAGTACGAGTGTGATCTCCTCGGATTACCGTCGTTCGACGTCGAACTCTCGTACGTCCAGGATGTCCATCGGGACTATCTCCAGCGGATCGCCGACCTGGGTGCCGACGGGCTCCGGTACGACGCTGCTGGTCACGTCTGGCCGTGGTACTTCGAGTCCGAGATCAACGCGCTCGCGGACGACCTCGACCTCTGGCGCGTCGGCGAAGTTTGGGATTACGATATCGGTCGCCTGCTCGAGTTCGCCGACACCGGAATGACCGTCTTCGACTTCCCGCTGTACGACGCCATCGTCGACGCCTTCGAAGGCGGCAGCATGGAGGGGCTCTCTCAGGACGCGGCCAACGGCGTCGCACACCACGATCCGAACGCCGCGGTCACCTTCGCACAGAACCACGATACCGTCGGTCCGGGTGTCGAGGCGGACGAACCCGAGGGCCGGGCGGTCGAACTCGCGGAAGCGTTCATCCTCGCGTACGCGGGGATGCCGATGGTGTACCGTTCCGGACCCGAGGACCGGACCGAACTCGACGACGAGGCCTTTCGAGACCTCGTCGCCGTCTCGCAGGAGTTCGCACACGGCGACGTGATCGACCGCCACGTCGATTACGACACCTACATTTTCGAACGCGACGGCAATCTGCTGGCCGGTATCAACAAAGGCGATTCGGCGGCAGCACACACCGTTGAAACCCCTTGGAGCGGCGAGACCCTCGTCGACGAGACCGGCAGCGGTGAAGCCGTCACCGCCGACGGCAGTGGACAGGTCACGATCGAGATTCCGGCCGACGGCTGGGTTATGTACGTTCCCGGAGAAAACGACGAAGATGACGATGAAAACGAAGACAACGGCGAGTCCGACGAGATTACGTTGCAGATGACGGTCGACGTCGGTCACGGCGACTCCGTCTACTTCACCGGCAGTACCGACGAACTCACGAACTGGGGCGGCGGCGTCGAAGGGACCTGGACGGAGGGCAACGTCTGGGAACTCACCGTCGACGATCCCGGCGAGTTCGAGTGGAAGACTCGTCGCGGGCCAAGCGACGAAACCGGCGACGTCTGGGAGCACGGAGCAAATCACGACGAGACCGACCTCCACCCCACCCACCAGGGCTGGGACGAGTAGCCGAATCCGTCGGAACCGGTATCGGCCGTCCCCATCGGATTGCCCGCCGACAACGGCCGACCAGTTCTTCCACGTTCTCTGACCTTTAAGCGACTGGGTTACAAATGGAAGCGTATGCGAGTCATCGAGGTAACAGAGTACGGCGACAGCGATCAGCTCGAGGCCACCGACGCCGATCTCCCGGAACCGGGCGCCGGCGAGGTCCGTATCGAGGTCGAGGCGGCCGGGATCAACTTCGCGGACATCATGCAACGCCGCGGGGTCTATCCGGGCGGCCCCGACGCGGGCTACGTCCCCGGCATGGAAGCCGCAGGAACGATCGACGCAACCGGCGAGGGCGTCGGCTTAGACGAGGGCGACCGCGTCGTCGCGATGCTCAACACCGGCGGCTACGCCGAGTACGCCGTCGCGAACGCCCAGATGCTCTTTCCCATTCCGGAGGGGATGAGCTTCGAGGAAGCCGCCGGCTTCCCCGTCCAGTTTCTCACCGCCCACAGCTGTCTGTTCGAGTGGGGCGGCCTCGAGGAAGACGAGACGGTCCTGATCCAGGCCGCCGCGGGCGGGGTCGGCACGGCTGCGGTTCAGCTCGCCGCTAACCACGGCGCAGAGGTGTTCGGCACCGCGAGCACGCAGGAAAAGCTCGACCTCGCCGAGGAACTGGGCTGTGACCACCCGATCAACTACACGGAAACGGACTTCCGCGAAACCGTCGACGAGGAAACCGACGGTGAGGGCGTCGATCTCGTCCTCGAGAGCGTCGGCGACGACGTCTTCGAGCGCAGCCTCGACGCGATGAAACACTTCGGCCGGATGGTCACCTACGGCGTCGCCAGCGGCGTCCCCGGCGAAATCGAGAACCGACGGCTCCTCTTCGAGAACAAGACGATCAAAGGGTTCCACCTCGGGCAGGCTTCCTATCACGATCCGAGCACGGTGATGAAGGCCGTCCCCGAACTCACCGAGGGACTGACGAGCGGTGACCTCGAGGTTATTTTAGGCAAATCGTTCGCGCTCGAGGACGCTGCCGAGGCTCACCAGTACATCGAGGATCGCAAGAGTTCCGGGAAAATCGTTCTGAAGCCCTGATCGCGGACCGACTCGAGTGACGCCGATCGGTAACCGGTCGGTTCCTAATCGTCTTCGTCGTTGTCGTCCTCGTCGTCTTCGTCTTCATCGTCCTCGTCGTCTTCGTCATCATCTTCATCGCCTTCGTCATTGTCGTCCTCGTCGTCATCGCCTTCATCGTCCTCGTCGTCTTCGTCATCATCTTCATCGTCCTCGTCGTCTTCGTCATCATCTTCATCGTCCTCGTCGTCTTCGTCATCATCTTCATCGCCTTCGTCATTGTTGTCCTCGTCGTCATCGTCCCTGTCGTCTTCGCCATTTCCGTCGTCATCATCCGCGTCCCCGTTATCGTCGCTATCGTCTCCATCATCGTCTTCACCGTCGTCGGTATCGTCATCGTCGCTCTCCTCAGTTTCACTATCGTCGTCACCGTCTCCGGCGTCCTCGTCGTCGCCATTCTCGTCGGCGCTGACGTTTTCCGTGTCGTCGCCGAACATCTCTTCCTCTTCGTCGCCACTGTCCTCACCGGGGTCCTCGTCGAACGTTTCGTCCAGACACCCCGCGAGTGTGCCGACGGTTCCACCTACCGCTGCGAGGATCAACCGACGACGAGTCGTATCGGTCATGCTCTCCCGCCGGGCTACCACGAAGGGTTAAAAGAGTATTCGTGCTGTACTCAGGCGAATGACTCTCCCGCTGCGTGGAAACAATGGTCCGCTACGGACGTACCCACCCCGTTTTGTGTGTTTGCTAACCCCTCTCGAACGGTGTTTCCGACGGCCAATCGAGGAGACCGCTCGACTTACTCGTCGTCATCACTGCCGAAGCTGAACCATCCCAACCCGTCATCATCGTCGTCATCGCCGCTATCGTCGTCGTCACCGATTTCGACGTCGTCACCTTCCTCGACCGACTCGCCACTCACGTCGCCGTCGACTTCGGTGCCGTTCCCGAGATATACCTCTCCGCCGGCGTCGACCGAGCCGTCGATCTCCACGTCCGTACGGGTCGTCACCGATCCGCCCGCCGTCACGTCACCGTCGACTTCGCTTTCGTCGCCGAGAACGACGGCGCCGTCGGTATCGATCGTGCCATCGATCTCGACGTCTTCGGCAGTCCTCACGTCACCGCCTGCAGTAATGTCGCCGTCGACCTCACTATCGTCACCGAGATCGACGGTACCGCCGGTGTCGATCGTGCCATCGATCTCGGCGTCCTCTTCGAGAACCACGCCGGCGGCTTCGACCGAACCGTCGACCTCGACATCGGCGAGGACCTCGACCGTCCCCTCGACCGAGATGTCGCCGTCGGTATCTTCCGCCACTGTGATGTCGCCGTCCCCGACGCCGTCGTCGTCCGATTCGTCCGAGAATATGTCTTCCGCAGTGTCGGTCTCGGCGTCGGAACCGCCGTCGGCCGACAGATCCTGACACCCCGCAAGTGCGCCGACAATTCCGGTACCCACAGCGACGAGCGTCCGCCGACGAGTCATATCGGTCATCGTGTCGACCCGGGCTACCACGAAGGGGTAAAAGAGTAATCGTCCTGTACTGGGCGGAGCGAATCAGCCGATCGTCGATGTTGTACGCGCTCTATCCGATCATCTGTGACGAATTATCTGTCACCTCACGTGTCCGTCGTCTCGAGGTGCTCGTTCCACTCGAGGTCGTGGCCCACGAACTCGGCTTCGTCCAGCGGCTGGCCGCCCTCGAAGCGGAACTCGCCGACGACCGTCTCCCCCTCGAGGACGCCGGGTAACCAGAACTGGTCGTCCTCCCACATCTGATCGTAGGGCACGTCGTCGACGGGGACCCACTCCGGCCGGGCTTCCTCGGTCGTGGTCGGCTCACCCGAAAACGAACGCGTCCGATAAACGTGACAGAACGTGTGTCTCTCGCCGTCGAGGAGGAAGGTCAGTTCGCCCGCCTTCTCGAGGGTCTCGGGATCGATCTCGAGCCCCACCTCCTCGCGAGTCTCTCGAACTGCACATTCGCGAGGCGTTTCGCCGTCCTCGAGTTTCCCGCCGGGACCGTTGTACCAGCCGTCGCCGAGTCCGCGTCGTTTTTCGATGAGGAGTACCTCCTCCGTGGGGTCGCTCTCGGTACCGCGCGTGCGCCTCGGAAAACACAATGTCGCTTCGATCATACGAATTCGTTCGGCCGACGGAAAATAAAGTGTCAGTATCGATTGGCGACGTTCTCGTGGCGTTTAAGCCCGTACCGCCAGTACCGTCGTAGTATGGAGTATCTGTTGTGGGTGCTGATAGCGCTTCTCGCCTACTCGTTCGTCGCACCCCTCACGAGCGTTATCATGCAAGACGTCCCGGCGACGCCCGGGCTGTTTCTCTCGACATGCGTCTTTCTCCTGATCGGGGGCAGCGTGATGGTCCTGACCGGAACCGCCGATCCCGCTCACGCGGTGGCGGTCGAAGCCGGCTACGTCTACGTCGCCGGCGCCTTTCTGACGGTCGGTATTCTGGCCTACACGGCCGCCCTCGAGAACGGCCCGGTAAGCGTCGTCGTCCCGGTATTCGGGATGTTCATCGTCGGAAGTTCGGTGCTCGGAATCCTCTTTCTCGGCGAAGCGATGTCGGCGACCCGGGCAGCCGGTATCGTCTGTGCTGTGATCGCGATCGTCTGCAGCGCGGGTGATCGGTAATGAGCCGACGGTATCTGCTGCTCTCGTTCGTCGCGTTCGTCGCGTACAGCCTGGTCGCGCCGCTGTTGAAGGTCGCGATGGAGACGATTCCGAGTACGACGGCAGTCTTCATGTCGAACACGATTATGCTCGTCCTCCTCGGTGGTCTGCTGGTCCATCAGGGGCAGTCCCCCCGGGAGTATCTCTCGCATCCGAAACTGCCACATATCGTCGTCTGGGGCGTGTTGCTCGCCGTCGGTCTGTTGGCGTACTACCGAGCGCTCGCCCTCGGTCCCGTCAGTGTCGTCGTCCCGCTCTACGGGCTATTCATCGCAGTCAGTTCGGTCATCGGCGTTCTCGTACTCGAGGAGTCGCTAACGTTCAGAAAACTGTCGGGGATCGGCTTTGCCGTACTCGCGGTGGTTCTGATGTCCCTCTGACGTGCCTGACGACGCCGTTCAATCATCGGCAGCAGGATCGCTCCCTGACATATCCAACGTATCAGCCGTGTCCGCTTCGGGTCCACAGCCCAGCGACCGATGCGGACAGTACCGACAGTGTTCGCCGGGCGTCGTCTCGTCGAAGGACGGATCGTCGACCGCCTCGAGCGTCTCGCGTACTGACGACCAGGCGGGGAGTTCCGCTGGTGTGACGAGGTCGACGCGGGGACCATCGACCGCGCCGACGTAGACGTAGCCGACGGCAGCAACCGATTCGTCGAACAGGCGCTCGCAGGCGCGAGCGTACAGCGCCAACTGCGTCGCCTCGCCGGGATCGATCCGATCGGCCGTCGCCTTGTAATCGAGAATCACGACATCGCCCTCGGGCGTCCGCCGAACGGAGTCGACGAAGCCGACGACCTCGCCGTCTACCCCGGAGACATCCTCGAGTGCGAACGGGAGCTCCGCGGCGAGCTGTTCCCAGTCGGCAACTCGTTCGTCGAACGCGGGTGCGGTGGCCTCGAAGTAGCGATCGACACAGGCGAGGACGGCCTCGCGGTGCTCGAGCAGATCTCGGGCCGTCAGCTGCCGAACGGCCGCCTCGCGCCACTCCTCGCGGCTTCGATAGTCGCGGTAGAAGGCCTCTTCGGCGACGTCGTGGAAGACTGTGCCGACGGTCCTCGATCCCGTCCTGTGGTCACCCTCGTTCCCCTCGTCCGTCGACGCCACGGACGAACCGTTCGCATCGTCGACCGCCCGCACGACGTGATCGAGGTAGTGTTTCCGCGCGCAGGTCTCGTGGGTCTCCATTGCCGTGTAACTGTGACGCAACGCGGCCGGCACCTCGGTCGCGTTCGAGAGCGTCTCGACGGGGAATCGGACGGTGTCAGTCGAAAGCGCCGACGGCCGACGGCCGCTCGGAACCCGCCGTGTCGATCCCTCTACAGAGCCGGCAGTCGCGGATCCGCCGTGGCTCGCCGCGTCGGCCGCCGGCAACAGCGTCCCGCTGCGCAACTGCCGCCCCAGGCGGTGCACCGTCTCGATCGCCTCTCGTGTCTCGAGCGGTTCGACGAATCGATCCTCGTAGCCGGCGTAGTAGGTGATCGTTCCCGGGCTACTGCCGGCAGAGCGACCGATCTCGGCCGTCCGGTCGACGACGGTTTTGGGATAGGTCTCCCGTACACGCCGGAAGCTCTCGATCAGCGATGTCCAGAGAGTCATTCGCTGGCCGGCAACGGACCACTCGATCTCGGTCGACAAACACGACTCGGCGGTCGACACGCCGAGTTCGGTCTCGTCGCCGTCGTACTCGTACTCGGCGCCGAAAATGAACAGGTGATTTTCGGCGCGCGTGAGCGCGACGTGGAGCACGCGCCACTCCTCGCCGACCGTCTCGGCTGCGAGATCCGCGAGCAGCGGCGAGTCAACGTCGTCGTCGAGCGTCGCCGCAAGCAGTCGGTAGCGCGCGCGTTCAGCGTAATCGCGATCGACGCACCACTCCTCGTCGGAGAGGTACGGGACGAGGACGGTGTCGAACTCGAGGCCCTTGGCCTGATGGACGGTCATCACGTCGACCGAGTCCGACGACTGGGTGCCGCGGGTCCGTTCGCTCCCGCTCCCGCGGAGGGTCCCCTCGAGCGCATCGACGAACGCCGGGGTCAGCGTCTGGACAACCGAATCGGCGGTGTAGGCCTCGACGAACCGCTCTATGCGCTGGAACTCCTCGCGCTCGTCGGTCGTGAGGAACCACTCGAGGCGAGTCACCTCGCGGAACCGGCGAACGAAGCCCGAAAGCGGGTAGACGTCGCGCAGCGTCTCCAGTTCGATGAACTGGTCGCGCACTCGTTCGAGACGATCAGGATGGTCGAGTTCGGCCTGCTCGCAGTCCAGAACCGCGTCGTACAGCGAACCGTCCCGCTGTTGAAGCGTTGCCAGATCGCTCTCGGTGAACCGGTACCGGTAGAGCAGCACGCGCCGAAGGTGCGCATCGGCCGTCGGATCGACGAGCACGCGAAAGTACGAGAGGAGCGTCTGCATGCCCGGCGATATTTCGCCCCGCGGCGAACCCGAAATCTCGTAGGGGATCTGTCGGTTGCGGAGTTCGTCGGCCACCGCCTGCGCGTGACGGTTCGTCCGGACGATGACCGCGATATCCTCGAGCGAGCGTTTGGGGACGTTCTCGGCTTCGTCGTTCAACAGCCGCGAGACGGTCGTCGCGACCTGTTCGGCAGTTGATCGGTCGATCTCGTCGCTCTCGACTTTGACGACGCGGTCCGAGAGCCGTTCCGCGTCGCCGTCTCCGTTCTCGTCCGTGGTGTCGTCTCCGTTCTCGTTTTCCCCGTCCGCCCCGCTTCCGTACTCTCCCGACGCTCTCCCGACTTCGCGGAGCGTCTTCGACGACTGTGGCCCGTAGTCGCAGTGGTTGGTGAGATCCAGAATCTCCTGGCGCGAGCGGAAGTTGAGTTCGAGTTCGATCGCCTCGTGCTCGTCGTAGGCGTCGGCGAGCCCGTCGAGTCCCTCCCGATCGGTACCTCGCCAGCCGTAGATCGCCTGATCCTTGTCGCCGATGGCGAGCAGGTCGGGCCGGTCGGGACCGTCGGTGAGTTCGGTGATCAGCGCGAACTGCGTCTCGTCGGTGTCCTGAAACTCGTCGCAATAAACCTGCGTCCACTGGTCCGTGATCTCGGTCGCGATATCGTCGTCCGTCAGTAGCTCGGTCGCCGTCCGAACCAGTTCGTCGAAGTCCAGCGTCCGCTCCTCCTCGAGATGCTCGTGGTAGTCGGCGTAGACCGCGGTGTAGTGGCGCGCGAGGCGCATGAACTCGACGTAGTGTTTCAGGCGACCGAACGGGCTCTGCTCGATCCGACTCGTCGCGGTGCGCCAGATCTCGTTGCCGAACAGCGCTCGGGGTAGCTGTTTGGTCGTCGGCTCCTCGAGCGACAGCACGTCGATCGTGTTCGTCACACACTGCTGGAGCACCCGGAGGTAGCGGTCGACGTCACGGACGACGTCTTCGTCGCGGAACTCCGCCGGGGCTTCCGCGATCTTCTCGCGACAGTAGGTGATGAGCTTCCCGTAGCCGACCAGCGACTGGCGCGACGCCTCGAGGTGGTCGTCCGCGTTGAAGTAGCGCAGCGCCTCGTTGTCGAAAGAGAGCTCGTCGCCGGCGGTCCGCTCGAGCCAGAGGACGAACTCGTTACAGAGCTCGAGGGTTCGTACCGCCGGAAGCTGCGCTTCCAGCTGCTCGGGCGTGATATCCTCCTGGCTCATGGCCTGGATGAATCGATCGACGCCGGCGGCGAGATCGTCCGGCGAGCCCTGTCCGACGGTTGCGAAATCGTAGTCGTTGGTCGCGAGCAGTCGACCGACGATCCGGCGTCGCTTGCGCTCGGTGACGACGTCGAACTCCGGCGAATAGCCGAGGTAGTAGGCGTACTCCCGGACCAGCCGATAACAGAACGAGTGGTAGGTGTAGACGTCGATCGCCGCGGCGGCTTCGGGATCGAGTCGATCGGCGACCGCGTCCCGAATGCTACCCGCGGCCTCGTTCGCGAACGTCAGGACGAGCACGTCCTCGGGATCGGCGTCGCCGCGTTCGATCGCACGCTCGATCCGCATGAGCATCGTCGTCGTCTTTCCAGTTCCTGCCCCGGCGTCGACGGAGGTACAGGCCGCGTCGCTGTCGATGACGGCCGGCTGGTTCCCCTGGGGCTCGAGCGAGTCGCTCTCGGAATTACCGTCGTCCGTGTCGACATTCCGGTCTCGATTCGGATTATCCATCGAACCGCACCTCCTCGGCGATGTAGTCCCGACAGCAGACCGTGTAGCCACAGTCCGGACAGGCGTCGTTCGAGATGTCGTCCCAGCGATCGGTCGGATCGAACGCACCACCCGCGATCTCGCTCACGACATCTGCGAGTCGGTCGTCGACCGTTCGGTTTCGGTGTTTGTGGGTCATTCCGTAGGTGTGGTGATCGATGTAGCCGTCAGTCAGATCCTTGGTCTCGAGGCTCGTCTCGACCGTCTCGCGAACCCAGTTGATATCGGTCTGCGAGCGATCGGCGAGGGGGATCTGGACGTACCGACAGGTTCGATCCTCGAGTCCTAACTGCTGACAGCGGGTTCGAAGTCCGTCGATGACGACGGCCGTCTCGAAGAGCGAGGCGACGAACGACGGATCGAAGACGTCCGCGTCCGGATCGAAGTGGTCGGTAAACCGTTCGGCGATCCCTCGATCCCAGTCGGACCGATATCGGAGGAGCCCGAGCGACCTGAGGGTCGAGACGAACTGGACGCCGACGATCGACCGGCCGTCGGCGTAGACGTAGTCAACGCTGGCGTCGATCGTGACCGATTCGACGTCGATTTCGGTTCCCGAGTCCGCGCTCGTTTCCGCGGCCGCTCTCGCTCCCGTCTCGAATTCCGGCAGCGAAACCGTACTCGAGAGCGGGAGATCCGGACCGATCAGTTCGCCGTCGGTCGACTCGGCCGCCAGCCGTTCGATCCCCGCTGCGTGGTCGACGCCGACGGTCTCGACGTACGCCTCGAGCGTCGCCTCGAGCACCCGTCGTTCGTGTCGCCGTTGCGTCCTCGAGTGGAAGCGCTCGTCGTGGTCGGCCCACAGCACCTCGAGTCGCTCCCGTGCGGCATCGGCGAGCGCTTCGCGGCCCGTCTCGCCGCGTCGCAGCGCGTCGCAGATCGCCGTTCGCAGGAGGGTGATTCGGTCGTCGATCGTCGTCTCGTCGTCGCTTCCCTCAAGCCCGTCGACGTGAGCGAACTCGTACCGCCGGGGACAGTGGAGATAGGTTTCGAGACCGTCCACGTCGAGGCTGGCAGTTCCGAACTCCTCAATCCTCGAGTCCGGGCCGACTTGCTCCTCAGTCATCGCGGACCACCTCCCCCGCGGCGAACTCGAACTGCGAACGGACGGCTTCGGCCAGTTCCGTGTCGATATCGCCGTCCTCGAGCACGACCGCGATCTCCTCGAATAGCTCCTCGGTTGCGCCGAGGTCGGCCTCCCCGCCGGTGCTCGCTTCTCGGAGGATTCGCTCGAGTTCGCCGTGAGGCTGGGCGAGCAGCGCCTCGAGCGCGTTCGTCTCGCCGTGGATCGCCGCCGCAGTGTCGGTTTCGACGTTCGACAGATCGAGTCCGTCGGTCGCGTCGATCAGCTGCAGATAGCGTGACTCGTCGTACGTCCGTCGCAGGCCGCCGGAGCCGCGTTCGTACGAACAACAGTAGAGGTGGGTTCGTGCGGCACGGGTGCCCAGGGCGAGCCGTCGCCGGGATCGCTGGGCGTGATACGTTTTGAACGGGTCCCCGACGGAATCGTCGCCGGGATCGCCATCGACAGTGGCGAACGTCCGCGTAACGTCGCTTACGGACGGATCGGTGACCGCGGGATAGCTGTCCATTCCGCGCAGCCACGCCGTCGGGAACAGTTGTGTGAGAAACTGCTCGCCGGGATAGTTCTCGTCGAGCAGGTCGAGTAGGAAGACGGTCTCCCAGGAATCGTACTTGCAGTCGTCGACGGCACAGACCGTGACGCCGCCAGTCGGCGGTTGGGCCTCAACCGCGTGGACGTACGGCGCGTCGTACTGGATGGTTCGCCGGAGCATCCGCCGCAGTCCCTGCCAGTCCGGGCCGACGAGGTCCGTCTCCTCGACGAACCGGGCGATCTCGAGCACTCGACGGACGCTCGCGTACTGCTCGCGGGCGTCGACCCACGCCTCCTCGCGGGCGATACGCCCCTTCAGGTCCGTCAGCCGGATCCAGCGCTCGAGCGACCGGGCGACGCTCGAGTCGGTACACGACGCGAGCAATTCGGGCGTCACGTCGTCGACGCGGGCGCGAAGTCGCTCGAGCGAGACGTCCCGCGGTTCCGCCGTCGCTGTCCCCTCTCGACCGCGAACGGCGTGATCGGTGACGGCGTCGACGAGTTCGGCGTCGATTCTGTCGGGGTCGCGTTCGCGTTCGCACTGGAGAGTCACGAACGCGTAGAGTTCGTGGACGACCGGGTCTTCGGCGAGCGAAGGAGTGCCGATCGTCGCCGTCGGAATCCCGGCCTCGCGGAGCTGTCGTCTGGTTTCGGGGACGCGTTCGATCCGCGGGACGGCGACGGCGAACGCGTCGAAGCGCCAGTCGTGGCGATCCCGAAGCGCCTGAATCTCGCTCGCGACGGCACCGACCTGATCGCGGGCGGTTCGGGTCCGAATGCGTCGGGCCCGTCCGCGCTCCGCTGGTCCGACTCGGTTTCCGGTCCCGGTCGACTGTTGTCCGCCGGTTTTTGCCGGTTCCAGCGGCGCTCCCGTCGCTAACAGCCGCGTAATCGCGTGGTGTGGTGGTGTCGTACGGCGGTCTTCGTCGGGCCGCTCGAGCCGCGAATCGACGACTTTCACGTCGAGTCCGTCCCCGACGAGGTCCTCGATACGGCCCGGTTCGACGCGCGTGCGTTCGACGCTGGCGTGGCGCTCCCCGAAACAGACCAGTTCCGCGTCTCGGGTGAGCGCCGCGAGGTAGCGTCGATCGAGTCGGCGGTACTCCTCGAACTCGACGGCGAGGACGGCGTCGATCGAGTCCGTTATGCGCGTTCGGAGGCCGTCCACATCCGACTCGAGCAGTTCGACGGTCCGCGGGATCACCTCGGCTCGTTCGACGTACCCCCGCGACTCGAGTTCCGCGTGGAACCGATCGTTCATCGCGTAGAGGAAAGCGAGACAGTCGTGTGGGTCGTCGTCTGCAACGTCCTCGAGTCGCAACTGCTGGCGCGTCGCCTCGAGCAGGAGTTGCCCGACGTCGCGGGCGAAACTCTCGTGGTTTGCCGCCCGCTCGAGGTAGTCCGGAACGTCGCGGCTGGCACCGTCGATCACCAGCGAGATGAGTTCGATACGCTCCTCGTATTCGAGTCGATCCAGCGTCGGATCGAACGCCTCGAGCACCTTCGAGGCGTGCTCCGGGAGGGACTCGACGCGCGGCGACCGGGGCGAGCCGTCCGTCACGTCGATGTCGGCGAGGGCCTCGGTGAGTGAGTCGAGACCGGCAGGGTGGCGTTTCAGAACCAGTACGTTCCGGGGACCGTACTCGTCGGCGAGGGTGGCGTACTCCGCCGCAACGCGGTCGAATAGCTCGTCGCTGGGTACAGGTTGGGGGAGCAGTTTGCAGGTCCCGTCGAGACCTGATGGAGGGGACGCCATCGGATGATACGTCACGGAGTATGGCCGGGTTGGTATTTAAATGTGAGGCGAAGTGCAAAGCTGGTCGTTGGTTGCGGCGCTGGACGGGGTCGAGAGGACGCCCATACGGGCCACTCGGAACCGATAGTAGCCACTGGAAGTCAGTGCACGCCAGATCGCACGACGGCTATGCGATCGGTGTGTGAACAGCTCCAGTGGCTACGATAGCCACGTTGTCTCCCCAGCTGGACGGTGATATCCGCTTCGGCAATTCTTATAGTGTATAAAGAATACACAGGCGTATGGAGGATATTTTCGTCGCGCGGGTCATGTCCACGTCGCTCGAGACGGTCCGCGCTGACACGCTCGTCGAGGAGGCAGCACAACAGATGCTCGCAAACGAGATCGGCTCGGTCATCGTCGTCAACGAGGACAACCAACTCGAGGGGATCCTGACGAGCACGGACTTCGTCCAGATCGTCGCCGAACGCAAGCCGAAAGATCAGACGCCGGTCTCGACGTACATGAGCCGAAACGTCACCACGGCGACGGCACAGGAGACCATCCGCGACGCCGCGGATCTAATGGTCGAACACGGCTTCCACCACCTCCCCGTCGTCGACGAGGACGAGGGCGTTATCGGCATCGTCACGACGTCCGATCTGGCGGCATACCTTTCGCGCGAAGAGACGCCGAGCCCGGACTAGACACTCCAGCGGAGGCGAGTCCGGAGTAGACGAGTCGCAGCCGCCGATTTTCACCGACTACCGCTGCCGCCGACCAGCGGTGCACGTCTCGAGAAATCGATCGAGTCGGCCGTCGGTCCGGGCTGGCCATTGAACGGATCCCGACGAAACGGCTCAGCGATCGGCTTCCGGACCGTCCTCTTCGGTCATCCAGCGGACCGTCTCGTCGAGCTGTTCACACAGCGTACGCGCCTCCGACGGCGTCAGTTCGACGTCCGCGTGGCCCGTTCCGTGATCGCCCGCCATCGCGTCGATACTCAGAATTAGATGATGACCGTCGGCCGACTCGGGCCGGACCGAAACGTCGGCCCGATCCGGATAGTCCCGTGGCGGGCCGAGTTCGAGATCGGTTTCACCACGCGTGACGCCCACCTGAACCCGGTCCGCGTGCTCGAGATCGATCGAATCCGTCGGTTTCTCGTCGATCGGTGCCTGTTCGCGCTCTCGATCCGCGTCCTCGAGCCGATCGGTCGTGGTGTCGTCCGACATACTCGTCGGTTCAACCGCATTCGCCTTGGTTGTACTCCCGGACGGCTACCGCCTCGGTGAAAAGAGCCCGAAAAGCACGCAGACGGCTCGCTCGGTGGACTGCCCGATCGGCGTCAATCGTCGTCGAATCGAGCCGATACGCGGTGTAGTGACTCGAGCCCTCGTGGAGACAACTAAGACACCCTCCCCGTCTCGGAACAGTCCGTCTCTCGTCGCTCGCTCAGTCGACTGCGAACGTCTCCGCGTCGATTCGTGCCCCGCCGACCCAGCACTCGCGGGCGAACCACGCGAAGTAGCCCACCATCCCAACCGTGAGGACGGCTTCGATCGGGCCGAGCCCGGTGATGCCGTCGCCCGCGAGCAGGCTTCCAAGGCTGATCGCGCCCCAGCCGACGGCGATCATCGCGATGGCAACGGCGGCGACGCGCGGCCAGCCGACCGTTCTCGAGCCGATTCTAACGCGCTCCCGGCGCCCCGCGGCGAGCATCGTTGCGCCGACGAAAACGAGCCACGACACCACGCCGAGCATCGACGGGGTCGTCGGAACGCCGAGCGCGACAACGAGCGTTCCCGCCAGCAACAGGGTGACGAAGCCGCCACCGACGAGACCCTGTCGGACGACGGCCTTCTTCGAGTTCATAGGCGCGGCGTTCGGTACCCGTCGGGGTTAACCGTTCGGATCGCTTCGATGTGTCTTCGGGACGATCGTCTCTGTCGTGTCGGATTGCATTCACGACTAAAGTCGTGGGCATCCTCCTTGCATTTCTGTGAGTCTGCCGATCAGTCGTCGCCGTTACTCGAGCGAGACCGCAGCTCGGTCGCCCCGCGCGACCTCGCCGATCAGTCGTCGCTCGAGACCTCGATATCCGCCGACAACCCCTGTGCCATCTCGATATCCTTGGAGTTGTTGAGCGTCCAGGCAGTCCGCTCCGTGACGGCTTCGATAGCCTCGCGGGCGCTCGGGTAGCCGTTGCCGGACTTCTTGACACCGCCGAAGGGCAACTGGACCTCCGCGCCGATACACGGCAGGTTCGCGTACGCGAGTCCGAGTTCCGCGTGGTCTCGGAAGTGGTGGATCTGGCGATAGTCCTCGGAAATGATCGCGCCGGCGAGTCCGTACGGTGTATCGTTGTGGATCTCGACGGCGTCTTCGATATCACCCGAGTAACTCATGAGGGCCACGTGTGGCCCGAACACTTCCTCGTTGATACAGCGCAGGTCGCTGTCGTACTCGATCTCGTAGACGAACGGACCGACCCAGTTGCCTTCGTCGTGACCCTCGGGAATCTCCTCGGGGAATCTCCTCGGCGTCGAGCTCCGCGCGGTCGACGAGCACCTCGGCGCCCTCGTCACGAGCGAGTTGATTGGCGCGGTGGATCTTCTCGACGTGCTCAGGCTCGATCGCCGGCCCCATGAACGTCGACTCCTCGAGCGGGTCGCCGACGCTGATATCCTCCGCAACGGCGACGTATCGCTCCTTGAACTCGTCGTAGACGTCCTCGTGGACGATCAGACGCTCGCTGGAAACGCAGCGCTGGCCCGTCGTCTTGAAACTCGACATCACGGCGGAGTGGACGGCGATGTCCAGGTCCGCCTTCTCGGTGACGACGATGCCGTTCTTGCCACCCATCTCGCAGGCCGCGAGTTTTCCGGGCTGGCCGCCGACTTTCCCCGCAATTTCGTGGCCGACCTCCGCGGAGCCGGTAAAGAGGACAGTGTCGACCCGGTCGTCGTCGACGATGCTCGCGCCGGCGTCACCGAAGCCCTGTACCATGTTGAAGACGCCGTCGGGAATGCCGGCGTCGTCCATCATCTCGGCGATGATCTGTCCGCACCACGGCGTCTGTTCGGCGGGCTTCCAGACGACCGTATTCCCTTCCACGAGGGCGATGGCCATGTGCCAGAAGGGGATCGCGACGGGGAAGTTCCACGGCGTGATACAGCCGATGACGCCGCGGGGCTTGCGGCGCATCGAGGCGTCCTTGCTCCCGATTTCGCTCGGGACGACGTCGCCGTGGGGGTGGCGAGCGTTGCCCGCCGCCCACTCGACCATGTGGTAGGCTTCGACAACGTCCGCGCGGCCTTCGCTGATCTCCTTCCCGCACTCTTTCGTAACGATTTCGGCCAGTTCGTCGGTGCGCTCGCGCAGTTCGTGGTAGATGTCCCAGAGATACTCCGCGCGGTCGATGTAGGAGAGTTCGCGCCACTCGTCGGTCGCGTCTTCGGCGGCCTCGAGGGCGGCGTCGATGTCGGACTCGGTTCCCTGGTGGAACCGGGCGAGTTCCTCGCCCGTCGCCGGATTTTCGCTCGCGAAGGTCTCAGTGCCGTCGCCGTCGGTCCAGTCGCCGCCGATGTGGTGGCCGTACACCTGCTCTGTGGTTTGCTGACTCATGGATATCGATCAGTCGCCAGGTATAGAATAACGCGACCCGTCCATGGGAGGGTGGTGATTGGTGCAACGACGACTATTTGGTGTGATAGGCACAGACGATGGTAGAGAGCACAATGGGGGAGAGCCAGTCAGTACACGGCACTCGGGTGACACTCGAACTGTGGCATCCGAACTGCTGGGCGATTGAATCGACCGATCGAGTTGGCGGAGGCATTCTGGCACACGCGATTTACACGGCACCGACGACGGAAGGGGAATCAGTCAACGGACTGTTCACTGCCTTCGGACAGACGGTCGACGAAGTCGAAGGGTTGATCGAGGAAATACGCGAGTCGCCCCTAGCCGGCGAAGTACTCGAATTGCAGGAGCGGTTCGGACGACGGCAATCCTCGTCGGTTCCGGGCAACGTCGTTCGGGAGTTTTTCCTCGAGTACGATCCGCAGGACATGATCTGTCCGACGCTGCTCGAGCACGGATTCGTCCACAGCGCGCCGGTTCGAATCGAGAACGGACAGGAGTACTGGGAAGTCGGGTTCGCCGGCGAGCGAGAGGGCGTCCAGACAGAAATCGACCGCGTCTGTGAGGACGGCGACGCCGAGATCACCGTCGAGTCCATCACGAGTACCCCAACGGGCGAACCCGAGCGCAAGCACCGAATGGATACGCTCACCAGCACGCAGCGCGAAGTGTTCGAACTCGCACGTAACCAGGGCTATTACCAGTGGCCTCGCGGCGTCTCAACGCGGGAACTCGCGGCCGAACTCGATATCTCGAAGACGACATTGCTCGACCACCTTCGAAAAGCCGAATCGAAGCTGTTGGATCCCGATGACCTCGGGCGTAACTGAGTTACAGTAGCCACTGAAACGATTCTCATCCGATCGCATACGGTTTCGCGATCGGGGGTGTATCGACTTTCAGTGGCTACTACCGCCCGAGCACTGCCCGAAGCGCGAACAGCGCGTTCTCCTTTCGCTCGCGAACGCGACGGTAGAAGTAGGAGAGATATTTCGGCCCGTACGGCGCGTACTGGTAGACCTCGTACTCCGACGCGAGCTCGCGTTGGGCGTCCTCGCGAACGCCCATGAGTAACTGGAACTCGAAGGGCGTCCCGTGGGTTTCGGCGAGCCCTTCGACGTGCTCGATGATCTCTGGATCGTGACTGCCGACGGCGATGCCGTCGTCGAACGTCTCGAAGGCGAACGCGAGCAGTTCGCGGTAGGCCTCGTTCACTCGTGCCTTTTGTTTGTACGCAACGTCGGCGGGTTCGTCGTAGGCACCCTTGACGAACCGGACCTTGCCAGGAACGTCGGCCAGTCGTTCGACGTCCTCCCGGGTGCGTTTTAAATTCGCCTGAACGCAGATGCCGACGTTTCCGTCTGTCTCGTGTGCGTGGTGTTCGAACGCGTCGAGAGTCACGTCGGTCGTCGTGTAATCTTCCATATCGATCCAGACGAAGACATCGTGCTCGACACCCGCATCGACGATTCGCTCGAGGTGGGTCCGGAAGACGTCATCGCCGAGGTCGAGGCCGATCTGGGAGGGTTTGACCGAGACACAGCAGTCGAGGTCGGCGTCGTCGATGGCCTCGATCATGTCGATGTAGGCGTCGGCGTCGGCAGTGGCTTCAGCTGTATTGTCGTAGTGTTCTCCGAGCAAGTTCAGAATCCCGCTAATACCGTCCTTGTTGAGATCCGCAACGTGCGATAGCGCCCCCGCTTGATCCTCGGCGGCGACGAATTTTCTCGCAATTGGAAGGAGCATGATCGGATGCTCGAACGGAATCGGGGTAAACGGCCACCCGACCATAGACGATTCGCCGCGAGACTGTCCACGGCCAGATTTGTTCGATTAGTGCCAAAAACCGGCATTCAGGGGCGATCTCGTCCATGGTCGGGGGTGGTACTAATCGGGGGAGTTCCCAATCGAACGGATAGCTATGACGGTTGATGACACACCACTACGAAATCGGCGAGAAGTGCTAACCGGCGGGGCTGCACTCGGAGTAATGGCGCTGGCCGGCTGTATCGGCACGACGGAGGAAGGAGAGGGGAGCGACGATGCCTACACGATCGGGATGGTCGACTCACTGAGCGGGTCACTGGCGGATTTCGGTGAGCGAAACCAGAACGCCAAGGAGCTCGCTCTCGAGCACATCAACGAGATCGGCGTCAAGGACCAGGACCTCGAGATCATCGTCGAGGACTCGGAAAGCACCTCCCAACAAGGCGTCTCAGCGGCACAGAAACTCGTCAATCAGGACAACGTCCCGTTCGTTATCGGGGCCGTGGGGTCGGGAGTCTCAATGTCGATCTACGAGAGCGTCATCGAGGGGACTGGCGTCGTCCAGTTGAGCCAGAGTTCGACCGGACTCGATCTGACGGATCAACCAGACCTCCTCCGGATGTCACCCAGCGGGCGCACGCAGTCGATCGCGCTGGCGGACATCATCGCCGAGGACGGCTACGACGAGGTTGCAGCAACTTACATCAACGACGACTTCGGCGTGAGCCTGTTCGACGCGTTCGAGGAAGCGTACGACGGCGACATCGTCTACGACAGCGCCCACGACGGAGAAGGGTCATCGTACAGCAGCCTCGTCTCCAGCATGGACGGCTCCGGAGCGGACGCGTGGCTCTGTATCACCTACCAGAGCGAGTTCGCGACGATGGTCAACGACATGTACTCCGGCGGCTACGAGCCACAGTTGTACGGCGCCGACTCGAACCGGGGCGACAGCGTCCTCGAGGGAACGCCCGAGGGGAGCATGGACGGCATGAAACTCGTCGAACCCGCAGCACCGGAAGACCAGGACAACTATCAGGAGTTCGCGGCGGCGTTCGAAGAGGAGTACGGCGAGTCGCCGACGGCGTGGTCCGCGTTCGCCTACGACTGTGTGGTCACCGCAGCGCTCTCGATTCAGGCCGCCGACGAGTTCACCGGCGAGGCGCTCAGCGAGGTCGTCCGCGACGTCACCCGACCCGAGGGCGAAGAAGTCTTCACCTACGAGGAAGCACACGAGATCCTTGCAGACGATGGAACTGCCGACGACATCGATTATCAGGGCGTCAGCGGTCCGATCGACTTCGACGAGAACGGCGATCCGCGAGGCAGTCTCGTGGTGATGGAAGTCCAGGACCACGACTACGCCTCGATCGAGTTCCGGGAATCGTAATCGATACTCCCACCAATGTCTCTTATCGAATACGCTGCCAACGGGCTGGTGTATAGTAGTATCATCGTTCTCGGGAGCATCGGCCTCTCGTTGATCTACAGTATCAACGGCTTTGCAAACTTCGCACACGGCGATACGATGACCGTCGGCGCGTACACGTCGCTCGTTGCCTTCGGCATCGTCGGCGGCGTCGGATTCAGCGTCCTCGGACTGCCGATGGGCTTTTTCCTCGCGTTACTGATCGGCATCGCCGTCGCCGCCGTTGTCGCAGTAATCACGGAGAAACTCGTCTACGAACCGCTGGACATCGGATCGATCGGCCTGCTGATCACGTCGATCGGTGTCGCGTTCGTCTACCGCGCGCTCATCCAGATGGGCTTTGGCGCGGACTCGATTCGGTACGACATCGGCACCCTCCAACCGATCGAGACGCTGCTGCCGTATGGCATCCGGCTGACCCAGCACGACGTCGCGATCGTTCTCTCGGCGGCCGTGCTCGTGTCCGGCCTGCACGTCCTCTTACAACACACCGACCTCGGTCGAAAGATGCGCGCGATGGCCGATAACCCGGATCTCGCTCGAGCGAGCGGCATTCGAACCTATCGAATCAGGCTCTGGTCGTGGATCATCGGTGCCGGACTGGCCGGCGCTGGCGGAGTGTTCCTCGGCCTGTTCAACCAGCTGCTGCCACGGATGGGCTTCAACGTCCTGCTGGTCATCTTCGCTGCGGTGATCCTCGGCGGGATCGGCTCCATCTACGGCGCGATGCTCGGTGGCTTCCTCATCGGGATGGTCGTCGAGCTGATGCCGCTGTTGAGCGATATCGGGATTCCAGTTGGTATCGAGTACGCGAACGCGGTCGCGTTCCTCATCATGGTCGCCGTGTTACTCGTCCGACCGACGGGTATCGCCGGCGAGGCTATCGACGGGGAGGGGGTGTGAGATGGGGGCTCTCTCAGACCCTCGAGGCTACTGGGACGACCTGACATCCACGGAACAGTGGGTTACCGCTGCCCTCGGACTGGTCGTTCTCGCGATGGTGCTCGCACTGCTCTCCGGCCTGCTCGGGGCGTCGTACTTCCTCTTCCTGTTCGGGCTAGCGGGGATGTACGCGCTCCTCTCGCTGGGGCTCAACTCCCAATGGGGGTTTACCGGACTGATCAACTTCAGTGTCGCCGCCTTCTTCGGACTCGGCGCGTACGGCGCGGCGCTGATGACCGCGAGCAACTCGCCGATCGCCGGCGGCTACAACCCCGTCTTCGGCCTGCTCATCGCACTGGTGCTCGCGGCGGTCGTCGCGGTCGCGATCGGGATCCCGACGTTGCGACTGCGTGCGGACTACCTCGCGATCGCGACCCTCGGACTGGCGGAAGTCGTCCGCCTGTTCATGCTCAACGAACGCCAGTGGACGAACGGGAGCGCCGGGCTCCGAGGCATTCCGACGTTCTTCGAAGGGTGGCCGGTGCTCGGCGCGTTTCCGAACGCCATGCCGGCCCTCGAGATCGAACTCGTCCCGGGGTCGGCCGTCGTCCTCGGATTCGCCTTCTGGCAACAGCTGCTCAACGTCGGACTCCTGCTGATCTTTCTCGGGGTGACGTTCGCGATGTTGCGCCGAGCCCAGCGGTCGCCGTGGGGGCGACTGCTCCGGACGATCCGATCCGACGAGGACCTCGCGAAGGCGCTGGGGAAGAACACCTTCTCGTATAAGATGCAGTCGTTCGTCCTCGGCAGCCTTATTATGGCGCTTGCAGGGGTGTTCTACGCGCATCTGAACCTCTTTGTCAACCCCGGCGACCTCGACCCGATCACGACGTTCTACGTGTGGGTCGCGGTGATTCTCGGGGGCAGCGGCTCGAACCGCGGGGCGCTGCTCGGCGGGTTCGTCGTGGTCGCAATCCGGGAAGGCTCCCGGTTCGTCAACGATCTCAGCTGGATCCCGGTCAGCGGCGCGCCGGTCAGACTGCTCGCGATCGGACTGTTGATCATCCTCGTCATGCGGTTCCGGCCACAGGGGATCTTGCCACCACAGCGGGAACTGATCTGGTCGAGCGCGGTCGACAACGCCGCCCCGTCGCGACCGTCACAGGGCGTTCGCGACGCTAAAGGAGGTGACTCGAATGAGTGATGCGATCGAAGAACCGACAGAGACGGACGCGAGCACAGTTCGGACGAACGCCAACATGGCGAAAAACGACGTCGTCCTTCGGGTGGAGGACCTCCAGAAATCCTTCGGCGCGCTCGTCGCGACCGACCATGCCACCTTCGAGGTCGAACGTGGAACGATTACGGGGCTGATCGGACCGAACGGGGCCGGAAAGTCGACCCTGTTCAACCTCATTTCCGGCTTCTACGAGCCCGACGGCGGTTCCGTGACGGTCAACGGCGTCGACGTGACGGGCACCGAGCCCTACGAGGTGGCCGAACACGGCCTCATCCGAACGTTCCAGACCCCGCGTAAGCTCGAGGGGATGACCGTCCGTGAGGCGATGCTCGTCGGCCCGCGGAACCAGCCCGGCGAGTCGTTCGTCAAACTGTTCACCGACGCCGAGACAGTCGGCGAACACGAACGGCAGAACCTCGAGGACGTCGAGCGTATTCTTGAGGAGTTCGAGATCGATCACCTCGCAACCCAGGCCGCGACGGACATCTCCGGTGGCCAGATGAAACTGGTCGAGTTGGCCCGTGCGATGCTCGCCGAACCGGAAGTCCTCCTGCTCGACGAGCCGGTTGCAGGCGTCAATCCGACACTCAGAAACAAGCTCGCCGAACAGATTCGGCGGCTGAACGAGCAGGGGACGACGTTCCTGCTTATCGAACACGACATGGAGTTCGTCATGGAACTCGCCGATCCGATCGTCGTCCTCGACCGGGGGAGCGTGCTCACTGAAGGAAAACCACACCAAATCCAGTCAGACACCCAGGTCATCGACGCCTACCTCGGAGGTGGTGGCGTATGAGCGATCACGTTCTCGCACTCGAGGCTGTCGACAGCGGCTATGGCGAGGTGCAGGTGCTCGACGACTGTACGCTCCACCTCGATACGGACGAGATCGTCTGCCTGATCGGTCCGAACGGCGCTGGGAAGTCGACGGTGCTCAAGACCGCGTTCGGCATGCTGACGCCGTGGGAGGGAGCCGTTCGGTATCACAACGATGAGATCGGTGGCATGGCACCCGAAGACATCGTCCGCGAGGGAATCGGGTTCGTCCCCCAAACGGAGAACGTGTTCGGCTCGCTGACGATCGAGGAGAATCTGCGGATGGGCGGTGTCGCCCGCGATGACGACCTCGGGCCGGTTCTCGAAAAATTGTACGACCGGTTCCCACTGCTCGACGAAAAGCGCTCGGCGAAGGCGCGGAACCTCTCGGGCGGCCAGCGACAGGTGCTCGCACTGGCCCGCGCGCTCGTGATGGAACCCGACGTGCTCCTGATCGACGAACCCTCCGCGGGACTGGCACCGAACACTGCTGACGACGTGTTCAGGGACGTTCAGGAGGTCAACGCCATGGACACGGCGATCCTGATGGTCGAACAGAACGCGAAGAAGGGGCTAGGAATCTCCGATCGAGGCTACGTCCTCGATCAGGGAACCGTGCGATTCGAGGACGAAGCCGACGCGCTGCTGGACAATGAAGAAGTGTCCAAGCTGTATCTCGGTGGCTAACGATAGGCATCGGTAGCCGATCCGTCCTGTGTTTTCGTTTCCGCGCCCACAGTTGTGTAATTGAATCGAGCAGAACGAACCTCTCGAGCGAATGCTGCAGGCTCTTGATTTCAGAATATCTGCTAGCTCAAAATACGCCCCGACGAGTTTGACGTCGTCCATTCGAGCACCCGTCGGAGACGGCTATGGAACAGTAGTCTGTCATACGGACTACTGTAAATCGTTCTCGGAGCAACCGCGAGCCGTCCGGCGGTTGCTCCGGTAAAACGTTACAGCAGACCGTATCAGTCAGCACCCGCACACTCACCCCAGCCACAGGCTGGGCACGTGAGTCGGCCGCCGACCGCAGTCATCGTCGTATTACACTTCAGACACCCGGTCGCGTCATGTACGTTTCGATCGGTCATTGGTGATGGCCGCCCCAGTGGTTCCGGGCGACAGTATTCAGTCAGTAGTCGAACGGGTATATATACGGTCTCCCCCATGGACGGGTTCGGAGCGACCGGCCACGCCACACGAGAGAGTGGGGGTGAAAACCGAAGCAACTCAGTCGTCGTCCATCGGTGCCGACACCGGTTCGACGCGCTCGCCGCGTGGCCCCTCGAGGTCGATCTTCGGCAGCAGATCACGCAGATACCGTCCCGTGTGCGACGCCTCGAGTCGGGCGACGTCTTCGGGCGTCCCCGTCGCGACGATTTCGCCGCCGTTCTCGCCGCCTTCGGGACCGAGATCGATGACGTGGTCGGCGTTCTTTACGAGGTCGAGTTCGTGTTCGATGACGACGATGGTGTTGCCGTTGTCGGTCAGCCGGTGGAGGACGTCGATGAGTTTGCGCTCGTCCTCACTGTGGAGGCCGGTCGTCGGCTCGTCGAGCAGATACAGCGTTTCGCCGGAGTCCTTCTTCCCGAGTTCCTCCGCCAGCTTGACCCGCTGGGCCTCCCCGCCGGAGAGCGTCGTCGAGGGCTGGCCGAGCGTCATGTAGCCCAGCCCGACGTCTTTTAAGAGCTGAAGCCGCCGCCGGATCTGGCTCGAGGACTCGAAAAAGTCGTAGGCCTCCTCGACTTCCATCTCGAGTACGTCGGCGATGGTTTTGCCCTTGTACGTCACGTCTAAGGTGGCGTCGTTGTACCGAGCGCCGTCACACTCCTCACAGGGGACATACACGTCGGAGAGGAAGTTCATCTCGATCTTGACCGTTCCCTGTCCGCCACACTCCTCGCAACGGCCGCCTTTGACGTTAAAGGAGAAGCGCCCTTTCTCGTAGCCGCGCTGTTTCGCGAGTTTCGTCGAGGCGAACAGGTCGCGAATGTAGTCGAAGACGTTGGTGTACGTCGCCGGGTTGGATCGGGGCGTTCGACCGATCGGCGACTGGTCGATCAGTCGCACGGTTTCGATCTCGTCGAGGCCCTCGAGCGCGTCGTGCTCCCCCGGAATCACGCTCGTGTTGTCGTTCATCTGGCGGGCCAGCCCCTTGTAGAGCACCTCGTGCATCAGGGTGGACTTCCCGGAGCCCGAGACGCCCGTAATCGCAGTGAAGTTGCCCAGGGGAATGTCGACGTCGACATCGTCCAGGTTATGCTGGCGAGCCCCGCGGATCGTCAGCGCGCCGTCGGGATCGCGTCGCTCGTCGGGAACGGGGATCTGCCGCTGGCCGGAGAGATACTCGCCGGTAATCGATCCCTCGGTCGTCTTGACCTCCTCGACGGGTCCGTTCGCGACGACTTCGCCGCCACGCTTGCCGGGGCCGGGACCCATATCGATGACCTGGTCGGCCCGGCGCATCGTCTCCTCGTCGTGTTCGACGACGATCAGGGTGTTGCCGATGTCGCGTAGCTCCTCTAGGGTGTCGAGCAGTCGGTCGTTGTCCCGCTGGTGGAGCCCGATCGAGGGCTCGTCGAGCACGTAGAGGACGCCGACCAGCCCGGAGCCGATCTGTGTCGCCAGTCGAATCCGCTGGCTTTCGCCGCCGGAGAGCGTGGCGGCCTCGCGGTCGAGCGTGAGATACTCCAGGCCGACCTCACACATGAAGCCGAGTCGCGATCGGATCTCTTTTAAAATCTCCTCGGCGATCACCTTCTCGCGCTCGGTGAGGTCGGCTTCCATCGACTCGAAGTGCTCGAGCGCGTCGCCGATGCTCAACCCGTTGATCTCGGTGATCGCAGTGTCGTCGACGAGCACGGCTCGACTCGCGGCCTTGAGACGGGTGCCGTCACAGGACGGACACTCCGTCGCCGACATGTAGTCCTCGATGTGATCGCGGGTCGAGTCCGAATCGGTCTCGAGGTAGCGCCGCTCGAGGTTCGGGATAACGCCCTCGAAGCGCTTTCGTTTGCGTCGAGTGCCGTTTTTCGTGTGGCGCTCGAACGTCACCTTCTCGCTGGTACCGTAGAGGAACGCCTGCTGGATCTCGCCGTCGATCTCCTCGAACGGCGTCGACAGCGAGACGTCGAAGTGTTCGGCGACGGCGTCGAGGCGAGTCTGGTAGTACGACCGATTGTAGCTCCAGGGCTCGAAGACGTGCTTGAGCGACTTGGACTCGTCCTGGATGACGAGGCTCTCGTCGATCTCCTTCGTCTCGCCAAGCCCTTCACACTCGGGACAGGCGCCGTGGGGTGAGTTGAAGGAGAACGATCGGGTCTCGATCTCGGGGACGTCGATCCCGCAGTGGGTACACGCGAGGTCCTTCGAGAACTCGACGACGAAGCGGTCGTCCTCCTCGGTCTCGTCGCCCAGCGCGCCCGTTCGACGGGCCGCGTCACCCAGATCGCTCGCGACGTCTTTCGGCGCGTCGGGGAGGATGACCTTCAGGACGCCTTCGGCCTCCTCGAGTGCCGTCTCGACGCTATCGATGATCCGCGGGCGGGCTTCGGTGTTGACCTTGACGCGATCGACGACCACGTCGATCGTGTGGTCGAAGTTCTCGTCTAACTCGGGTCTGTCGAGCGTAAGGTCGTGTTCCTCGCCGTCGACTTCGACGCGGGCGTAGCCCTCGGAGACGAGTTCGTCGAACAGATCCTCGAAGGCTCCCTTCTGGTCGCGGACAACCGGGGCCGCGAGTTTAATCTTGGTGTCCTCGGGGAGCTCGAGGATGCGTTCGACCATGTTCTGGGCGCTCTGCTCGCCGACTTCGCGGCCGCAATCGGGGCAGTGGGGGGTGCCGACGCGGGCGTAGAGCAGTCGGAGATAGTCGTGGAGCTCCGTGACGGTCCCCACCGTCGATCGGGGATTGTTCGCGGCGTTCTTCTGGTCGATCGAGATCGCCGGAGAGAGCCCTTCGACGGTCTCGACCTGCGGTTTGTCCATCTGGCCGAGGAAGTTTCGGGCGTACGCCGAGAGGCTCTCGATGTACCGGCGCTGGCCTTCGGCGTAGATCGTCTCGAACGCCAGCGACGACTTCCCCGATCCGGAGAGGCCGGTGACGACGGTGAACTCTTCGCGGGGGACCGTGACGTCGAGGTCCTTGAGGTTGTGCTCCTCCGCCCCCCGCACCTCGATGTAGTCTTTGCTCATGTGTAGGTGGTGACTGGTGGCTGCAGATGTTCGCGACTCGCTACTCGATTCACTGTGAGTGAGTCAGTGGCCGAAGGGACTTAACGGGTCTGGAACTGCCGTAACGTGGCCTATGCTAGCAAATGAATATGCAACAGAACCGGAGCAATCGATAGGACGTTCTCGCCGTTCGTCCGGAGCGTTCGAACAGCCTGGAAACGCCCCTCGAGGTGATCGTCACCGGTGTGTAGGTCACCGACCACGCATAGACGGCATCGCCGGCGTCAGCAGCCACGTGACACCACCTTCTGGAGCCACAGTAAAGTCCTTGCTGCATCGGTACCGCAGGAGTCGCCAACGCACCTCGAGTTGCGAGACGCTCAGTCCAAACTGACTTCGGGTAGAAGCACGAACGGACCGCTATGAGCGACGACAGCGGCCCGGAACTGGTCGTCGAGGAGTTCATCGACTACTGTCACACGCAGGCCGGTTTGCTCTCGGGCCGCGTCGAGACGATGCGCGACGAAGCGGACGACCTGCTCTCCGAAATCGACGAGGAGATGGCCGAACTCCGGACCCGACTCGAGGAGCATGCGACGGGGGTCGAAGGCGTCGGCGGTCCGTCGACCCCGGCCGGACCCGGCGACGTCGATATCGACGCCTTAGAAGCGCTCGAGGACGACGTCAAGGAGAAACAGCTCCTCGTCGAAGCCAAGCAAACGCGCATGCAGGCGTTTCAGGATCTTGCGGCGGCGTACACCGATCTCGGCGCGGAACTGCAGTCCGACGCCGACGACGGGACGGCGGCGCTGGAACGCGTCGTTCAGTTCGAAGCGGACCACGACGCCCCGGCGTACTTCGAGGAGCGACAGACGCTCGTCGAAGCCGCGGCGGACTCGAGTGCGGCCGATCCCGACTGACGCTGGTACCCGACGAACGGCGAGGTCGACTGACAGCGACTGACGCCAGCGTCACGGTTCGCCGTTATTATCGACCCCTCGCCAGCCGTTCACTCTTTGCTCGCTGCTCGAACCGTCAGCACCGGCGTCGTCGCCGTCCGGAGTACCCGTTCCGTAACGCTCCCCAGGAGGAGCCGATCGAGCCCACTGCGTCCGTGCGTCCCCATCACGAGGAGATCCGCATCGACGGCGTCGGTGTACGTCCGAATCTTCTGGTGTGTCGAGCCGTACGTGACCGTCACCTCCGTCTCGACGCCCGCGTTTGTCGCCCGTTCGACACCCTCGTCGACGACTCGACGGGCGAACCGCTCGAGTCGATCGAGTCTGAGATCGTTCTGATCCTCGATCCCCGCCGGCGCTACGTCGACGATCGAGAGGATATGAACGGTCGCGTCGTGGTGGCTCGCTATCGTCAGTGCGCGCTCGAGTGCGACCTCGGCGTGCGCGCTGCCGTCGGTTGGAACCACGATCGTCTCGATCGGATACGGCCGTCTGACCTCAGAGTCCCCCCGAACGACGAGAACGGGAACCTCGGCGTCGCGAATGACCCCTTCGGTCACGCTGCCGAGCAGGAGTCGACCGACACCGCGTCGGCCACGCGTCCCCATGACGATTGCGTCGACATCGTGCTCGACGGCGGACTCGAGGATCGCGTCCCGCGGCTCGCCGGTCTCGACCTCCTCGATGATGGGGGAGCCGGTTTCGCCTGCCCAATCGCGACTGTCGGCGATCGGATCGTCCGCGTCGTCCGGGTCCGCGGACGGATCGACCACGTATAAGATGTGAACGGTTACCTGCTCTACGGCGGCGATTTCGCCGGCGTACTCGAGCGCCGCGTTCGCTGGGCCACTGCCATCAGTCGGAACGAGGATCCGGTCGAACATACGTACTCGTCAGCCCGGTGCACCTTACAGCTATCTCTCGTTCCAACCGGTCGGGAAGTATCGAACGGGCGTTCGACGGCACGGGTACTCGGTCCCGTCGTTCGGATCGGGCTTCCGACAGCGGTCGGCTACAGACCCTCGAGCAACGCGTCCACGTCCTCCCGAGTGTTGAACGCGTGGACCGACGCGCGAATCGCCTCGAGACCGGGAAGCGACCGAACGACGATTTCGAGTTCCGAGAGCCGCTCGACAGTTGCCTCCGGCTCGGCCCGCCGGCTCCCCAGTTCAGGTAGACGGCAGACTCCAGGGCCGGAACGGTCTCGCAAAGCACCAGTAGGGACCTGAACGGGTCGTTCGCGGCTCGTCGCGTTAGCACCTCGCTTTCACGCGGCTCCGTTCAGTGCTCGTGTCGTCGTCCCGTACGCCTCCAGTTGGTTCCCGAATGGCAGTAACCGGAGGTGGGCTTTTATCGGTCTGGCCATCACCGTTCACCCGATGATGTTCGTCTTCGCACCGTCGATCACGCTCGACGCCAGCGACCCGGAAACGACGGTCGCGATCGGCCAGCTGTTCGCTTACCTCGCGATCGGTGTCGCGGCGCTCGTCCTGCTGTACTACACGTCCGCCTACGTCCGCGACGTGCTCGCGGCCGATGTGAACGAGGCGCAGTGGTACCTGTTCGTCGGTCTCGGTGCCGCGATCGTCTACGCCACGGCCGGTATCGGTACGTTGCTGCTCGAGTCCGACTGGCTCGGCCTGTTCGTCGAGGGTGCCGTACTGTTTTTCATCCTCTTTCTCACGCTGGGCATTCGAGCGATGTACCACGCCGAACGGCCGGGCGAAGGGCGTTCTCGAGTGCTCCCCGCGTGGGCCGATGTTGCCGTCATCGCGGTCTTCGTCGCCGCGTGGTGGGGGACCTTCCTCGTCGACACCGACTGGACGCGACCCGTCGTCGCGGCCGGCTGGATCCTTACCTCCGCGTGGGCGATCCTCTACGGCGTACAGACCGTTCGCGTCCACGAGGGAACCACCCTGGCCGCGCTGACCCGGCACCTGTTGCCGGCCATCGTCGTCGTGGTCGCCGTCGTCTGCGTCGATCTGGTAACGGGCTACCTCACCGGCTACGGCGCCCTCGCCGACGCCGCCTGGATCGTCGGCACGACGCTCGTCGCCGCCTTCCTGTTCACCACCGCCGTTGCGATCCGACAACAGGGCGGCGAACTCGAGCGCCTCTACGATTGGACGACCTGGCGGGAACAGTCGCTCGACGACTGACACGGGTAGCGGGGCTCAGCACTCGGCTGGTGACGAACTCGGCGTAGGCGGCGAGATCGCTGTCGTGACCGTTCGACGAGTTGCGAACCCGTCTCACGGCTCGAGCCCGTCAGCGGTCGGATCGTCGCGCGACAGTCGCAGTCGTCGACGACTGCCCTGTCAGAGTTCGCCGCGCAGCACGATATCCTCGCCGACGGTCTCGAGCATATCTTCCGTGACGACGTAGTCCTCCTCGTCTTCCCCCTCGACGCCGACCTTCGCGAGCACGTGCTCCGCGACGGAGGGGTTCGGATCGACGGCCGCGCGGCCACCGTCGACCTGCGCAACGATTCCGAGCTCTTTCCCTTCCGCGTCGATCACCGTCTTGCCGACCTCGTCGTCGGACAGTGTCGCTGTCATACCGAAGGCTATCACGACGGCCGGGATAACTTCGTGGCCGTCCCGTGCCGGTCCGGACGGCTGCTCTTCCCGTGCCAGTCCAGACGAATGACCGTCCGTGACCGGGGCGAATTACTGTCCTGCCGTCCAGAGCGAGGAACATCCCGCCCGCCGGCGCGACCCGCTTCACAGATCGACAAGGCGGATGCCACGGGGCCTGACCCCGAGGCTGTTGACACGCGCCCCCGGACTATTTGACGACGGCTGCCGTGACTAGCGACGACGCCTCGTTCCAGCCATGACACACACCATCGAGATCAGCGACGACCTGAAGGACCGACTCGACAGCCACTGCGAGGAGGACCAGACCATCGAAGAACTCCTCGAGGAACTGGTCTCGATCTACGAGACCGACGGCGCGTTCCTCCAGGAAGGCTACTCCGAGTGACTCGAGGGATGACGCTCGACGCGCCGCTTTTCTGATCGATTTTCGGTACTGAACCGCGTACCGGCCAGGTCGCAACTGCGAGCCGACTGCGCGGACGTACTCACGGCCGATCCGCATCTCGATCCATGTCGTGCCGAGCGCTCGGTACCTCGTCGGTGACGACCGCTCGGTCGGGCAGCGTCGGCGTCGGTGCCCGTCCCAGCGTGAGGAGGCGTTCGGTGCGGGTAATCTCCTCCGAACTAGGGTTTGCCTTCTCGATCTCTTCGTACTCGACGGCCACGCCGTCGGGAGCGTCCGAGATTCGGACGGCACAGAGCTGGTAGGACGGGTAGAACACCGGCGGGAGCAGCCCCGCGACGACGTCCCGACGGTGGAGACGTTTCAGCCAGGTGCCGGTGTTGACGAGCAGCCGGCCGTCGATCTCGGTCACCGACGCGCGGTGGGTGTGGCCATAGCAGAAGATCGCCGTCTCCGGTCGGTCGGCGAACACCTCGCGGGCGGCCTCGACGTACGGCGCTTCGGGGTCGACGGTGAGGTCCGTCTCGAACACGCCGAACCGATCGACGGTCTTCCCGACGTCGCGGAAGACGAAGTAGACAGGAATTCCCACGAGGAGGATCATGCCAGTAATCGCCGCGTTGACGACGAGGAGAAAGTGTACGGCCTCCCCGACCAGCCCTAGTTGGTCGAGCACCGCGTCCGTTCGTTCGACCGGCATCGTCCAGATACCGGCCACGTCCAGCCCCGCCAGCACCGCAACGATCGCGCTAACGTAGAACAGCAACAGGAACGGTATCACGGCGTACCGCAAGAGGGGATTCATCTCGCGGTAGAAGTACTTCGAGAGGAGCCAGTTCGGAACCCGCTCGGTCGGCGTGACCGCCTGGACGTCTTTCAGCCAGTTGAACCGCCCTCGATCGGAGAGCTGTCCGGCTCGGCTCGTGACGAGCGCGTTGTAAAAATAGCCCAGCGGCGTTTCGAAGGGGTTGCCGAAGTCCCTGAATCGATTGTTGGGATCCTGCTGATGCCCGTGTTCGAAGTGGATCGTTCGATCGCCGATCGGTCGAACGATCGACATCTCCTGGACGAGGTCGACGTTGTAGTCGGCCAGCCGGCTCACGTACTCGTCGTAGGCGGCGAGGTCGCTGTCGTGATTGCCCGGCAACAGCGTGATCGGTATCGAATCACCAGTCGCGCGCAACTGCTCGAACAGATCGGGATAGCGCTCGGTGAGACGGTCGAACTTCGCTACCCCCTCAGTCTCGGTGTACTCCCACAGTCCGAACGCGTCGCCGTTGATGATCAGTTCGGCGTTCTCGTCGGTCGTCTCCAGACGCTCGAGAAACGCGAGTAACTCCTCGAGGAAGTCGATCTCACCCAACTGGTCGTCGCCGCCCATGTGGAGGTCGCTAATCACGTAGTAGACCGGATCGGCGGCGGTATCGGACATCGAATTGACAGTCGACGCCAACGGGTATAGTGCTGCTGCCGGTCTTCAGACGGCAGTCATCCGCTCACGCCGGCCCGGTACCCGCCCGACTACGCGTCGCCGTCCCACCGAAAGCCGACCGGCACAGCGGGTGGCTCGAGCGGGCTCGACGGGAGTTCGGTCCCGGCGTCGGACTCGTTGTACGCCCGCGGCGCAACGTCGTTGGGGCCGTCTGGGTAGTACAGCGACGCGAGCGTCTGGATGTGGCCGCGACCGACGCCGAGCTCGAACTGACCGCCGCCGTACAGTCGAATATCGCGCTCCTCGCAGTGGGCGATCGTCTCGAGCAGCGACTCGAGCGAGCCGAACCGCGAGGGTTTGATGTTGAGCCAGTCGGGCTCCCACGGGAGCGATTCGACGTCCTCGAGGCTGTCGATCGGCGCGTCCCAGGAGACGCGGCTTCGAGCCGAATCGTCCTCGAACAGGGGCTCGGTCTCATCGGTCATGGATGGATCCTCGAGGACGGCGTCGGGGAAGGCCTCGAAAACGCGCCGGTACAGCCCCGGATCCGTCGGGACGTCGACCTCGGTCCCCTCGTACTGCCCCTTCAGATCGAGAATCCGGACGGCATCGGCGCCGACGCTCTCGTCGATTTCGGTCACGAGGGCGTCGTCCCACTCAGGGATCGGATCGAGTTTGAACTCGAGGCCGGGAACTCGCTCGCGCAACTGCTCGAGTCGGTCGGTCGTCGGCGGGTCGCCCAGTCGCGTGCTGGCGACGAACCGAACGGGGTCGAGCGAGCGCCCGAGCGCGCTGGCGATGTCAGTTCCGGCCTGTCGAAGGGCGAGGTCCAACGCGGCGCTCTCGAGTCCCCACCGGCGGTAGTTGCGAAAGACCTCGCGGTCGGGTGGGCCAGCCGGGAACAGGTTGACCGACTCGAGGCGGGCAGAAAAGGAGTCGATGGTGTACTCTCCAGTGAGATCGGGCAGTCCCGACTCGGCCAGCGCGTCGTGTTCGTCCGTCTCGTAGGTGACGTCCTCGCCGCGGCCGACGATGGGGGCATTGTGAGCACCGTCGGCGTTCGAGGCAGGCCCAGCCAGCGCGAACTCGGTTGAGACGCGGGTGAACTCGCTCGAGGTCTCCCGCTCCAGCCGTTCGGTCGACACCGCGTCGATCGACAGCGACAGATCGGCGATCCGGTGGTAGTCCATACGGTTTAGTCGTGGACCAGGGGAATGAAAGTTGCAGCGACGGGGCCCCGGTTCACAGGCGAGACGGGACTCGCGTTCGCAGACGGGGACACATTCACTTCTCGTCGCGTCGCTGGCGCAGGTTCTGGCGGGTGAACTGCGGTTTGACGCGGGTCGTTCGCCGCTCGCGGAACGACCGGTAGAGCTGGATCATCACCACGAGCGAGAAGATCGCGGCGACGGCGCTGGCCTCAGGGGCCTCGAGGGCGTAGAGGACGCCCATCGAGAACAGCGACATGGTCAGTAACAGGCCGTAAATCAGTCGTTTGGCGAGCGTGGCGAACACCTTCTCCTCGTCCTCGACACCGATCCGGACGAAGAGGTCATCGCGGTCCAGTCGGTCGAGCGTGCGCTCCGTTTTGGGTGCCAACCGAGTGAGGGACTCGCCGCTGCGACGGAGTTGCTGACCGGTCTCCCGGACGTACTGGCGAGCGGTCTCCTCGCGGTAGCCCTCCTCGGTGAGGTAGTCCGTCGCCGTGTCGATGAAGTCGAAGTCGGAGTCGAGGGTGACACAGACGCCCTCGACGACGGTTGCGACTCGGAGGACCAGCGCGAGGTTCTTCGGGAGTCGGAACGGGAAGACGTAGATCGAGTCCTCGATCTGGCCGACGATCTGGTTGATCCGGTACTGTTCGACGTCCTCGCCGCGGGCGTCCTGGATCGCGATCTCCATCACCTCGGCCATCACCCCGCGATCGGCGTCGGGGCTGAGCGTCCCGATCTCGATTAGGGCGTCGAGGATGCCGTCGATGTCCTGGTTGGCGACGGCGACGTAGAAGTCGACGATCTTCTCCTGGATGAACGAGTCGACCCGTCCGGACATCCCGAAGTCGTAGAAGACGATTTGGCCGTCGTCGGTCACCGCGAGGTTCCCCGGGTGCGGGTCGGCGTGAAAGACGCCGTCCTCGATGATCATCTGCAGGTACGCTCGCTCCAGGTTCTCCGCGACTCGCGTTCGGTCGATCCCCTTTCGCTCGAGTTCCTCGACGTCGTTGACCTTCGTCCCCTCGACGTACTCCATCGTGAGCACGCGCGGTCCCGAGTGGCTCTCGACCACGTCGGGGATGACGAACCGATCGTCGCCGGCGAAGTTTCCGCGGATCTCCTGGAGCATCTCGGCTTCGCGCTCGTAGTCCATCTCCTCGCGGATCGTCTTCGAGAACTCGTCGGCGAGGTTCTCGAGCGAGAACGACCGCGACTCGTCGACGAAGGTGAGCAGGATCGGGAGCGACCACTTGATCACGCGCAGGTCGGCGTTCACCAGTTCCTCGATGTTCGGCCGCCGGATCTTGACGGCGACCTCGCGGCCGGCGTCACCGGCGGTACCGACGTCGCTCGTCCGTTCGGTGCTCCCGTCGGCAGCTTCGTCGGCCGCTACAGCGTCGGGATCGACGCGCGCCCGGTACACCTGTCCCAGACTCGCGCCGCTGATCGCCTCCGTCTCGAATTCCGTAAAGTGATCCTCGAGCGGCCCGCCGAGTTCGTCTTCCAGCACGACCTTCGCCTCGTCCCACTCCGCGGGCGGCACGTCGTCCTGCAGCGCCGAGAGCACGTCGATGTACGCCGGCGGCAACACGTCCGGCCGCGTCGAGAGCAACTGGCCGAGTTTGATGAACGTCGGCCCGAGGGTCAACAGCGACTCGAGGAGGACCTCCGCGCGGTGGCGGTGGGTCTCGGGGTCGACGCGCCGCGACCGGCCGAACAGCAGGAATCGTCGCCGGTCACGGGCGAAGGCGACGAGCAGTGGGAGGAACTGCCACGCGACGAGCACGAACCGCTTGTAGGCGCGGAGGGAGACCAGTCTCGGTCACCTCACGTTAGTCGGCATCCTCTTCGACGACGTCGATCGTCATCTCCCCGTCCCGCGTTTTGGGCAGCGTCAACTCGAGGACGCCGCGCTCGACGGCCGCCTCGGCCTCCGTCTCGAGGGCGTCGGCGGGCATCGGGAGGTCGACGTCCAGAAAGAGCGAGCGGTTCTCCTCGAGATAGCGATAGTCGTCCTCGGGTTCCTTCTCGCGGTGGGCGTCGATCGAGATACGGCCGTCGTCGACCGACAGCTCGAGCGAGTCGGCGGAGACTCCCGGAACGTCGAGAACGAGCAGGTAGGCGTCCTCGCTCTCGAGCAGATCGAAGAAGACGTCGTCCGAGAGGTCCCGCAGTGCGTCGCGAAGCGCTGACATAGCTACTGGTTCGAACGCCGATACGAAAAAGGCCGCGGTAGCGGTCGATTCGGGCGCGAGCGAAAAACGGCGGCGAACGTTCGGTCGAACACTCCTCAAAATGCCCACGAAACGGCGATCACCGCGGCGAGAGCGCCGATTCCGACAGTGAGGAGCCCCTGTGTGGCGGCACGGAGTCCGAGTCGCCGTTCGGTGCTGTCGGAGATGATGAACGGATCGCCGAACAGTGCGTGACGAAGCCGGAGCCAACGGCTGTCCGCGTACGCCGCCTCGTCGACACCGACGGCGGCATTTACCTGTCCCGGCGCGCTCGAGACGGCCGTATCGTATCGAGCCGTTCCGAGGACGTGGACCTCCTCGTCGGGGACAAGCAGTCGTTCCGTGAACCGACGATCACTCCCCGTGAGCCGGTCGAGGATCCCGCGATTCGAACCCGTCGCTTGAGCGTCGACCGCTTCGGTTTCGTCGATGAAATGGGCGATCGTCGACGGCGGCTCCGTTCCGGCGTCGACGGTGACCCGGTTGTCGGTCTCCAGCCGAAGGTCGGCCCCCGGCGGTTCGATCAGGACGTTTCCCGAGTCGTCCTCGAGCCGAAACGGGACGTACCCGTCGTCGGCGTCGATCGTCGACCAGTTCGAACCGTTTTTCGAACTGCTGTACTGTTCGATCTCGTACTCGTAGGCGAGACACGGCGCGTCGGAGAGCGGTGCTCGACAGAGACGACCGTCGTCGACCGGTCGGGCCGTGCCGCGGAGTTCGACTCGGCCGCCGTCCGTCGTATCGAGAACCGAATCCGGCTGCGAGCGGAGGATTCGGTTCGCGAGCCGGAGCTCACCGAGGCCGTACCAGCAGAACGCGACCGCGACCACGGCGCCGACTGCGAGGATCGCGGCCGAAACCGGCTCGAGTTGGAGGACCATCTACGGTCGTGACAGTAACGCAACACTCAATATAAATATGTACGATAGGTCGGGCGGGTCGCGGACCCTACGTTTTTGACGCCCGGCACCCCGAGTCAGGGTATGGACGGAGCCGACAGCGAGCGCAAGGAGTCCGGGTTCAAGGTTCGGACCCCGGTAGCAGAGGCGCGTCGGACGCTCAGGGACGCCGTCGTGGCGAGCGAGCAGGCCAACGGGGCCGGTTCCAGTGGCGACGATCCGCCTCGCACGGGCACCGAACGGATCGACGTCGAGCGCGCGGACGGCCGCGTGCTGGCCACGCCGGTCGTCTCCGCACAGAACGTCCCACACTACCAACGGGCCGCGATGGACGGCTACGCCGTCCGCGCCGCGGATACCTTCGGTGCCAGCGATCGCTCGGCTGAAGTGCTTCAGATCGCCGAAGGAACCGGCGGCGACGCCAGCGTCGGACCCGACACCGCCGCCCGCGTCCACACCGGCAGCGCCCTGCCAGAGGGCGCCGACGCCGTCGTGATGATCGAACGCGTGACGGCCCTCGAGTCCGCGGGCGAACTCGAGGTCGAAGACGCCGTCGCGGAGGGGGAAAACGTCGCTCCGGTCGGCGAGGACGTCGAGGAGGGCCAACGGCTCTACGAGGCGGGCCATCGGCTCCGGCCGTCGGATCTCGGACTCTTGCGCTCTGCGGGCTACACGAAGGTGCCGGTCGCAAAGCGGCCGACGGTCGGCGTCGTGCCGACGGGAGAGGAACTCGTCGCGGACGATCCGGGGCCGGGCGAGGTCATCGAGACGAACGGACTCACCGTCTCCCGACTGGTCGAACGTTGGGACGGCCGCGCAACCTACCGAAACGTCGTCACCGACGACCCCGAGTCACTGCGCGTGGCGATCCAGCGGGATCTGACGAAAGACGTCGTCGTCACGACCGGTGGCTCCTCGGTCGGCCAGCGCGACCTCCTGCCCGAAGTGATCGACGACCTGGGCGAGGTGCTCGTCCACGGCGTCGGCCTCAAGCCCGGCCACCCAGTCTGCCTGGGGATCGTCGAGGACACTCCCGTCCTCGCCTTACCCGGCTACCCCGTCGCCTGTATTGTCAACGCCGTCCAGTTCTTACGTCCCGTACTGCGCTGGCTCGAGGGAACCGAGCCCGACCCCCACCCCACGACGCTGGCCCGACTCGGGCGCAAAATTCCGAGCGAGCCCGGGACGCGAACGTTCGCGCGAGTGCAACTCGAGCCGCGGGAGGGAGACACGGACGAACTCGAGGCCAACGAGCCGCGATACACCGCAACGCCGACCAGAGCGAGCGGGTCGGGCGTGCTCTCGAGCGTCGCACTGGCCGACGGCTGGGTGGTCGTCGACGACGAGCGCGAGGGGATCCCGGCTGGTGAGACGGTCGCCGTACAGGACTGGGAGCCGAACGGCTGATACGGTCTGCTGTACCGAGTTACCGGTGTAACCGCAGGACGGTCGCGGTTGCACCGGAAATGACGTACAACAGACCGTATGAACGGCGCGCTCGCGACCACCATCATTAATAACACTGTCTGGTTACTCTGCACGTATGGGACTGAACGAACTCCTCGAAGGGGAGTCACTTACCGGACGACAGGCCGCGATCATCTTCTTTACCTTCCTGGTGTTGGTAATCGTGGCGGGGATACTCCTCGTGGCGCTCAGAGACGTCTTCTGGCTCGCCGTCTAGGGCCGTCGACCCTACTCGAGTAGAATGCTACTCGAGCGCGAGTCGAACCGCATCCGCGAGCGCGTTCACGCGAGCGACGTGTTCGTAGGAGCCGTCTCGAACCCCGTTCGTGACGTACGAGAAGCCGATATTCTCCTCTGGGTCGGCCCATCCGACGCTACTGCCCAGTCCGGCGTGGCCGAACACCCGCTCGGGTGAAAGCGTTCCGTACGGTGCGACCGTCGTCCCGCCCTTCCAGAAGCCGAGGGCGAACCGGCCTTCGCGGCCGAGCGTGCCGTCTGCCTCCGTCTCGGCCTCGAGTGTCGTCATCCGTTCGACC
Organism: Natronorubrum tibetense GA33; assembly: GCF_000383975.1. Taxonomy (NCBI): domain Archaea; kingdom Methanobacteriati; phylum Methanobacteriota; class Halobacteria; order Halobacteriales; family Natrialbaceae; genus Natronorubrum; species Natronorubrum tibetense. The sequence continues at coordinate 2,448,054 of NZ_KB913017.1, read as the reverse complement.
GTTTCGGCCGAGAGGATGCGGGTGCCCTCGAGTTCGCCCCCGTTGGCGAGACAGGCGTAGAAGCGGGCCATGTCGCCTGCGGTCCCGATGCCGTTGGCGGCGGGGATGACGGCGCGGTGGATCGCCTCGGAGTTGAACGGAGCCGCTACGTCGGCGTTCTTCCCCAGTCCCTCGCCCGGGTCGCGACAGCGGTCGAACGGTTCAAAGCCGACCAGCGTCGCGACATCGTCGTCCTCGTCCTCCCGAAGGCCGATCCCCGTATCGTCCATGTCCAGCGGATCGAACACGCGCTCGGCGGCGGCGTCCTCGATGGCCGTCCCCGACACCCGGCGGACGAGTTCGCCGACCAGCCAGCCGAAGGTCAGCGCGTGGTAGGCCGGTTGCTCGCCCGGTGGGAAGTTCGGCTCCATCGACTCGAGGTGCTCGACGACGGCGTCCCAGTCGCTCCAGAGATCCGGCCGGTCGTCGATCTCGCCGCGGTTGAGTCCCGACGTGTGACTGAGCACCTGCCGGACGGTGATCTCGGCCTTCTCGGTTCCGTCGTCGGCGAACTCGGGCCAGTGGTCGACGACGCGGTCGTCGTAGGCGAGTTCCCCCTCGTCGACGAGCGCGTGGAGGGTCACGGCGGCGTACGGTTTCGTACTCGAGAACAGGACGTGTCGCGTCTCGGACGTCTCGTCGTCGCCGTCCGGCCCCGTCACGCCGCCCGCGAGATCGAGCACCGCCTCGCCATCGACGTAGAGACTCAACTGGGCACCGTGGTGGAGACCCACCTCGAGGTGACGGTCGAACAGCGCGGCGATCCGCTCGCGATCGGATTCGGCAAGTCGTGACATACCATCACCCTCCAGCGGCAGACTTGTAGGTATTGTTGTCTGTGCAATGTAGTGAACGACGAATCGGATTAGACCGGTCAAACCACTGCGGGTGGCGTGCGCTGAGTTGTGGTGAACGGACGGTAAACCGCGACTCGGAGTCGCGCGAAGTCTTTGCGAGCCGGCGAGCGACGGTTTGTCAGGGAACTGGGATTCCGATGGCGATCGAAGCAGATCCGATCGAAAGGTCGAAACAGATCCGACCGAAACCCGGTCGGCTTTCGTCGTCCCTCGAGTTAATCGCTCGGCTGTGAGTCGGGACGGTAGGACCGACTGATCGCCTTCCACGTCCCCGTCTCGAACCGGTAGTAGGTGACGACGGCAGGGACGAGCGTCTCGATGACCAGTGCGGCGTACAGCGCTTCGATGCCGAGCGGGGTAACGGCCTCGAGGCCGGGGATCGGGACGGTGACGGCACCGAGGAGGGCGACGGGGAGCGCGAAGACGTAGAGGCCGAGCAGTTGGCCGTAGAACGGCCAGCGGGTGTCGCCGCTGGCGCGCAGCGGACCAGTCGCGCCGCCGCTGACGCCGCGGAAGACGACGCTGACGCAGGCGACGACGATGAACGTCGTCACGAGCGGGAGGATCGACGGATCGTCGACGAAGACGCGACCGATCTGTTCGGCGAAGACGAAGACGAGCGCCGCGCTGACGAGGTAGACGCCGACGCCGAACCAGAGGACCTGACGGCCGTAGCTGTCCGCGGCCCGTTCGTCACCGGTGCCCAGTTCCTGGCCGACGAGGCTGCTCGAGGCCAGCGAGAAGCCCCAGCCGGGCGTGTCCATCAGGTCCCGGACCCGTCGAGCGACGACGTAGGCCGCAAGCACGTTCGGCCCGAAAAGCGCGACGATGGCGAGCATCGGGAACTGTGCGCCCCGACGGGCGACGTTCGTAAACACCAGCGGGGTCCCGATAGTGAGGACGTCGCGGACGTCCTCGAGCGTCGTGTGGGGCCAGCCGAGGCTGAGGGCGACCGGGAACTCGCCGACCAGCGGCAGTCGACCGACGGCGAATCCGACGACGAACGCAGCCAGGACGACGACGTTCGCGACGACGGTTCCCATCGCCGCGCCGACGACGCCCATCCCGAGTGCGAAGATGAACACCGCGTTGAGCGCGACGTTGACGACGGCACCGCCCGCTCGGAGCATCATCGGCGTCCACGCGTCGTCGGCACCGACGAGCGTCCGGCTCCCGATGAGGTTCAGCGCCGCGAAGGGAACTCCGAGCGCGACAACCTTGAGGTAGTCCGCGCCGTAGGCGATCGACGCGGCGTCGTTGCCGACGAGGGCGATCAATTGGTGGGGGACCAGCCAGTACAGGGCTGCGAGCGGCAGCATGATCGCGACGACCACGAGTCCGCTCGTCGTCACCGCCAGCGAAACCTCCTCGGCGGTGCCGCCGGTGTAGCGCTGGGAGACCAGCCCGATCGTCGCGCCGGCGATCCCGCCGCCGATTCCGAACGCCAACCCCCAGAACGGGGCCGCGAGTCCGATGCCAGCGATCGCTGCTGGCCCGAGGGCGATTCCGACCATCGCGACGTCCGCCGCGGACTTGGACATCCGGGCGAGTCCCGTGACGATCCGCGGCCACGCGAGGTCGGTCGTCCGCTCGACGCGACGAGGCTCGATCACCCCGAATCGCGCGAGCAGCGAGCCGACCGAGAGCAGCAGCCACCGGAACGGATTCGGGATATCACTCCATCGAAAAGACACGAACGCGGGTTTGGGTTCTGGCGGTAAAGGGCTTGATATCGGAGAATGCACCGGGAGACGTTCGCATTTTCCCAGGATTTTACAGCATTATCGTTCGTTGGATACCCATCCGTTCGATGTCGTGTCTGGGCGTCACACACCACGGCCGCGGTCGACCGACGTTTTTAGCCCCGGCCCGCCAACGGCGAGTATGGAACGCAAGGAGTTTCGCGACCTCGCCTCCCCCGCCGCGGCCCGCGAGGCGATCGACTCGCTCTCGCTCGAGGGCGGTATCGACCGCGTCTCGCTCGAGGACGCCCGCGGCCGGGTGCTCGTGGCACGACTCGACGCCGAACTCGACGTCCCCGGGTTCGACCGGGCGAGTCTGGACGGCTACGCCCTCCGAGCGCGGGATACGTTCGGCGCGGACGAGGCCGACCCGGCACGACTCGAGATCGTCGGAGAGGTCCACGCGGGAGAGAAGCCCGACATCGAACTCGAAGAGGGGCAGGCCGCCGAAATCTCGACCGGTGCGGTGATGCCCGACGGCGCGGACGCGATGGTTCCCGTCGAACGCACAGATATGGACGAAACCGACGACGGTGGGGCGAACGACGTGCTGGTCCGCACCTCGGTCGCCCCCGGTGACAACGTCATGTTCGCGGGTGCCGACGTCGCGGCCGGCGAACGGGCGCTCGGTCTCGGAACCCGGATCACGCCGCGGGACATCGGACTGCTCTCGGCGCTCGGGATCGACGAGGTGCCCGTCCGAGGCCGCCCCACGGTGGGGATCGTCTCGACTGGCGACGAACTCGTCCGTCCGGGCGGCGACCTCGAGAGCGAGCGCGGCGAGATCTACGACGTGAACAGCTACACGATCGCCGCGGGGGTCGAGGACGCCGGCGGCGAGGCGGTGCTCTACCCCCACGCCGGCGACGAACAGGACGAAATGGAGCGTGTCCTCCGCGAGGCAGCCGACGACTGCGACCTCGTGCTCTCCTCGGGATCGACCAGCGCGAGTGCGGTCGACGTGATCTACCGGGTGATCGAGGAACAGGGCGAACTGCTGCTCCACGGCGTCAGCGTCAAACCCGGAAAACCGATGCTCGTCGGCCGGTTACAGGGCTCCGCGTACATCGGTCTCCCCGGCTACCCCGTCTCCGCGATGATGGTCTTCCGGACGTTCGTCGCGCCCGCGATCCGCGCGGCCGCGGGGCTGCCGGAGCCGAAGGCGGCAACGATATCGGGCCGGATGGCTCGTCAGGAACGGTACGGGGAAGGACGACTTCGGCTCATGCCCGTCGGAGTGGTGCAGAACGCGGACGACGACCCGCTCGTCTACCCTGTCGACAAGGGCTCCGGCGCGACGACCAGTCTCGCCGAAGCCGACGGCGTCGTCGAGGTCGGACCAGAAACCGACTACCTCGAGGCCGGCGAGCCCGTCACCGTCCAGCTCTTCTCGCCGGACGTTCGGCCACCGACGCTGCTCGGCGTCGGCGAGGACGATCCGACGCTGAATCGGCTGCTCGACGGTCTCGAGAACCCGCGCTACCTGTCGGTTGGCTCCCGGCCGGGGCTGCGCCGACTGCGCGAGGGCGTGCCGGACGTCGCGGTCGTCGCGGGACCAATCGATCGCGAGCTCGAGGCCGACGAACTCGGCGGCTGGAGCCGCGAGTGGGGGCTGATCGTCCGGCCCGGCAATCCCGACGGTGTAGAGGAGCTCGCCGAGCTGGTCGATCGCGATCTGCGGTTCGTCAACCGCACGACGGACTCGGGACTGCGCTCGAGCCTCGAGGCCGCAGTCGACGACCTCGCGGCAGAACGCGACGTTGCTCCCCACGATCTTCGCGAGTCGATCGACGGCTTCGAGCTGGGGTTGCGGGCTCACGAGAGTCCCGCACGAAAAGTCATTGCGGGCGACGCAGACGTCGGGTTGGGACTGCGCGAGACCGCGGATCGGCTCGATCTCGCGTTCGTCTCCGTCGGCGAACAACCCGTGCGGGTGCTCGTGAACCCCGACCGAACTGGCAAGGAGAGCGTCCGCGAACTCGAGGCAGTTCTCGCGGACGAAACTCGAACCGAGAGCGAACGCTGACCGTCGGCAACCGGGGCGTGATGACGGACCGTCGGTGACCGCCGACCGATTCCGGGCGATATCAGCCCGACAGACAGTCAGAACTGACAGAACAGCGCTTTTTACGGCAGTGTGGTGTACAGGTCTTGATGTCGACGATAGCCGAGTTCCGGCTACCTGCAGCGCAGACGACACTGGGAACGGCACTCGAATACGCGCCCGAAGCCACGTTCGAACTCGAGTCATCGGTCTCGAAGACGTGTCCCTCGCTTTGGGTCTCCGAAGTCGGCCGTGACACGGCCGTGGCGGCCTTCGAGACGGATCCCTCCGTCGCCGAGTACGAACTGCTCGTCGAAACCAAGTCGCGCCTGCTGTTCGACGTGACGTTCGTCGAGGGCACGATGCGACTCCGCGACGAACTGCTCGCGAACGGCGGCTCCGTCCTCGAGATGTGGGGCACCGACGGCTGGTGGCAGGTCAGAGTCCGGTTTCCCGATCGGGACACGCTCGTCGAGGCGTACGACCGCCTCGAGGCGTCCGGAATCTCCGTCGATCTGCGCCGGGTGAGCGACGTCAGCGGCGTCACGGGCGAGGAGACGCGGCTGACGCCCCAGCAACAGGAGGCGCTCGAGGCGGCGCTCGAGCACGGCTACTTCGAGATTCCACGCGGGATCTCGATGGAGGAGCTGGCCGAAGAGCTGGGAATCTCCCATCAGGCGCTCTCCGAACGGTTCCGACGCGCCTACGAGACGCTGGTCGACGACGAGCTACAGCCGGCGAGCGAGCAGTCGAACGTTCGGTGAGCGCGAACCGCGAGCCGAGTCGTCGAACGAAATTGACGGCTGAGTGTGCACGGCCAACGGTTATCCCTGCCGGCGGCGACGGTCTTCGTGGCATGCTCGAACTGTACCAGGCGGAAGACTGTCCGTACAGCGCCGACGTTCGCGAGAAGCTGACCGACCTCGGCGTCTCGTACGTGATCCACAACCCGCGACGGCCCGGTGGCGAGGGCGGCGATGTACTCAACGAACAGGCCCGACGGGTGATGACCGAACTGGGCGGCGAGGACTCGATTCCGTTCCTCGTCGACACCGACCGCGAGGAGGCGCTCTACGAGAGCGAGGAGATCGTCGACTACCTCGAGGAGCACTATAGTAGCCACTGAACGTCACTGCACACCTGATCGCACGACGGCTGTGCGATCAGTGTGTAAATCGTTTCAGTTGTCACTATACGCGTAAGGTCGGTACGGCACGGATACTCCGGTACGAGGAGTGATCGACGGTTCGTGGATCTGCTTGCTGCATGACTATTTTTATAACGTATCGGGATAGTCAGGTGGTATGAATGGAACAGCGCTGCGACGGCGGGACCTCCTCGTCGCAGTATCGGCCGGGTGCGCGACGGTCGCGGGCTGTTCGGAGATCAGCACCGCCAACTCGGGATACGGAACGGCCTACGGCTACGGGTACGGAACCGACTGATCATGGCCGACGAAACGCCGCGGCTCGGACTGGGGACCTACGAACCGGGCGACGAGTGGGATCACACCGACACGGTCGAGGCGCTCGACGAGCACGCGATCGTCCGCGGCCCGATCGCCGACCGTCCGGCGGCGGGCGAGTACGACGACGAACTGTTCTACGCGACCGACCAGGGGATCACCTGGCGCTGGGACGACTCGAGCGACGACTGGGTGTACTTCGGAGGCCGGGGCAGCGCCGATCAGCCGGTGCCGGGAACCAGTCACTTCGAGAAGACGCGCGTCGACGCGGCAACGATCGAAGCGGCAAACGTCGACACAGCGAGCGTCGGCACGGCGGATATCGTCCACGCGCGGTCCGAGGAAACTCCCGTGTGGAACGTCGAGGCACACGGTATCGAGGGCGACGGATCGACTGAGGTCGGCCAAGCCGTCCACGAACTCCTCGAGACCGTCGCGGACGCCGGCGGCGGGATCGTCTACGTTCCGCCGGGTCGGTATCTCCTCGAGCGAACGCCGCTAGTGGGTGACGATACGCTCCTCGTGGGTGCCGGTCGATCGACCGTCCTCGAGGGGCCACGCCCCGACGGCGAGGAGGGAGGGGCGCTCCTCTCCAACAGGGGGTACGACGCAACCGGCTACGGCGGCGCGTCGAACTGGGGCGTCCGCAACGTCCGTATCGACGCGCCGGAGTCCAACGGGATCATGCCTGCACACGCGGAAAACGTCCGGCTCGAGAACATCTATGGCGACGCGGTCTACTACCACCACATCGACATCGTCTCGTCGAAAAACGTCGTCGTCGACGGCTACTGGGCGACCCGCGGCGGCGAGGGGAGTTCGGACGCCCCGATTCAGTTCGACAACCAGAACGCGGGGACGGGCTGGAACAGCGTCTGGAACGGCAAGGACCACAGCCCAGCGACGGCCGACGACACGCCGACGAAACACTGTCGCCTGACGGATTTCGAGATCGATCCGGAGAACGGTCCCGACTACGGCGTTCACATCCACCGCGACGGAAACGAGTCGATCACCGTCAGCGACGGCTACGTTACCGGCTGCCAGCACTCGGCGATCAGGGCCGACACCGGCGATCTGATCGCGGATCTGACGATCGATCGCGTCTCCTGTATCGAGAACGCGAGAGGGATCTCGCTGGGTCGCGTCGAGAGCGGTCGGCGGGAGTTGACGATCGACAACGTCACGATCAGAACCGATGACAACGGGTTGGCCGCCGGATCGGGACTCTACGCGAGCGGGTTCGACGGCGCGAAGGTCTCGAATGTCATCGTCGACGGCGCGTTTACGAACGCGATGGTGTTCGACGACATGGACGACCTGAAAATGAGTACCGTCACGGCGACGGGAGCCAGACACCAAGCGTTCCGATTCCGAGAGAACGTCGATGCGACGCTCACGACCGCTCGCGCGGCGGAGTGTGGCACTGTCGGTATCTACACGGGTCCTGGCAGTCGCGTCGCCTACGGCGGCGTCACGTTCGACGACGTCGGCAGCGAGGTCGTCGTCGACGGCGAACTACGGGAGTGGAAGTCGTCGTAATCGTCGTCAATCGTCTCGTCGAGATAGTCGCAAATCGACCTGTCGCATCGAGGGCAGGCCTCCCTCGTAGTCACCGAAAAAAACCGTATCAGATAGCGCGACCGACGAGCCGTCGATCAGTCGCTCGAGGGCGAAGGGAGCAGATCTCGGACGAAGACCTCGTCGGGGAGGTCGGGAAGCTGCGGCGGGACGACTCCGTCGCTCGAGTCGATCGTGTGCCCCGTCTCGACGTAGTGTTCGATCGCTCGGCGCGAGCGAGCGCTGCTGGAGGGCTCGTCGGTCTCGCTCGTGTGCCAGTCGCAGGTGAGGCAGTATTTCATCGCGTCTCTGCTTCCAGCTTTGAGTCGCCTCCTGAATCTTTTTTGGTATTGCATTACTCAGGACTCGAGCCGATTCGAGACGGACAGGAGTCGACGGCGATGTCAGAACAGGTCGTCGAACGACTGAACGCGGTAGTCGCCGAGAACGCAGCGCCCGCGCCGGTCGTGGCCGACGCGCTCGACGTGAATGGCGTCGAGTCCGGCGTTCCAGGCCGCCCCGATGTCGTTGGCGCCGTCGCCCGCGAGGACCCCCTGATGGCCGTTGTCCCCGACTCCGAGATCGTCTATCACGGACTGGACGGGCTCCGGATCGGGCTTCCAGCCCGTCTGCTCGGTACAGCACAGGCGCGCGTCGAACCAGTCGTGAATGTCGAGGTGGTCGAGCACCGGCTCACAGAGGAACTGCTGACAGTGCGTGACGAGACCGACCGGCACGTCGAGGTCGGTGACGAACTCGGCGTCCTCGTGCAGATAGGTCTGTTCGGCCCGCACCAGCGGATCCTCCTCCTCGTGGAACGCATCCCAGAACGTCTGCGGGTCGATCCCCCACTCCTCGAGTTGGCGGTCTCGAGAGCCGGTCAGACCGCTCCAAATGATGTCGGCTTCGCGGTCGGTAAACTCGCGGCCAACCCGGTCGCCCACCCGGTCGAACACGTCGCGGGTGTACGACCACTCGACGTCGACGAGCGTCCCGTCGAGGTCGAGCAGCCAGAAATCGTACGAATCGTCGTCGTCCATCTCGCCGTCCATCGGACGCTGATATACGTGCGTCTCGGCTAAAGATGTGTCGGCTGCGTGCTCGTTGGTCACGGAATCCCCCGGTTCACTCCCTGTCGGTGACGCGAATACTCGAGCCCAGATACTTCGAGAGCACCTCCGAGACGGTCTCGGCGTTGAACGCCTCGAGGTCGGCCGCAATCGCGTCTTTCATCGCCGCGAAGTACTCCTGGTCGACCTGGAGTTCGCGAAACGAAGCCGACTCGACGGGCTCGCCGAGCCACTCTTCGACGAGTCGGCGACCGTAGGCCGCATCGCCCACCTCGCCGCGCCAGAGCGTGTCCCGGAAGAACAGCCAGCCCTCGTGCCCTGGCTCGGGGGCCTCGTGAAAGACGGTGACCGTGGTCTCGGCCGTCGATGGGTCGAGGCGAACCGACGGCTGGTCGGGCTCGAGGCGGATCTCCGCGCGGAAGACGTATCGGGCCTCCATCGGTCACCGTCTCTCCATCGCTCAGGCGTTCTTTTCCGACTCGATCAACTCCGCCATCTCGGTGTCCTTGTCCGTGATGCCGCCTTCCTCGTGGGACGTGAGCCGGATCTCGACTTCCTCGTAGCGGATGATGATCTCGGGGTGGTGAAACTGCGCTTCGGCGATTTCGCCGACCATCTGGGCGAAGTTGACGCCGCGCAGGTAGTCGCTAAATCCGTACTTGCGAACGATCTTGTCACCCTCCTGGGTCCACTCGTCGGGGAGCTGGTCGTCGATTTCGTCGTCGGAAAGCAGATCGGCCATAGTGGGGCGAACGCAACCCAATCAAATAATGATTGTGCCGTGCGAGGTCGTCTGGCCGCAACACAGACCCACACCACCGACAGGGACTTATCGGCGAGCGGAGTACGTGCTGGCAGTGTAATGTGTGATCGGACAGGCGATTGTTCGAACGACGATACCTGCCAGCTCGTCCTCAGAAACGGGCACACCGGGATCGAGACCACCGAGTACTACTGTAAGGCTCATCTCGTCGTCCGGATCTGGGAAGTCGAAGCCGACGACGATCTCGAGGTCGTCGACGCGACGAAGCTCTGGCACTGACGGCGTCGCTATCACCAACTCCTCGAGGAGCGTCGTCAAAAACGGTCGGCGTCCCACACGTACTCGTTTCCGAGGCGATTAATCGTCGTCCGTCGCCTCGAGGTGGGTTTCGGTTGCCGTCGCGCCGCCGATGGGAAGTGGCGGTGCGATCGGGCCGTCGTCGCCGCCGAAATCGGGATCGAACAACTGGAGTGCAGTGTTGATCGTACTCCAGTCGTCCTCCGCGGCGGCCTCGCGCAGGCTCTTGGTTGGCGGGGCGAGCAACTGGTTGACCAGCGCGTCGGCCATCGACTCGACGATCTCGCGCTGTTCCCGCGAGAACTCATCCCCCTCGAGTCGGGAGAGTGCCGTCTCGAGTTCTCGCTTCTTCATCTGTTCGGCGGATTCGTACATCGCGGCGATCACCTCGTCCGCTCGGGCGCGCTTGTACTGCTCGCAGAGCAGGTCGAACTCGCGGTCGACCATCGACTCGACCTCGCGGGCCGCGTCGGCGCGTTGCTCGCGAGTCTCCGCGGTGATCGACTCGAGGTCGTCCAGATCGTAGACGGTCACGGTCGATAGCGAGGCTGCCGTCGGCGCAACGTCGCGAGGTTGTCCGAGGTCGACGACGACTCGGCTGGAACCATCCTCAGTCCCATCATCTCCGTCTCCACGGCTGCCTGCGTCGACACCGCCGTCCGATTCGAAATGCTGCGCCTCGAGGATCGGGTCCTCGCTGCCGGTCGCCGTGACGACCACGTCGGCGTCGCTCGCGAACTGGTCGAGCGCCGACAGCGGTGCGGCGCTGGTGTCGGTCTCGAGTTCGCTCGCGAGGTGTTCAGCGCGCGAGACGGTTCGGTTCGCGACGACGACCTCCTCGACGCCGGCGTCGGCGAGGCTGCGAGCCGCGAGTCGCCCCATCTCGCCGGCGCCGACGACGAGCGACGTCGCGTTCTCGAGCGGGACGCTCTCGGCAGCGAGTTTCGTCGCCGCCGAGCCCAGCGAGACGATACCCTCGTTGATTTCGGTCTCGGTGCGGGCGCGTTCGCCGACGTGAATCGCCTTCGTGACGGCGGCCTCGAGCATCTCGCCGATGCCGCCGGCGGTCCGGGCGTCCTCGTAGGCAGTCCGAACCTGTCCGAGGATCTGGTCCTCACCAAGGACAACTGACTCGAGCCCGCTCGCGACCGACAGCAGGTGGCGCAGACTCTCATCGTGGTCGGTAACGACGACCGCATCGGTAGCTACGTCGAGAAAGAACTCTTCGAGTGCGGCCCGGCCGACGGCGGCGTCGGTCGCGACGACGTAGGCCTCGACTCGGTTACACGTCGAGAGGACGTACGCCTCCTTGACCGATGGAACGGAGAGCAGGTCGGCGACGCCGGCCCGCTGGCTCTCGGGGCTCGCGGCTGCGAGATCGTCGACGCTACCACTTTCGTGCGTAACGCGTCCCGCAGTGACGACTCCAGCCGGAATCATGGGCGATCACCCTTCGTATATAACTCTTCGCCCAACACGTCCTCAATCACTTGACCACAGTTAGAAGCACCCGTACGTAAAGCTGTCCAAACAGCCGGAGAATTGACGACATCGATGACGATCTCGCGTCGTCGGTCGGGATCGATGTCCCGTGATTTCAGCTCCGTACGAAGTTCGCCACAGACACGTGCCATCTCGCCCGCTCCGGCGAGTGTCCCCTCGAGTTCCTGCCGGAGATGCTTGCTTAGTGCGGGTGCGGTCCCACCCGTGGAAATCGAGACGACGACGGGATCCTCGCGGACGGTCGCCGGCACGACGACGCTGCCCGGTTCGCGCTTGCCGGAGCGATCCGCGCGATTGACGAGGACGCCGCGGTCTCGAGCGGCCGTCACGACGGCCTCGTTGATCGCCTCGTCGCTCGTGGCGGCGACGACCAGCGCGGGGGCAGTTCGCTCGAGCCAATCGTCGATATCGGCGGGGTCGGGAGCGGCCCGCACCAGTTCGGCACCGTCGAACTCCCGATCGGCGAACTCGGGACTGACGACCAGTACCTCGGCTTCGCTGGCGAAGCGACGGGCCTTCCGCGCCCCGACCGGGCCGCCGCCGAAGACGAGCACCGTCGTACCCGTGAAATCGTGCAAGAGTGGAATCATCCTGTGAATTGGATTGTGAACCCTGTTCGTTATCGGGATTCAGTGTTGGCTTCGGCGCGTTCAGCCATACGAATACCCGTTTTCTTCAGTATTTGCGTCGAGAACAGCGAGTCCCAGTCGCCGTCGTCGACGTTCCAGTAGTCGGCCATCGTCTCGCGAACCTGTTCGATCCGCCGCTGGCTCTCTTCCTCGCTGCGGCCGTGGGTCATCGCAAAGAAGTTGTACGGCCAGACGCCGTCGTGGCGCGGCCGCCGATAGCAGTGCGTGACGAAGGGGAGGGCGGCGACCTCAGGGCCGACCTCGCTGACGATGTCGTCCGGGACGTTCCAGACTGTCATCCCGTTCTCTGTATACCCCAGCGCGTAGTGGTTCGGCACGACGCCGATGCGCCGAATCTTGCCCTCCTGCTCGAACCGCTTGATCGTCTCGAGGACCCACTCGAGGTCCTGCTCGATGGCGTCAGCGACGTCCGCGTAGGGGGTTTCGGTCAGCGGGAGACCGTCCTGGATCTCGAGGACAAGATCCCGCTCGGCCGGCGTCAGCGTCGATTCGTCGGTCGGGGTGACGCTGGGACCGAGGTCGGTGCAGTCGACGCCGGCGGTCTCGGCTTCGTCGTCGCCGGAACCGTCGAACGGGCCGTCGACGTAGAACTTCGCCTCGACGCGAAACTCCTGCTGTTTGGGGAGATTGTACGTCTCCTGGCCGGTTTCCTCTTCGATTTCGGCCAGCACTTCCTCGACTCGCTCCTCGTCGGCCACGCTCACGACGAACCAGACGTTCAGGTGGGGATGGGCGCGCTCGTAGTTGTGCGCGACCTCCCGATGGGCGTTGACGGCGTCGACGACCTCGTCGAACCGATTCTCGGGAGCGTGCATGGCGACTAACGTCGCCGCGCCGCCGATCTCCTGGGCGTTGACCAGCGGGCCAAAGCGCGAGAGGACGCCCCGCTCGTCTACGTCGCGAATCGTCTCGAGGAGTTCGGTCCCGTCGATGTCGACTCCGCGGTCGCGCATGGCCGCGGCGGCGGGTTCGAAGGGACGTTCCACGACGGGAAAGCCGCCCTGAAAGGCGTTGACGACCGCCCGTTCGCGTTCCGACAGGTCGACATCCGTGCTCATACTAGTCGTTCGGGAGTCCCGTGGCATAAGCGAACCGGGACGGTCCGCTCGAGGGCCCGTTCGAACGACCGATCGCCGAAAAGGACGGTCGGTTCTTCGATAGGCTCGTTAGTCGCCCTCGACGCCCGTGACCTCGTAGCCGAGGTCGCGGACGCCCTCGAGAATCGCCTCGTGGTCGGCGCTCGCTCGGTAGTAGATGACGATATCGAAACTGCCCTGACGCAGCAGTTGCTGGCACTCCCAGACGAACGATTCGTCCTCGAGGGTGAGCCCCTGGTGTTGGTTCGAGGAGAAGTCGGGGTCGTCGTTGCCCGAGTAGACGTAGCAGTCCTCCGGCTCGTGGCCCGAGTGCTCGGCGATGATGTCGCCGACGTCGAGCGTGGCCTGCATCATCTGTACGTCTTCCTGCCCGTCGTGATCGGTGTGGACGATCGCGCCGTTGAGTTCGATCTCGCCCGGTTCGAGGAGCCGTTTGGTCCGCTGATAGAGGTCGTCGTCGATCGCGTCTGCCATTGGTCGAGCAGACGGCGTCCGAACGGATAGCCGTCACGATTTCCGGGAGACCGGTCGAACGCCACTCTGGTAGCGCGATACTCGGATTCTCATGCTGGTACACACCACACAAGACACATAGGGATAGGTGACCTTTTACCGAGCAATGAAGCGGTGGCTCCGGCAGCGCGTCGACGCGGTCTACGAGGAGGTGCTCTCGAGAGAGATTTCCGGTGCACCGACGCACGTCGCGGTGATCCAGGACGGCAATCGACGGTACGCTCGCCGCAAGGGAGACGACGCGACCGACGGCCACCGCGAGGGGGCCCAGACGACCGAGCGCGTCCTCGAGTGGTGTCAGGACATCGGCGTCGAGGAGCTGACGCTGTATGCGTTCTCGACCGAGAACTTCGACCGCCCGGACGAGGAGAATCAGGCGCTGTTCGACCTCCTGTGTGAGAAGCTTCGGGAGTTCGCCGACGCCGATCGCGTCCACGAGAACGAGGTCCGCATCCGGGTGATCGGCGAGGTCGAGCGACTCCCCGAACGGGTGCGCGACGCCGTCGACTACGCCGAGCGCCGCACCCGCGGCTACGATCGGTTCGTCCTCAACATCGCGCTCGCCTACGGCGGGCGTTCGCAGCTGCTCGAGGCGGTTCAGGGCGTCGCCAGCGACGTCGAAACGGGCACCCTCGAGCCGGACGCAATCGACGTCGAGACGATCGAGGACCGACTCTACGACCAGCCGGTTCGGGACGTCGACCTGATCATCCGAACCGGCGGCGACGAGCGGACCTCGAACTTCCTCCCGTGGCACGCTAACGGCAACGAGGCCGCCGTCTTCTTCTGTACGCCCTACTGGCCGGAGTTCTCGAAGACCGATTTCCTTCGGGGCATTCGAACGTACGAACACCGCGAGGAGTCCTGGCGACGGACCCGCGCTCGACGCGCAATCGCCCTGCTCGGCGCCGTCAGCGATCCCGAACTCGTCGAAGCCAAGTCGATCGTTGAGCGGTTCCGCGACTCGCTGCCGACGGCCGAACAGCCCGATCCGGACGACCTCGAGGGCGTCGACGGCGGCCAGGTGGAGGAACTCGACTCGAGCGGGCAGGCCGCGGACTGAACGAGATCGTTGGTCTCCGGCAACGGGGTCGGCCGAACATGTTTGTTCACCGCAAGGATTTTATCGATCATTCCCACACGTGTAGTTGGTATGGCACCCTCTCGCATCCCTGTCGACGTCGATCGGTTCACGCAAGTTGCCGAGGTCCCGACCGAGACAGCCTACGCGCTCCTCGCGAGTACCCGTACCCGGGTTGCCCTGCACGTACTATCGACGGCCGGGTCGCGTCCATCTCTCGAGCGACTGGCGACATCGGTCGCCCGACTGGATCCCGAGGGGTCGCCGACATCGGTCCGGATCTCGCTCGTCCACGTCGTCCTGCCGAAACTCGAGGCGAACGGTGTGCTCGAGTACGAACTGGAAGAGGAGGCCGTCCACCTCGACGGCCCGGTCGTCGGCCTCGAAGAGCCCATCGGCACGGCTCCGGACGCGACGGGTAAGGACGGTCGCGGACCGACGACGAGGACCGATACTCGCACGCCGACGACGGGGAACGACGGACCCGGATCGATCGACGCGCGCGACCCAGAAGAGTAGCCGTCCCGCCGTCCCGCTATCGGTGGCCGTACCGGGAACGTAGATTCGGCGTTCGGGAGAAGGGGGGTGTGGCAGTTCACTGACCGTAGCGTCGCGACCGGTTGCAGTACTCTCGGACCGCCCGCAGGAAGTCTCGCCTGCGGAAATCCCGCCAGTTGACGTCCGTAAAGTAGAGTTCGGAGTAGACCGACTGCCAAATCATAAAGTCCGAGAGCCGTTCGGCACCGGTTTTGATCACGAGATCGGGTTCGGTCGGGAAGATGAGGTGTTCCTCGACCCGCTCGTCGTCGATCTCGTCGGGCTCGAGTTCGCCGTCGTCGACGCGTTCCGCGAGCGTTCGGACGGCGCTGGTGAACTCGTGTTTGCCACCGAGTCCGATTCCGATCCGGATCGGCGCGTCCGCACGGGTCTGATCGTCCGGTCCCCGAACCGCCACCGCTCGCGGCGCGTCGATCGTCTCGAGTTCGCGTCGCAAGGCAGGAACTGCGGCGGCGTCGAGGACGCTCACGTAGACCGTCACCTGCGAGGCGTACTCGAACGCCCACGCGAAAAACTCCGTGAGCGTCTCGTAGGCGCCGCGCTCGAGGAGGTCCCGCTCGGTGATGACGAGGGCGATATGGTCGGGCAGCGTGCCGTCGTGGCGGCGGATTCGCAACGCGAGGTACCGTTCGTACAGACCCACAGCCTTGCGTTTCCGACGCGTTGGTATACCGGTTACGAAGCGTCAGCGGAATCGCCCCGCTTCGGTGGGACCGGTACCGCTTACGTTTCCTTCCGGTTACAGTGAGTGTATTCGGTCCGAGACAGTCGGTCGTACGGAGTTGATGGTCTTTCTCTGCAGTTACATGTTCTCCGGATAGCGGCGTTGACGACGGTGAGAACGGCCGCGGGACGGTTCACGAACCTTCAAGTAAACGCCACAGAAAGGACTCAGTATCGTGACAGCACCCGTTCGGCGAGCAGGAGCGTTTGCGCTCCTCTGTACGCTCGTCCTCGCCGTGCCCCTCGGCGGCCCCTGGGTCGGGGCCGCGATCGCGGCCGTCGTGATCGGAGGGGCGTTCGCCGTGACCGACGGTCCGCTCTTCGACCTCCTCGCGTATCCGGGAGACTACGAGGACGGTCGCCTCTACGGACTCATCACGTTCGTCCTCGCAGCCGTCACGCTCGGTCTCATCGCAGTCACGGCCTCGATGTCCGTCGCCGTCTTCGTCGCCGCCGTGCTCCTCGTCGGCTACGGAAACGCCGCGGAGCAACTCGCCCGCCGCCGGACCGACCACGACGTCGTCCTCGTGGCCGTCTTCTGTCTGGTCGCGACTGTCGCGGCCGTCGGCGGCCAAGCGCTCACGCAGTCGTTGACCGACGGGGCGGCCTCGCTCGAGTCGATAGGATCGACCGTTCCGACGATGATTTTCCTCGGCGCAAGCGCCGCGTTACTCGCCGCCTTGCTCCGGGACGTGCTGCTGGCCCGCGACGACCCCATCGTCATGCTCTCGGTCGGCCTGCTGGGCTGGCTGCTCGCGGAGCTCGAGCCGGCACTGACGCTCGACGGCGTGGAGATCGTCGCCGCCCTCGGGGTCACCATCGCGCTCGGCTACGCCTCCTACGCGCTCGAGACGGCCTCAATCGCGGGGATGCTCACCGGCATCCTGTTGGGGCTGTTGACCATCGTCCTCGGCGGCTACGGCTGGTTCGTCGTCCTCATCTCCTTTTTCGCCATCGGCGGGCTCTCCTCGAAGTTTCGCTACGAGGAAAAAGCGGAACTGGGGGTTGCCGAGGACAACAACGGTGCCCGCGGCAGCGGCAACGTACTCGGCAACGCCGCCGTCGCGATCGTCGCCGTGTTAGGCTATGCGGCGAGTTCGGCGACGATACTGCCCGGCGATCCCGAACCGGGGCTCTTTCTGTTCGCCTTCGCGGGCTCCGTCTCGACCGCGATGAGCGACACGCTCTCGAGCGAGATCGGGAGCGTCTTCGACACGCCGCGGCTGATCACCACCTTAGAGCCAGTCGAACCCGGCACCGACGGCGGCGTCACCTGGCAGGGAGAGATCGCCGGTATCGCGGGCGCGACTGTCGTCGCCGGCATCTCCTACGTCCTCTTCCCGGAGGTCGGCGTCGTCGGCGCGGCGATCATCGTCGCCGCCGGCATCGTCGGCATGACCGTCGACAGCCTGCTTGGCGCGACGCTCGAGGGCGACATCCTCAGCAATCAGGGCGTCAACTTCCTGGCGACCCTCTCGGGCGCGCTGTTCTGTGCCCTCGTGGTGCTGGCGTTCACAGTATTCGGGTAACTGTCGCTGTTGGACCGCGTTGTGAGAGAGATCACGAACGACAGTACGTAGAGGAAGGCGTTACCGGAGCGACCACCCCACCCCCCGAATAGGCGTCAGAAACGGCCTGTTGAATACAGAGGATGAATGCAGCACAACGACCCCGTTTGTTTCGCGCCGAAAACGGTGAACTATCTGCTCACTACACCAGAGTACTTTTGCACCCTCGAGTTGGGTATTTTACATATGGCTGAAGGCACTTCTGAGACAGGAAAATCTCTTTCTCCCACCCATCGAATTCTTGTCGCACTACTCGCGATAGTGGGCCTTGTTGGACTCTATTTCGCAGTTGGAGTTGTTTTTGTAGGAAGTGGTCTCGCGGATACTCTGCTTGGTTTCATTGGATTAACAGTCACAAGTTTCGCCTCCTACTGTATTTTTCACACCTATACTAACTTGAAAATGCTGAGATAAATGACATTGCTACGGAATGATGCTCCTGTACTGACCGGTCACGACCTCTCGCAGATCCCGTCTCAGTCTATACCTCATTCGCGCCCTGTATTCAGCACGATCTCACAATTAGACTAATCGTCCGCGACCGCACCGACATCGTCCCGCCTCCCGCACGTCGATCGATCGTCTCGAGCCCGCGCCGTCGACTCCGAGGGTTGAGAGTCGATACGGTTCCGACTTACCGAATCGTCGGACCACCGATTCGCCGCGTCGTCACACGAGGGGGCCGTCGAGTCGACAGCACCGTACTCACGGGTCGCTCGCCACTGGCTGTACGCCGCCGCGTTGGTCGCGGCGAACAACACGAGCACCCAGACGCCGAGGAGGACGAGCGCAGCCATTGGCGGTGGTGACATCTCGAGCGGAACTCAAGGGGAGCCGAATATCAACATCTCGGTCCGAGCCGCGTTTGCGAGCGGAACGCACGCATGCAACAAATAAGACACTGCGGAACCGCCTCTCCACGACTCGCGATCGGTCTGTCAACCAGTCTCCGCTCACTCCGAGTCGGGACGTTCCGCCGCCACGTCGTCGATCGCGTGGATCCGGACAGCCGTCGGCCGCTTAGTGAACTGTCCAAGCGAGCGTGCGACGATCCGATCGACGCCCCGATCGGCCGCCAGATCGAGCAGTCGTTGGCTGAGGATCGTATCGAGGATGATCGTCGTCGGTGCCGACTCGAGGTCCTCGAGCGCGTCGTAGGCGTCGTTCGCGTCGGTCTCGTCGATAGTGTCGCCGTCGGCGTCGAGAAACCGAACCCGGTCGGTGCCGTCTCGGATGACAGCCGACGCGTGGCCGTAGACGGTCTCCGGTTTCGCAGGTTCGGCCGGTGTGTCGGGGGCCGCCCCTGATGTCGACCCCGCGTCGGTGCTCGCGGCCGACTGCGCGCTCGAGGAGCCGTCGGACGGACCGACAGCCTCGCTCTCGGTCGCCGCCTCGCCGGCGGTCGTCACGTCGGCGGCCGCGTTCGCCCCACTCGCCGTCTGGGTGGTCGAACCGGACGACTCGTCGATCGACGTCGGCGAGGCGGCTTCGGACCCGTGCGTGCGTCTGGCATCTGGTTCCGGGGCCGGCGTCGAGCTCCCGTCGGTCGCCGCAACGGCCTCTCGAGGCTCGTTCAATCCGGAGACGTTGTCGTAGGGGACCTTGTTGCGCAGCGACGCGAACAGCTGATGGTGGTCCAGATCCTCGACGGACGTGCCGGAGGGCGCGAACGCGACAAAGTCGATATCGCCCACTTGCGATAGTTCCTCGAAGATGAGATCCCCGCCGCGATCGCCGTCGAGGAAGGCCGTAACCGTGCGGTGACGAGTCAGTTCCGCGACCGCGTCGGGGACGTTCGTCCCCTCGACCGCGATGGCGTTCTTGACGCCGTACTTGAGGAGGGTGAGCACGTCCGAGCGCCCCTCAACGACGATGATCGCGTCGCTATCGGTGACACGGGGACCAGCCGGCAGCCCCTCGTACTCGGTGATATCCTCCACCCGGACGTGCTGGCGTACCTCCGCGAGGATCTCCTCGGAGCTCATCACACTGTCGTCGAACCCCGTCTGCAGGAGTTCCTTCGCCCGATTCACGACTTCCTTGCGCTTGGCCGCGCGGACGTCCTCGATCTCGGTGACCTCGAGGTTCGCTCGACACGGCCCGACGCGGTCGATGGTCTCGAGCGAGGCCGCGAGCGTCGCGGTCTCGACCTTGTCGAGGCTGGTCGCGATGGTGAGGTGGCCGTGTGACTGGCCGGCGGTGCTGGTTATCTCGACATCGATGCGGCCGACTTTCTGTGACTGACGGAGGTCACGGAGGTCGAGTTCGTCGCCGAGCAAGCCTTCGGTCTGGCCGAAGATCGCGCCGACGACGTCGCTCCGCTCGACGACCCCGTCAGCCGTAACGTTCGCGTGGATGAGGTATTTCGACGTGTCTTCCATGGGGAATCCCCTCGAGGGGCACCGCAGACGCGGTACCGCGGTCGGTTGTGTAGATTTTGGATCGTGACGGGGAAATAGCTGTTGACCTGTATGGCCCCGTCTCCTGACGGTACACTGCCCGGTACCACGGCGGTACGCCGTCAGTACGCCGGTCGGTACCAGTACCAGTAGAGGGTGACCGCGGTCAACACGAGCAGGCCACCGAGGAAAAAGAGGAGCCCCGGCGGAACGGTCTCGAACAGCGTCTGGGCGACCGCCGCAGTACCGTCGCCCGCGGGTTCGACAGCGCCGTCGCCGGCCGCCGGTTCAGCATCGAACGTCTCGCCGGTCCCCTCCTCGTCGTACGCGACGTCGGCGTCGTCAGATTCGGCCTCGTCGGCCTCGTCCATCTCCTCGTCTTCCGCATCCGTCTGTTGTGCGCCGAAATCGTCGTCGGCTGCGTCGTCCGTCGAGTCGTCCGATTCGGTGTCTCCACCATCCTCCGATTCGCCGGCGTCTCCACCGTCGGTATCGTCCGTTTCTGCCCCCGCCGGGGCCGTCCCCGCCCCCGAGGAGTCCGTCGCCGACTCGGCCCACCGCGTGAGTCCGTGGTGGACTAAGAGGCTCCCGCCGGCCAGCGCGCCGATCCCACCGACGAACCGGGAGAGGGCCTCCCGTATTCGGCTCGCCGCCGACTCGTCGCCCGTGACGATCAGCGGACCGTCGGTCGTCGCGTAGACGCTCATCTCGTTGCCGCGAGAGGAGTACCACGTGTCGACAACGGAGACGAGCCCGGCATCCTCGAGTTTCTCTAAATGGTACCGAACGTTCTGAATCGAGGAGTCGATCGCGTCGGCGACGTCGCTCGGCGTTCCGGGCTCCTCGTCCAGTCGGGCGTAGATTTGGCGCGCAGTCGTCGACGAGAGCGCGCTGAAGACGGCATCGGCGTCCTCGCCCTCGAGGTCGACGACGCGTGGCTGGCCCTCGTGTTCTGCGGGTTCGGAGCGAAACGGGAACAGCCGGGCCATATCAGTTCGAGTTGCATTCGTCTGGCAATACCTATACGTTTTCTCCTCCCTGAAAGAGCGATTTTACCTTGCCAAATCGTGCGACTGAGCGACGGTCTGAGAACCGATAGTAGATTCTCTTCAATCGGAAACGTTGAAGGGAAACGGGTATCAGCGTCGATCCCAACCTCCGGATATGCGTCGGCTAGAACTCGTGGGCTGGATCGCGGTCGCGGTCGTCCTCTGCGCGCTCGCGATCCCGTGGTTCTTCTGGGGGGACGCAACGGTGGTCGCCGGACTCCCAGTGTGGCTCTGGTGGCATATCGGCTGGATGGGGCTCACGTCGGTCGTCTTTTACCTGTTCACCCAGCGAGCGTGGGGAATCGGCATCGAAACTGAATCGGGGGGAGACTCGAGCAGAGACGGAACGTCGAACGGGAACGGCGGAACGAATCGCTCGGCCCGATCGGCGACTAACGGTGATCGACCGTGAGCCTCGCCCTCCAACTCGGCATCATCGTCGGCTACCTGCTTCTGGCGCTGGCCGTCGGGCTGGTCGCCTACCGACTGACCGACCGGACGGCGGAGGACTTCTACCTCGCCAGTCGGACGGTCGGAACGATCGTGCTGCTGTTTACGACCTTCGCGACGCTGCTCTCGGCGTTTACGTTCTTCGCGGGACCGAACATCGCCTACGCCCAGGGGCCGGAGTGGATCCTCGTCATGGGGCTGATGGACGGAATCATTTTCGCCGTCCTCTGGTACGTCATCGGCTACAAGCAGTGGCTGCTCGGCCAGCGATACGAGTACGTCACGCTCGGGGAGATGCTCGGCGACCGGTTCGCCTCGAGGCGACTCCGCGGGCTCGTCGCGGGCATTAGCCTGCTCTGGCTCTTTCCGTACGTCATGCTCCAGCAGGTCGGCGCCGGCACCGCCCTCGAGGCCCTGACGGAGGGCGCCGTTCCGTACGCCGCCGGTGCGGGACTGATTACCGTGTTCATGATCCTCTACGTCGTCATCGCCGGCTTTCGGGGGATCGCGTGGACCGACACGCTGCAGGGCGCATTCATGCTCGTCGCGACCTGGGTCGCCCTGCTCTGGGTGCTCGCCGTCGTCGGCGGTCCCGGTGCCGCAACGGACGCACTGGCATCCAACGAAGCGACCGCCGACTTTCTCTCGCTCGGCAGCGCCTACTATACGCCCCAGTGGATGCTCTCGACGGCGATTACGATCGGCTTCGGCGTCGCGATGTTCCCGCAGGTGAACCAGCGCTTTTTCGCCGCGGGCTCGAGAACGGTGCTCAAGCGCTCGTTCGCGCTGTGGCCGATCCTCTGCGTGTTGTTGTTCGTCCCCTCGTTCATGCTCGGCGCGTGGGCCCGCGGGCTCGACGTGGCGATTCCGGAGGGCGAGAACGTGCTTCCGGTGATCCTCGCCGAGTACACGCCGGTCTGGTTCGCCGCGCTCGTCATTGCCGGCGCGATGGCCGCGATGATGTCCTCTTCGGACTCGATGCTCTTGTCGGGGTCGTCCTACTTTACGCGGGACCTGTACCGACCGTTCGTCGACCGCGACATCTCGGATCGTCGTGAGGACCTGCTGGCTCGAGTCGGCGTCGTGGGCTTTGCGACCGCCGCCTTCGTCGCCAGCCTCTGGAACCCCGCAACGCTGTTCGAACTCGGCGACGCGGCCTTCAGCGGTTTCGCCCAACTCGCCCTGCCCGTCATGGTCTCGCTCTACTGGCGGCGGACGACTCGAGCCGGGATCACCGCCGGCATCGTCCTCAGCCAGGGCTTTTACCTCTCGAGTCTCTTCCTCGCGACCGTCCCGAGCGCGTACGCCGGCTGGACGGCCGGACTCGTCGGGATGGGAATCGGACTGCTCGCCACCGTCGTCGTCTCGCTGGTCACGACGCCCGCAGACGACGAACGCCGGGCGATCTACTTCGACGGATTGGGCGCGGACTAATCGACGGTTTCCACCGACATCGGACCCGAACGAGCGCCTTGCCAGTGACATTGAGACTTTGTAGCACGCCGCCGTGTACTCGAGCATGGATCTCGATCTCGACGGCAACAGTGCACTGGTGACGGCCTCCTCGAGCGGCCTCGGCTTCGCGAGCGCACAGGCGCTCGCCGAGGAGGGCGCGAACGTGATGCTCTGCGGTCGCGACGAGGATCGGCTCGAAGACGCCCGCGAGGCGATCGCCGAGACGGCCGTGGGCGAGGTCCGAGCCAGGCCGACCGACATCACCGATCCGGACGCGGTCTCCCACCTCGTCAGCGAAACGGTTGACGCCTTCGGCGGGCTCGACCACCTCGTCACGAGCGCTGGTGGCCCGCCGAGTACGACCTTTCTCGAGACCGACGAACGGGACTGGTACCAGGCCTACGATCTGCTGGTGATGAGCGCCGTCTGGACGATCGAGGAAGCCCACGAGCACCTCCTCGAGTCCGACTACGGCTCGATCACCTGTATCACGTCCCGCACGGTCCGCGAGGTCGCGGACGGCCTGTTGCTGTCGAACGCCGTCCGTCGGGGCGTGATCGGTCTCGTGAAAACGGTCTCGCGGGAGTTCGCCCCCGAGATTCGCGTCAACGCGGTGCTGCCGGGGACGATCGAGACGCCCCGTATCGAGGAGCTCATCGAGGCGAACATCGAGCGCGGCGTCTACGACGACTACGAGGAAGGGCTGGCGGACCTCGCGAGCGAAATTCCGATGGATCGCATCGGCGAGCCCCGTGAGCTGGGCGACATCGTGACCGTGCTCTCGAGTCCGCGCTCGAGTTTCGTCAACGGCGTCGCGGTGCCCATCGACGGCGGGTTGCTGCGGAGCTAGAACCGGACGGCTCGGAACCGTAACGCTCTCCGTTCCCCTTCTCATCTCTCGATTCGTGTACCGTTCGGCACAGTTTGCGGGCTACCTCGCGTTGCTTCTGACGGCCGGAACGTTGCTCGTGGGGGCCGTACTCGCTCCGACCGAGATGCCGATCGGAACGACCGGCATTCAGCTCGGAATCCTGCTCACCGCCGCCGTCGCCGGCGTGATCGAACACCGACGTGAACTCGAGGCGTTCGAGACGCCGGCGTTCGACCGAAGCGACGCCGCCGCCGGGCTCGCGGTGGTCGTCGGTGCCGTCGTCACCTACGCGCTGAGCGTCTACGCCGGTATCGGACCCGTGCTCGCCTCCGCGCTCGTCGGACTGGCCGCCGGACTCGCCGTCCCGAGGGTCGGTGCACCGGTCTACTGTGGTTCCTTTGTCGGGATGGCCTCGCCGGCGGTGTTCGGGTCGCTCGAGTCCGTCGCCCTCGCGGGCGTCGTCGCGGGACTCGGATTCGTCGCAACGACGGAGTCGTTCGGCGGCGTCGGCGGCAAGCTGGGGACACTCGCGATGTTCGGCTGTCTCGCGACCGCGGCGCTGCTGGGGCTCGATTTCGCCGAGGCGGGGGCCCCGCAGTGGGAGTTCGCCCACCTCATCGTCCCGGTGGCCGTCGCCGGAGCCGTCGCGACGGTCGTCCTGAGCGTCCGCCTCGAGTGGGGTGCCGTGGTCGGCTCGGGTGCCGTGGGCGTGGCTGCAGGCGTCGCGTTTCCGCTCGCCGTTCCGGAATTCGGGTCGACGCTGGCCGCCGTCGCCTTCTGTGCTTCCTTCGTCGGAATGTCGAGCGCGGATCGGTTGGGCGGAGCGCTCGCGGTCGGCGTCGCCGGCGGGCTCTCCGGAGTCGTCTTTCTGCTGGTCGCGCCGGCGTTCGAGGGTTCCGGCGGGAAACTCGGGACGATCGCGTTCGTCTCCTGCATCGGGCTTCTCGGCGCGCTCGAGCTTCGAGAGATCGTAACCGAACGGCTCCGATAACGAACTGGGCCGAGAAGAGCTAGTCAAAGCTGGCCGACTAATCCGCCGAAATCCCGCAACTGCCCTCGTAGCTCACGTCTTCGACCGATTCGATGTCGGGTTCGTCACCACAGACCGGACAGGACGGGTTCGACAGGATCTCGACCGTCTCGAAGGTCATGTCCATCGCGTCGTACATGAGGAGCCGTCCCTCGAGCACCTCGCCCTTGCCGAGGACGTACTTGACGACCTCCGTGGCCTGAATGCAGCCGACGGTGCCGGGAAGGACGCCGAGGACGCCCGTCGTTGCGCAGTCGGGGACGGTACCAGGTTCGGGTGCCTCGGGAAAGATACAGCGGTAACACGGCGGCGAGTCGCCGGCGGTACCGTCGCTCGCCTCGCCCGAGTCGTCGCCGCGTTCGTTCGTGAACATCGTCACCTGCCCCTCGAAGCGATAGATCGCACCGTGGGAGAGCGGCGTCCCCGTGAGCACGCAATAGTCGTTGAGCAGGTATCGCGTCCCGAAGTTGTCGCTGGCGTCGAGCACGACGTCGTAGTCGTCGACCAATTCCGCGACGTTGTCCGCCGTGATGCGGGTCTCGTGCGGCTCGACGTCGATGTCGGGGTTGAGCGCCGCGACGTACTCCGCCGCGCTCTCGACTTTCGGCCGGCCGACATCGTCGTCGCCGTGGACGATCTGTCGTTGCAGGTTCGACCGTTCGACGACGTCGTCGTCGACGATCCCGATGCGACCGATCCCGGCCGCTGCGAGATACTGGATCGCCGGGGAACCGAGTCCGCCCGCACCGACGACCAGCACCGAACTCTCGAGCAGCCGTTGCTGTCCTTCGGGCCCGATTTCGTCCATGATCACGTGTCTCGAGTAGCGATCGAGCTGGGTGGCATCGAGGCGCAGGTCGCTCATGGGTGGCTATTCGGCCGAGACCGAGAAAAGTCCGCTGGTCGGTATACTGCCGCTGGAATCGAACAAACGGGTAGCGGAGACAGTCACTCGTCGGGATGCGTTAGCCGGGTCGAGGCAGAAATATGGGTCGACCACACAGTTTAATACCATGGGTGATATTGACACACCTATGGCAACCTCACCCAGTGATGCCGGTGACGACGTCATCGACCAATTCCTCACGGACCGCGGTCACACGGTAGAACGAGTCGGGTGGGACCAGGAGTATAACAAGAAACAGTGCCCGGACTGTGGCGGCCTCCACGATACGTCCGCCAGCACGTGTACCGTCTGTGGCTGGGAGCCCACGCTCTGAGGCCACTGAGACTCCGTTTTTCGAATACTGTCGGCGACACTCGAGTTCCATAGCGGCCGCCGTCGAACTGTCCGGAATCAGCCTCCTGACGGTTGTCCGGGTGCCGGCCTGATTCCATCGGACCCGATCCACTGTCGGTCACCGGCGTTGTTGTCGTATTTTCCCGGGTGAATATGCGATAGAACTATACTGTATGACCCCACAATAATTCAGTGAGAACCACTATGCCGGAATGCCAGAACTGCGACGCGTTCGTCACCGATGCGTACGCTCGCGTGTTCACCCCACGCGGTGTCGAGAACCCGCGAGTCTGTCCCGACTGCCAGGACAAAATACGCGACGGTGCCGAGATACGAAGCGCCCGCTCTCCACGAAACCCCTGAAACAGTCGGTTTCGGTCGCTTGCGGTCGAAATGGGTACCCGCATCGGCATTTTTGCCGACGATAATCCACGTGACTTATGGGTATTGCGCCCTTGAACAGCTACAATGGCTACTACGGAGACGAAGGTGACCCGGTTGTTCGGTGGTCCGGGCAGCGGCAAGACGACTGCCCTGCTCGACCACGTCGAAGAAATCCTCGAACAGGATGACGTGACGTTCCGGGATATCCTCGTCGTCTCGTACACGCGAGCGGCTGCACAGGAGGTTCGCGAACGATTGGCCGAGCGACTCGACGAGAGTCCGCGAGCGCTGCAGGGCAACGTCTGTACGATGCACGCGAAGGCCTACGAACTGCTTGATCTCTCTCGAAGCGACGTTATCGGCGAGTCCGACAAGGAGGAGTTCTGCGATGAGTTCGGCATCGAGTACGAAGACGAGTACAGCGGCGCCGGCCGGCGCACCGCCCGCTCGACGACGATCGGAAACAAGGTTATCGCGACGAGCCAGTGGCTCCAGCGGACCAGTCGCGACGTCGCCGACTGGTACGATGTCCCCTTCCAGTGGGACGAAGAGGAGGTTCGACTTCCGCCGGAAATCGATCCGAACGCTCAGGAGGGCAACAAGTACACGCCGACGTGGCCCTCCGACGACGACCGTATCGACGTCCCCGAAGCGATTCGCGGCTGGCGCGCCTACAAGGGCGAAAACGGCAAGATCGGCTTCGCGGACATGCTCGAGCGCGTGAAGCAGCGTTCACTGCTCCCGAGCGTCGACTACCTCGTGATCGACGAGTTTCAGGACATCACGACGCTGCAGTACGACGTCTACGAGGAGTGGAAACCGCACATGAAGCAGGTCCTGATCGCCGGCGACGACGACCAGGTCGTCTACTCCTGGCAGGGCGCCGACCCCGCACTCCTGCTTGACGAGGAGGTCGACGAAGACGTTATTCTGCCGAACTCTTATCGGCTCCCCTCGAACGTACTCAACGCGGTCAACAAGGAGATCCGCCACATCGACAAGCGCCAGGACAAGGACCTCAAACCGCGCACGGAGGGCGGGTCCGTCGAGGCTCGACGCAACGCCTCCATGCTCGATGTCGTTCGTCTGGTCCGGCGATCCATCGTCGAAGAGGGGACTGTCATGGTGCTCTTCCGCGCTCGCTACCAGATGTTCCAGTTCATCGATGAGTTCATCACCGAGGGGATGCCGTTTACGTCCCTGACCGACCAGCGGATGTGGACAGACCGACTCACCCAGTACGTTCGAGCCGTCGAGGCGATCGACGCGGGCGAGGACGTCACCGGCCTACAGGCCCGACGCCTCGCCGATATGCTCCAAGAGTCGGCCTTCGGCACCAACGATCGTGACGCGCTCTTCGACGAGATCGACGAGCGACAGGAGGAGTCCGGCATCGAAGACTTAGCGGAGCTCATGATCCCGGTCGAGGTCGTCCAGGATCACGTTCCGTTCATGCCCGGCCCCGCGTCGGCCTCGGACATGCTCCGGAAGGTCACCAACTTCCAGAAGAAGAGCGTCAAATCCTACTTCGCTATTGGTGAGTACGAAAAGATGAAGACCGACCGCGTCCGTGTCGGCACCATCCACTCCGCGAAGGGGCGTGAGGCCGACCACGTCATCGTCGGCACCGACCTCACCGAGAAGGTCGTCGAGCAGATGGTCGCGACCGTCGATGACCCAACGGCGATTCCGGGCTGCGAGGAGTTCACCAAGACGACCTCGCCGGTTCCCGTTCTCACCGACAACGAACGCCGCGTCTTCTACGTCGGCATGTCCCGTGCCCGCGAGCGACTCGTCTTGCTCGAGAACCTCGTCGACGGCGCGCCGACGCTTCCGATCGACGTCTTGCTCCACAACGAACTCCTCGAGACGCCGCTCGAGGATCTGGTCGAGGAGGCCCAGCAGCCGGCCGACACCGACGCCAACGGCGAGGAGATCGAAGCGGAAGCGCCGTGACTGACGCGGAACTACCTGCAGGCGGTTTCGAGAGCGAGACTGTCGATGCGCACCTCGAGTCGACGATTCGCGACACGCTCGAGCGCCGCGAGGCGAATGCGTTCGTTCACGTCGGGGCCCACGACGATGCAGCCATTCGATACTGTCTGTCGGCTTTCGAGCACGATTTGATCACCGACTGCGCCACGCCCACGTTTGCGGTCGCGTTCGACGGGAACGAGTGGGTCCTCGACTCGAGTCGAGACGCGTCGACTCACCCCGCCGAAGCGCTCGCGACTCGGCTGGCCGAACGGATCGAATCGGGCACGGCCCTCACGCCGGCACGAGTGCCACACGACGCCGCGCTCTACCTCGAGCAAGCTGGCTTCGACCTCGCCTCGACGGACGTCCTCGAGCGCGCTCGAGCGACGAAGACGGACACCGAGCGCGACCGAATCGCGAACGCACAGGCCGCCGCAAGCGCCGGCATTCGAGGCGCAGCGTCGCTGCTCGCAGGCGCAGCACTCGACGACGGCACTCTCGTGGTCGACGGCGATCCGGTGACGCCGAATCGACTCCGGACGGGCATCGACGAAGCCATCGTCTCGGCGGGCGCGTTTCCCGCGGGAAACACGGTCGTCAACCCCGATCCGGGGCACACGCCCTCGACTCTCGATAGCAGCGGGGGAGCGGCCGATGGCGACGGAGACACGAGCGAGGATCCGCTGCGACCCGGCGAACCGATCGTCCTCGAGACGGCTCCCCGCGGACCCGACGGCTACCACGCCGGGCTCGTCCGCACGCTCGTCGTCGACGGCGACGGCGGCAGCGAGCGCCGCGCCCACGTCGGCGCGACGCAGTCGTTTCGATCCGCGGCGGCGATGTTGACCGCGGACGCGGAGTCGGTCACCGCCGTCGAAGCCGACCTCGAGGCCGAAGTCCGCGCGTTCGGCTTCGGTGAGGGTGACGACATCCGGACACGAGCGTACGGCGTGGGTCTCGAGTCCTGCGAACGCCCGCTCGAGGGTGGCGATCAGATCGAACCCGGAAGCGTCGTTCGACTCGAGTCGGCCGTCCACGTCGGCGACGGGGCGTGGCTCCGGATCGCCGACCTGCTGGTCAAAGCGGAGGACGGCGAACGGGCGACGTACCTCGAGGCCCCGTCGCGGTCGCTCGAGCCGTCGGCGGTGCTCGAAGACTGACGTAGAGGGGACCGTGCTGGAACCGAAACAGCGGTCTACCGGTCCGTCTCGGACTCGTCCGCGTCTTCGTTCTCGTCTTCGTCTCCGTCCGAACCCGTGAACCGACCGTAGACGCTGACGAGACCGTCGATCACTACTTCACCCAGTTTGAAAATACCGATAATGGCGTCTGCCACGAGTCGCTCCTCCTGTCCGTTCTTTCACGCACACAAACATAAACCCGTCCGCCGAAACGCTACGAGCGGTCGTCTCGAGTCTCGGACGGAACCTCCTGGGGTTCGTCCTGCTCGGCGTCCGAATCACTTACGACCGACCCCGCCACTCGTTTGGCGACGAGCCCGGGGATGTCGGTCGGGAGCGTCACGCGGTGCTGGACGATCACGAGCGTGACGGCGAGCACGAGCAGGATCGCTCCGGTCGCCGTCTCCCCGCGAACGAGCAGAAACTCGAGCCCGGCGAGCGCGGCGGGAATCGCGAGGACGAGCGTCCCCGCGAGTTTGATCGTGTCGATGAGACCGGTCATTGCGCGGTGATAGCGCGGGTACGGACAAAAGGACGGCGACTGGATTCGTCGATCAATGCTCGAGAAGAGCGCGTCTCAGATCTGGAACGCATGACGGGTTCAGAACGCCTTTATTCGTCCGCTGGTACGTCAACGTATGTTCACGGGAATCGTCGAGGAGACCGGCGAGATCGTCGCACGCGAGCGCACCGAGGACGGCCTGCGGCTTCGGATCGGAGCCGACGAGGTCGCGACGGGACTCGAGCACGGCCAGAGTATCAGCGTCAGCGGCGTCTGTCTCACCGTCGAGCGCTTCGAGGAGCGAACGTGGTTCGAGGTCTTCCTCGCGACCGAGACGGTCAACCGGACCTATCTGGGCGACCTCGAGGAGGGCGACGCGGTCAACCTCGAGCGCGCGATGCCGGCCGACGGTCGATTCGACGGCCACGTCGTGCAGGGCCACGTCGATGCGGTCGCGACGGTCTCGAATATCGAGTCCGTCGAAGAGGACTGGTTCTTCGAGTTCAAACTCCCCGAGGGGTACGGCCGCTACGTCGTCGAAAAGGGATCGATCACGCTCGATGGAATCAGTCTGACCGTCGCGAACCTGGACGAGGAGAACGGTCGCGTCACCGTCGCGATCATCCCAACGACGTACGACCTCACGACGCTCGCCGACAAGGATGTCGGCGATCCGGTCCACCTCGAGGTCGACGTGCTCGCGAAGTACGTCGAACGGCTGCTCGAGGCCCGATTCGACTGAAGTACGGTCCTACGCGCCCGGAACGCCGAACGCACTGACGCCGAGCCCGAAGACACTGTTGAGCACGAAGAGGATCACCAGGGCGGAGACCCAGGCTGCGAGCCCGATCAGGGCGGCGTCGATCCAGCCGCCAGGGTACCGCCAGTTGATAACCCAGATCCAGGCGAGCAACGCGAACAACGGCCCGAACAGCGGAATCCAGACCGTCAGCGCCCACGCGATCGCGCCGGCGAGTGCGGTCACGACCGCGTAGGAGTAGTCGTCGACGTCAGCGATAATCGATGCTCCTGCGTAAATAGCCAATCCGCCGACGAGCAGTGCGACGACGAACGCGACGACTGATCCGATAATTGGAACCATCACGAAAGCGTACACTTCTCACCGGTATATATACTGCGTAACAGACTCCCGCGGCCGGTCGTGTTCGTCGCTCTTAACGTTCGACTGACCGTCGCCGTCCTATCGATCCGTCTCCCCGCTGTCGGCCTCGATCGAGTCCCTGCAGGCCTCGAGCAGGTCGGCCTGGCGCTCGAGCAGGTCCACAACCCGTTCGCTTTCGCGTTCGACGTCGTCGCCGAACTGCTCTTGGAGCGAGCGAAGCTCCTCGAGGTGGTCCGCGAGTTGTCGGGAGAGGTCCTCGTCGGGGAGCCCCCTGTGAGCCGCCTCGAGTTCGTCGATCGCCTCGCTCAGCGACTGCTGCTCGTGGGAGTCACTGCTCCCGGTGCCCGTCAGCGCGGTAACGGCGTCGAAGTACTGCTGCGTAGCTGACTTGGCGTTCTCGACTCCCTGTCGCTGGGCGAGCAGCGGCGTCGCAACTGCGGCTCGAGCGGCTCGCTGCTGGACGGTGAGGCTTTGCTCGACCAGTTCCTGTCCGCTCGTCATCGCTGCCCGCTGTGCGGCGAGGGTGGCCGCGAGTGGCGTACTCGACCGGGACCGATCCAGATCGCGGCTCTCTGCGTCTGTCGCTGTAGCCGTTCCGTCGTCGTCCACTCGCGCTCGTGCGGCCCGATCCGAGGCCGTATCCGAGTCGACCTCGTCGTCGGAGACTCGCTGTGGAGTGACATCGTCGGCTGCCGATTCGTCGCCGGCGCCTCGGCCGGCGAGCGCGTCTGGATCGATCTCGGCTGCCCGCTGGTCGTCCGATTCCACGGCCGATTCGATGTCGACTCCCGGGACGATGTCGCTGGCCGTCTCCTCGCTTTCCTCGATCGTTGCCGTCTCGCCGACAGCGGGTTCTACCGACTCGTCGCTCGCAGCCGATTCCGCCGGCTCGAGTTCGGTTTCCGGTCGCGGGTCCGCCTCGCTCGACGCGTGGTCGCCGACGTCGGGATCGAGTGCCGTCTCCGGCCGACCGTTGGCACTCGATTCAGTCTCCGGACTCGCTCCACCGGAGTTCGACTCCGCTGCCGATTCGAGGTCGGTGCCGGTGTCGAGTTCGTCGACCAGACTCATCTCGTCGGTCTCGCCCTCTCCGTCAGTGGGCTCAAGGTCGTCGGTATCGTCCAGCTCTGCGGCTGCCGCCAGATCGATGCCCGGATCCATCTCGTCGGCCACGTCGTCCGTTTCCGCCGGACCGTCAACCTCGCCGTCGTCCAGCCCGTCGGACTCGTCGGCGACCGACTCGAGATCGGTGCCAGTGTCCAGTTCGTCAGCTAGATCGGACTCGTCAGTCGAATCCGTCTCGTCAGTCGAATCAGTCCCTGGCGTTTCGGATTCGGTCTCTGCGGTCTCGATCGGACCGTCGGCATTCGTGTCGTCAGCGTCCACGTCGCCGACGCTCTCGAAATCCGCGGCCCGTTCCGTGCTCGGGCCGCCATCGACGCTGTCGGCGCCGTCGGTGGCGTCGGTGGTGTCATCGTTCGAACCCTCACTCGATGCCATATCGTCGAGCAACTCCTCCTCGTCGATCGGTTCCGGGGTTTCGCCCGCCGGTTCGTCCTGAACGCTAGCGCGGTCCATCTCGCCGGGCGATTCGACGGGTCGAGTGTCGCTCATCGCGTCCGGCGAAGACTGTTCGTTCGGTTCGGCCGACCCGGTCGCCGGCCCAGTGGTGCTCCAGTCGTCCGCTTCGGCCGACGATTCCGTGTCGTTCCATCCATCCGAATCATCGACCGCGTCGCTCGTATCGTCGCTGCCGTCCTCGCCCGTCATTCCGCTCGTCGGAATCTCATCCGGCTCCTTGAACTCGTCAGTCGGATCGTCCGGATTCGACCCGTCGAGCGTCTCCGTTTCCTCGAGATCGTCCGGCATCTCGGCTGTCGCCTCTTCGTCGAGGGGAGGCTGATCCATCTCTTCGACCGAAACCGTCCGGTCGGGTTCCGCGGATCGTTCGGCCGCGTCGTGGGTCGACGGATCGTCGAGTTTCTCAGACGGATCCCGCTCGGAAGCCGTGTCCTGTTCGCCAACCGGATCCGGCGTTTCGGACTGGCCCGTTTCGCTGTCGATTTCGGTCGACTCGTCCTCGAGGTCCGCCACCGATTCCGACTCGAGTCGGATCGCCTCGCTCGAGATTTCGTCGACCGACTCCTCGTGGACCTCGAGAGTCTCCTCGTGGCTCTCGCTCCAGGTGAGTGCGGCTCTGATCGAGTCGACGAGACCGGAACGGGGTTCGACGCGGGCGGTATCCGCTTCGATCTTCCTCACGGTCCCGATCACCTCGCCGTTGGCGTTCTCGACGGACTTCTCGAGGTCGTCGTCTGTAAAGGTCGCGCTCATACCGGACAGTGCGACACTGCGAGGCAAGCCGGTGGTGCCTGCACCAGCGGGCCGCGAACCTGTCGGAGGGTCGCGTCGGTGAAATCGGCCGTCAGCGCCGTGGCGGGTCGAACTCGGTCAGTTCCGGCTTCGGCGACGCACGCGTCTCATCTCTGACAGCGCGGTAGGTCCGGCGGTAGCGGGCGATCTTTCGGTAGAGGTAGTAGCCGACGACGAGGTCGAACAGGATGACGTAGCCGACGAACGCGAGTTCGAAGGAAACGGCGTAGGTCTCCGCGACGAGGCCGGGAACGATACCGACCGTGGTGTTGTACGTCGCGTGGACAAACGCGGCGATCAGGAGCCCCTTCGCGACGAGCGGACCGGCGTGTTCCGGGTTGAACTTCGCGAGTCCGAGGTAGTAGCCCGCGATGGCGGAGTAGATGACGTGACCGGGACCGACGAGCGCTCGAACGGTCGCGATGCCGGTCGCGGCGGTGATCGTCCCGACCTCGGCCGTCGCGACCGTGCTGGCGATGTAAATGGCGTTCTCGATCGCCGCAAACCCGAGTCCCGCGATTGCACCGTACACCGCGCCGTCGATGACCGCGTCGAACGTGTCGCTGCGGTAGGCGAAGACGCGGACCGCGAGGAGCTTTACCGCCTCCTCGACGGGTCCGACGATCAGGTAGAAAAAGAGGACGGTGCCGATAACCGGAATCGCCTGCAGAACCGGCCCCACGGCGGAGTTCACGACCGCCGCGAACGTCGCAAAGAGCACGGCGAGAATGAACGTCGCCACCAACAGCGACAGCGGTTCGCTCGACGTGATATCCGTGTACCAGATAAATCCCGCGAGCAACGCCGCCGGAACCACCGAGAGCCCGAAGAAGAACGAGAGCGACGGCTCCTCGAGGACGAGCACCGCCGGTTGGACGAGCAAGAGGAGAGTGATTCCCAGCGCGACGGCGAGCACGATCGTCTGTAACCCGTAGTTGACCGCGTTGTAGAGCACGTACGCGAGTCGATCGACCACCGTTCGCGGTTCCCACGTCGAGACCTCCTGGAGGTCCCGCGACTGCTCGTCGGCCCGTTCAACCAGGTCGCGTCGCTGATCCATACCCGTCGCTACGACGTCCGCTCCGGTAAGCGTTCGGCGAGGAAAGGAACCTAGTATGATATTCACTGTCAAGATCCATATAAGGATCGTGCTTATCAGTGTCCGATTGCGATACTCGACCGACAACGATGTACAACTCGAGCCGAGGGATCCTCTACACCGCGCCGCCGGGACCAGACGAGACGGACGAAAACCGATCCGAGGGCGACGTTACAGCCACGAACACCAGCACGGACCCCGAAGAGGCCGTGCTGTCCGCCGAGAGCACCGAGAGTCTCGCGGCCGACGACTGATACTGTCCGCTGGAAGTCAGTTCCGGGAGGATCGCAACCGTCCTGCGATCCCACCGGTACATCGGTACAGCGAACCGTATGACGCGAGCGGCGAACGCGAACAGCACAGTTCTACCACCCGGATCCGAACTCTCGTCGAGCCGTCGCGCCGACGCGGACTCGGAATCCACAAAGGCCTCCCCACCCAACCGACGGCTATGCACTTCGATCAGCGAACGCAGCAGGCACTCCGGGACGTCGGCCTCGAGACCGACGACCTCCGAGCCGCCTCGGAGGCGGTCGTCGAAGCGGTCGAAACCGATGCGACGGCGCTCGAGAAGTTCTTCGACGCCCACGACACTGTCTACTCGGATATGGAGATGGCCCACTCGGCGTCGGACTACCCCGAACACGCGGTCGACCAGCTCGATCTCACGACGCACGCGGACGAGATGCGTGGCTGGCTCCGATTCGACACATGGGGCGTCTACGTCGAGGACGGCCGAGTGCTGCCGGACGAAACGGTCGAACTGACGCTGGGTCCGACGATACACGCTCGAGTGCGGTTCGCACCCGACCGCGAGACATTGGAGTGATTTCCGTGCTGAGAGGCGATATCCCTGACGGCCGATACGCGCAGCGAGCGCAACGAAACGGATCCGCGGCGGCGAAACGAGAGTACGTGGAGGCAAAGCGAGGACGGATGGTGGCGAAACGACGACGGATGGAGGTGGGTCGATGACGGATGGAGGTGGGTCGATGACGGATGGAGGTGAGACGATGACGACCGTTCGAGTCCGCGGCATCTATACGACGGCGATCACGCAACTGCTCGGCGAGAACGGGCTCGAGGTCGTGCAGGCCTCCGACCCGATCCGAGAACGGTTCGACGACTCGTTCGAGACCGTGCCGGCGGACATAAGAATCGAAACGACTCGTGACAGACAGGGCGTCGAGGTCTCGGGCGAGTCCGGCAGCGTCGATGCGGTCGCAAGCGATCTCGAGGGACTCGCGATCGATGCTTTTCGCTGGGAGGACGCCGTCTCGCGCAGCGCAGTCTTCGAGTGCGAAGTGATCGACGCCGGGGGTGGAGGCGGCGCGACGGTCGACCTCGGAAACGGTCGACGCGGCTACCTCCACTACGACGACGTCGACGGCTACGTGGATGCGGGGAACCGCTATCGCGTGCAGGTCCGCGAGCCCGCGCCGCCCTGGAGCGACGACGATCCGCGGGTCGTGCCGACGCTCGAGGTGCAGGGCGGGCTCTGTACGCTCTCGCGCGATCGGACCGGCGTTTCTGCGGCACTCCGGGGTGAGCGAGCCGACGAACTCGTCGGCATGACCGACCTGCTCTCGGTCGAGATCCCCGACGGCTGGGGCTTGCGCTGGCAGCACGCGGCCGCCGACGCCGACCTCGAGGCGATGACAACTGCGCTCGAGCAGGCAGCCGACCGCGTACGGGCGCTCGAGAACACACTCACAGACGCGCCCGAGGAGCCGGACGAACCCGGGGTACTCGCTGCACCGCGGACGACGGCGTGGTGCTGGTTCGGTCGCGAGTCGCGGTTCGCGCTGGACGCGGTCCGTCGCGAGGTGGAGACGACGATGCCGGGCCACCACCGGACCAAAGCCGCCGACCGGGCCGCGAGCGCGGCGGTCGACTTCGCGGAAGCTGTCTGTGGCTCTACCGGCACGGAGACGGATCTCGCCGACGGCGAGTTTCCCTTCCCTGCAGTCGCCCAACAGTTCGGTCCGGCATCGGGAGATCGGATCGGGATCGGTCACGGGAAGCCCGACGGCCGACTCATTTCGCTGGGTCGCGGCGAGGTAACCGACTGGAACGGGGACGGCTCGGTGACCCTCGAGCGCTCGATGCGCGGCGGCGGCACGTACGACGCGCTCGACGTGCCCAAGGAGAACGGCGACGTTGCCGTCACCAAGTTCCGAGAGGGTCGGTGGTGGTATCCAACGACGTACAGAGACGAGCAAGGCACCGCGAAGGGAACCTACGTCAACGTCTGTACGCCGGTCGAACTCTTCCCCGACGCGGCGCGGTACGTCGACCTCTACATCGACGTTGTCCGGGCACCCGACGGAACGGTCGAGATCGTCGACGCCGACGAACTCGAGGCCGCGGTGGCCGACGGCTACGTCTCCGACGAACTGGCCGAAAAAGCGAGAGGCGTCGCCGAAGCTGTCGAGCGCGCGCTCTCGAAGTGAGAGATACTGGAACGGACGGATGGAACGGACCGAACGGGCTCAGTCAGAGACCGTCGCGACGTCGTTGGCCGGCGTCACGTTCGGCAGCAGATGGACGTAGTCGTCGAGATCGAGGGCGAACTCCCGAGCGGTCGTCGGCTGGACCCAGTGCAGGTCGAACTCGGCCCCGTGTTCCTCACCGCCGTCGGTCACCGTATGCGTCCACTGATCTCGAGGCTCGTGAACCGTCGAGTGAAAGAAATGGCGGACGTAGCGCTTCGGCGGCGACTCGCGGCGCGTCCAGACATCGGTCGTCAGATGGCTCGTCGAACTCAGCGTCCCGAGACCGCTCTCCTCGATAACCTCCCGAAACAGCGCCTCGCGCGGCGATTCGCCGGGCTCGAGCGTTCCTTTCGGAATCTGTAACCCGTCGTGGCCCGGTCCGTCGAAGACCAGTAGTTCGCCCGTCTGGCGCGTGATGTACGCACACGCTTTCTGGACGTACGTAACGTTATTCATGACGTAGTAACACACAATGACGCCGTATAAAAAGCCACTCCCAAAAGATGTTAAATGGGACTAAGGGTCTTGTTGCGGCGGTTCGACTGGTCTGCGATTCGGTTCGGCGAGTTCGTGACGAGTCGACCGCGTCGGGAGTCACGTTCCGAAGTGGACGTCGGTCACCGACCGACCGCAGACGGGACAACCGCTCGACAGCGTCGCCTCACGCATCGGGCCAGTCACGGGAATCGCTCGCTGGCAGTCCGGACAGGTGAACTCGTATGTTTGGGTGGACATGGGTCTCTCCTATCACACAGTAGGCACCCAGCGGGGTTAGGGGGAGTACCCGAATATAGAGGGAGGTGTATAGCAGCCGGAGCCGACCACCTCTCAAGCTCTCACGGCACCGGGTAGACGATTGCAGGAGCGGACCGAGTACGACACTGTTCCACCCCGCTGGAGTTAGACGGCTCCGAGCGCCTCGAACGTATGAATGCGGTACGTAAGCAAGGAACACGATTAAGCGCGACTGGCAGCTACCTCCGCCGATGACGACGTTAAACGAGGAGATGGCGACCGTCCGCTCGGAGGTCGAAGACGTCCGCGAACAGCTCAGGGCGGAGGTGCCGACGCTCTTCGAGTTCGACGTGACGGTAGGCAACATCTCCTACAACACGAACAGCGACAGCGTTTCCGTGACCGTCGAACCGAGCTCTCGAGCGCGCGAACAGATCTCCGAGCAACTCGGCGGCGTGAACGTGAAAACGAGCGGCCAACTCGAGTTCGAGTTCAGAGTCACGACGACCGACGCGGAGTAGGGCGTCAACAGGCCCTGGCTCTCGACAGTCGGTCGGTCTTGAGGACCAGCGACGTGTAGCACCGAGTTCCTCGACCCGGCACTGACTCGTTAGCTGCGTCGTGGGTTAGTTCGAGTTCTTCTTCGCTTCTTTCTTCTTTTGTTCTTTCTTCGTGGGTTCGTCCGGATCTTCTGGATCCTCGGGGTCTTCGGGATCCTCCGGGTCTTCTGGGTCTTCGGGATCCTCCGGGTCTTCTGGGTCTTCGGGATCCTCCGGGTCTTCTGGGTCTTCGGGATCCCCCGGGTCTTCTGGGTCTTCGGGATCCTCCGGATCTTCTGGATCCTCGGGGTCTTCGGGATCCTCCGGGTCTTCTGGGTCTTCGGGATCCCCCGGGTCTTCTGGGTCTTCGGGATCCTCCGGTTCTTCGGGGTCTTCGGGATCTTCCGGGTCTTCGGGATCCTCCGGGTCTTCTGGGTCTTCGGGATCTTCCGGGTCTTCGGGGTCCTCCGGTTCTTCTGGGTCTTCGGGATCCTCCGGTTCTTCTGGGTCTTCGGGGTCCTCCGGATCCTCTGGGTCTTCTGGACCTTCGACGCAGTAGCCTTCACTGATCGTCAGAAGGGCATTGTTGCCACCCCCACTGAACGCGACGGTCGCGCTCTCGACGGTTCCGCCATCGTCCCTGAAAACGTCAAAGTGAACGGCTCCTTGCCCTCCCCCGGGGAAGTATCCGTCCACCGTTTCGCTGCCCCCATCCTCGAATTCGACGGTGAGCACCGCACCGGCTTCGATCGCGGTCGGGCCACCCGGCGTGAGTACCCACTTCCAGTATCCTCGTTCCCCAGGACAGTCCTGCATCGCGTGCTCGCCCCCCTGTCTGCCCCACTGGAGCGTTCGATCATGATTTTCACCGTCGGCGGGTTCGGTGTTCGAGCTATCCGTCTCCGATTCGGTACTGTACCTGCCGAGGCAGCCGCTGAGACCGACGATTGCCAGTCCGCTACCCCCCAGGAACGCACGTCTGTTGGTCGGATCGACCATACGCGACTGACAGTCCACCCAGAGATAGTTATCAACACCCAGAACAATATCTCGGGTTTTCAGGAAATATCAAAAAATTATTTCCCAAAATAATTGTCGGCTAGACGGCTTTATGAGCCATCTAACGGCGGACTAGGCGAACAGTACCGAGAGATGAAACAGCCTGATAGAATTGTTAAATCTGCTTACCTTTGTTCCGTGGATTCCTCAGTCGGCCGCGAGCTTGTCGAGCCCCGCCGACTCGATGTCCGCCCCGCCGACCGACGAGCGCAGCGAGTCCATGCCATCGTCGCGGTCGATATCGAAGTCGCTCTCGTACAGCTCTTCGACGCGAGCCATCTCCTCGTCGGAGAGTTTCGGCACGTCGCTCGCGGCCGCCCACTCGTCGATATCGGCTGTCGTCCGGAACGTCGGCGTGACGGACGCGACCGGGTCGTGGGAGAGGAGCCACGCGATGGAGGCCTGCCCCATCGTTCGTTCACGGCCGCTCGCTTCGCTCGAGCTATCCGCGGACCGTGGCTCCGCGCGCTCGAGGAAACGCAACGCCTCGAGTTTCTCCCAGCCGGTCTCGTACCAGGCGTCGGGTCGGAAGCCGCGGTGGTCACCCTCCTCGAGTTCGGTCTCGGGCGTCACCTGCTCGTTGAGGATACCTGAG
Source organism: Natronorubrum tibetense GA33 (assembly GCF_000383975.1). Lineage (NCBI taxonomy): Archaea > Methanobacteriati > Methanobacteriota > Halobacteria > Halobacteriales > Natrialbaceae > Natronorubrum > Natronorubrum tibetense. The sequence goes on along the minus strand of NZ_KB913017.1, from coordinate 2,407,968 downwards.
GAGTGAGGGACACGGGGGATCAGGCTGGTCGACGATCCCGTCCGCTCGATCGTCTCGAGGAAGTGGTTGCCCACCTCCTGTTCGAGGACGTTCCAGACGAGTTGCAGGGAGTCGAACTCCTTCTCGATGGCGAGGTCGCCCTCCGCGAGCCAGCCGATCGAGGGGCCGAGCGCGAGCCCGCGCGCGCGGACCAGTCCCTCCTCCTCGAGTTCGTCGAGCAACTCGAGTACGTCGGGGGTGATCTCCTCGACGTTGGCGTTGTGGAGCTGGAGTACGTCGATCTGCTCGACGTCGAGTCGCTCGAGGCTCTGCTCGACGGCGTCTCGGAGATAGTCGGGGTCCATCTCCTTGGGCAACTCGCCGTGGCCGGCCTGGGGGTTGTTGTAGAAGTCGTAGCCCACCTTGGTGGCGAGCGTCACGTCGTCGCGGACGTCCGCAATCGCTTTGCCGATGAGTTCCTCGCTGCGGCCGTGGCCGTAGACGTCGCCCGTGTCGATGTACGTCACTCCCTGGTCGATAGCGTACCGAACCATCTCGAGGGCGTCGTCTTCTGAGCGGTCGCCCCACCAGTCGGTGCCGACGACCCACGCGCCGAAGCCGACTTCGCTGACCTCGACGCCGGAGTCGCCGAGTTCCTGGTATTGCATGTACGGCTCTTGGGAGCGAGGGGACTTATTGCGTGCGGAACGCGTCGCAGGGCGGACGGGAACGTGTTCGGTCCAGTTCAGTCTGGCAGAACAGGTTCGGTCCGGTTCGATATCAGTTCCAGCAGCGGACCGCGGCGCGGATTCGGTCCGCGAGGCGAATGACTCATGCACGGTCGCTAACGAGCTATCGTATGGATGAGCAGTCCCGGCGACTCGACTCTCCCAACCTGCTGCTCGTGATCGCCACCGTAGCCATCGCGAGCGTCGCCGCTCTCGGTGCCCTCACGCTCTTCGAGTTCGGTCTGCCGGCGTCGCTGACCCTGAATCCGCGCCACGTTACCGTCGGGACGATCGTCGCCGGCACGCTGCTCGTGGTCGGTGCCATCGCGCTGCCCGCATACGTGCTCTCCGGCTGGCAGTCGGCCCAGGAGGAGGCGGGTCGAGAAGGGAACCCCTAGCTCGGAGTAGCAAGCAGTTCGAGAGGCTCGAGCCGCCCGAACGTTCGCGCGTCGCCTCGAGAAGCCGGCGTCCCGTTGGAGCTGTACTGGGTTATCGGTCGTCGTCTTCGTCAGTTTCGTCGTCTTCGTCGCTTGCATCGGCCTCCGACTCGTCGCTCGTCGAGTCGGCGTCCTCGTCCGGATCGACTTTCATCTCCGAAGCGTCCTCATCGGGCGTTTCCTCGGGTTCGGTCGCGTCGGTCTGGGACGGCTGTGCCTGCTCGGGGTCGGGCCCGGTCGCTTCGGCCACTTCTTCGGCCATCGCCGTATCGGAGACGTCGACTTCGACCGGCTCGTCATCGTCGCCGGTACTGCGGCGGGGGTCCTCCTCGTCACCGCCGTGTTCTGGTTTCGTTCGCGGCTCGTCCTGCTCTGCGTCATCGGTGAACTCGATCCTCGAGCCCGTCTCTCCCTCCTCGCCGAGCTGTGCCGACTCGTCAATGTTCCCCTCCGCGTCGATCTGTGACTCTCGCCCGGAATCGGTGCGCTCAGCAGCGGCGCTGGCCTCGTCCGATGTCTCCTTCCCGGCGGTCCCCTCCTCGATCTCGACCGTACTCGGTTCGAAGGTGGGCGACTCGCTCGAGCGCCGGTTTCGGAGGCCGTAGCTCAGCAGCCCGGCACCGACGGCCGCCTTGGGTATCGCGCGGAACTGCCCTCGTTTGAGCGAGCGGAGGGCAGACAGGAGCAACGCGCCGCCGCCGAGCAATGGCAGCAACACGCGTTTCGGGTTGTCGACTATCGACGTGGCCGTCTCGACCGGTTTTTCGACGTCGTACTCCTCGAGTTTCTCCGTCGGAATGTTCGCCGCCAGATCGGAATCGTGTTCCTCAGGCATGAGTTGTAATCGTTCGCGCACGCTGCGCTCAGTGGGAGTACTCCGTCCGGACGGTTGAAGGTTGGACCGGCACCTGAACACTCAGTCAACTGCTTCGCACACGGCGGCACGGAGAATCTGCCTTACTACCTGGTTTGAAAGCCAGGTGGAGCCGCGGTCGGTGAATCGCCGAGCGGTTATCACTCGAACCGTTCCGGATCGCGCGCTGCGAGCGCCGTCCGAACCGCGGCGACGTTCTCCGGCACGTCGTGGACGCGGACGATGTCCGCACCGCGGTCGGCTGCGAGCGCACTCGCCGCGACCGTCGCTGGGCCGCGCTCGCCGGCCGCCGAGCCCACGTGATCGAACATCGACTTGTGGGAGTGGCCGAACAGGATCGGACAGCCGAGCGCACGGAACTCGTCGAGGCGACCGAGGATCTCGAAGCTTTCGCGGGCGGACTTGGCGAACCCGATACCAGGGTCGACGACGATATCCTCGCGGTCGATTCCGGCCTTCTCGGCGAGCAGCACGCGCTCGGAGAGTTGGTCGATCACGTCCTCGACGACGTCGTCGTACTCGATGTCCCGATCCGGAACGACCGGCGCATCGATGCTGTGCATCACCACGAGCCCCGCGTCGTGGTCGGCCACGACGAAGCGCATCTCGGGATCCTCGAGCCCCGAGACATCGTTGACGATGTCGGCACCGGCCTCGAGTGCCGGCTCCGCGACGGCGGCCTTGCGCGTGTCCACGGAGATCTCGACGTCGAGATCCGCGATCCGTTCGATCACGGGGACGACGCGATCGATTTCCTCCTGAACCGAGACGGGATCGGCACCCGGACGGGTCGACTCGCCGCCGACATCGATCACGTCGACGCCGGCCTCGATCATCGCCTCGGCCTGGGCGAGGGCGTCCTCGAGCGCGTCGTACTCGCCGCCGTCGTGGAAGCTGTCCGGCGTGACGTTCAGGATCCCCATCACGGCAGTGCGATCGTGCCACGGATAGCGGTCGTCGCCGCGGTTTTCGGCCGATTCGGTGCCGTCTCCGCCCGCGTCGCGTGAGTCCACATCGACCGAACCCGACGCACTCGAGGCCGATGCGGTTACGTCTGCAGTCGCCGCATCGAGTTCGAGGGTCTCCCGGATCTCTCGAGCGACGTCCGCCAGTCCGCTCGAGCGGCCGTCCGCGTCCGACTCGAGGGTCGCGACGAGCGCCTCGAACTGCCTGACGGTTCCCATCAGAACCGTCTCGACAGCCTCGGCGTGCTGCTGGAGCCCGGAGACGGCACACTCGCCGCCGAGGCGAACCAGTTCGGTCTTCAGTGCGGTCGCCTGACCGGAGTCGACCGTCAGTTTGACCACGCGGTGGACGGCGTCGGCTTGCGATTGGGTACTCTCAGTTTGCGGGACGTTCGCCCTCGCGAGCGCGTCACTGGCGTCCGCGAGGTTCCGAATCCGCTTTGGCACGCCGGCAGCGGTCCAGCGCGAGCGAGCCTCCGCGACGGCGAACAGCGACCCGGTCACGAGCACGCAGTCGTCGCTCCCGGCGTCCGCGAGTGCGGTCTCGAGGGCGTCCTGAACGCTCTCGCTCGTCCGAACGTCGTCGACGCCGGCGTCCGCGAACACCGTCGCGAGGACGTCTCGGTCCTCAGCCCGATCGAGCGACGGTTCCGCGACGCGTACCGAATCGGGCGTCGGCAGCGTCGCGGCCATCTCGCGGTGGTCCTTGTCGTGCATCGCGCCGAAGACGAGGTGGAGGTCGTCGTAGGCGTACGTCGAGAGCGTCTCCGCGAGTTGCTCGCAGGCGCCGGGGTTGTGCGCGCCGTCCAAAATCACCAGCGGTGCCGTATTGATCACCTCGAAGCGACCGGGCCAGTGGGCGCTCCGCAGTCCGCGTGCGAGGTCGTCGTCCGCAATGTCGGTCACCTGTCTCGCGAGCACGGCGGCGATACCAGCGTTTTCGGCCTGGTGGGTGCCGAGAAGGGGAATATTAGTCTCGAGACGCCAGCCGTCGCGCTCGATGGCGACGGCGGCTTCGGTGTGGTTCGCCCGTCCCCCGTACTCGGCGGTAACGTCGGGGCCGTCTTCGTCGTCCTGTACGGTAGACGCTCGACCGACGGTCACCACGTCACCGGCAATCTCCTGAATCGCCTCGAGTGCGTCTCCGGAGACGCCGGTTACCAGCGGCGCGTCGGTCGGGGCGACGTGTGCCTTGTCGCGGGCGATCTCTTCTTCGGTGTCGCCCAGGATGCCCGTGTGCTCGAGCGTGACGCTCGTCACGGCGCTTGCGATCGGATCGACGACGCTCGTGGCGTCGTACTTGCCGCCGATACCGACCTCGAGGACGGCTACGTCGACATCCTCGCGGCCGAAGTGCCAGATGGCCATCGCGGTCATCGTCTCGAAGAACGTTGGTGATTCGCCGTCGGCCCCGCGCTCGGTGATGTACTCGTAGACGGCCTCGACGTAGTCACGGACCGCCGACCGCGGGATCTTGCGGCCGTCGACGCGGACGCGTTCGCGAAGATCCTCGAGGTGGGGCGAGGTGTAGAGGCCAACCGAAAGCCCGGCCTCCCGGAGGCTCCGTTCGACCATCCGCGCCGTGCTCCCCTTCCCGTTGGAGCCGGCGATCTGGACGAAATCGACCGTCTCGTGAGGGTTCTCGAGGTGGGCGAGCAGCCGCGCCGTCGACCCCGTCCCGGGTTTCGGGCGGAACCGCCGCAGATCGAATAAAAAGTCCGCCGCCTCGTAATACTCCATACTCGAATCACAGAGTCCGCGCGCTTAGGAATGTCGGACTTGGCATCGTCTTCGCTCCCGACGTCCGTCTCTGTCGCTCCGTCACCGTGTCCGCTTCGCGGGGTCGTTCGGCCCCCCTCGGTGACGACTAAAATAACCACTACACTGTGGGGAAAGTATTTATCCAATACGTACTGCCGTGTTGATATGAATCGCCGAACGATCCTCGTCGGCGCTGGACTCTCCGTCACCTCCGCCACTGCTGCTCTCGGTGGCTGTCTCGACGAACAGGCGGCTGACGACGCAAGTCCGGGGGCCGACACCGATGGAGACGACGGAGGTGAGAGTGCCGACGACGGCGAAGACGACGGGACGGACGGTGACGACGATGAAGACGACGAAAACGAGGTCGAGGAGGCCATCGAAGAGGACCCACGGGTCACCGAGCCGTCCCACGGTATCGAGCGGCCGGACCCACCCGAAGACCCGGACGATCCGGACGATCCGGACGATCCGTTCGACCCGGAGGACAACGACTGGAACGAGGAGTACCTCGGGGATCAGATGGCGACCGAGCCGTCACTCGAGTTCGAGCGACTCCTGACACCCGCCGTCACGATACGAAATACTGTGTTCAGCACCGACGCTAAACCGAGCGGCGAGGTGTATCGAGTTCGCCTGATAGGTGACGAAGACGAGTACGAATCGGTGTTCGACGACGCAGACGCGGACGACGAGACGCGAGACCGGCTACGGGCCGTCGATTTCGACGAGTCCGTACTGGTGCTCGTCGAGTCCGGCTTCGGCTCCGGCTCGGTCGACCACCGCTGGGCACGCATCGAGAACGACGACGGTATCGCGCAACTTCACGGCTACTACACCGACCCGTACGTACGGACCGCCGATCTGACTTCTCGGCACTCCGTTCTCGAGGTCGAACGGCCGTCCGACGGCCTCGAGTTCGCTCGCGTGAGTCTAACCGTCGGCGAGAATCGTCGGATCCACTTCAACTCGACCGAGGGAATCGTCACGCTCGAGGAGTGAGCTGGAGACGATCGTCACTCCATCGACGGCTCGACGGTATCGTCCTCGGGAGGCGACGCCTCCTGCGTGACCTCGAGGAACGCCTCCTCGAGACTCCGCGCTTCGCCGGTTTCGGCGCGGGACTTCAGCGTCTCGGGGTCGCCCTGGGCGACCAGTTTGCCGTCGTGGAGCACCCCGATCTCGTCGGCCAGTTCGTCGACGACGGGAAGGATGTGCGTCGAGAGGAAGATGGTCATCTCCCGATCCGCGAGGTCGGCGATGGTCTCGCGCATGGTTCGAGCGGCCCGGGGGTCCAGCCCGCTCGTCGGCTCGTCGAGGAAGGCGACGGCGGGTTCGTGGAGGACGGCCTGGATGACGCCGACCTTCTGGCGCATTCCCTTCGAGTAGCCCTCGATCCGCCTGTCGGCATCCTCGAGAAGGTCGAACCGCTCGAGCAGCGACTCGATGCGCTCGGTGGCGTCGGCGTCGGGGAGGTCTCGGAGCCCGGCGGCGTACTCGAGCTGTTCGCGTCCCGTTAGCTCGTCGTAGATCGGCGGTTCCTCGGGCAGATAGCCGATGTGGGGCGTGACGGCCTCGCGGTCGGTGATCGAGTGGCCGGCGACCCGGGCCGTCCCCGAGGTCGGTTTCGTCAGCGTCGTCAGCATTCGCATCGTCGTCGTCTTCCCCGCGCCGTTGGGGCCGAGGAAGCCGTACACCGTCCCCGGATCGACGGTCATCGTCAGCCCGGCGACGGCGGTCGTCTCGCCGTACCGTTTCGTGAGGGCCTCGGTTTCGATCGCGGGGGCGTCGGCGGGGCTCATACATCTCGTTTCGTCGCACTCGATGTAAATGTGTGACATATTCGACGGTGCTCGAGGCACCAGCGGGTTACCACGCGCCCGTCGAACGGTATCGACTCGCGAATGACAGGATCCAAATGATTTACTGGATGGATGACGCGCTATCGAGTATGGTCCCCGAACTACCGTGTCCCTCCCCGCTGATGTGCAGTCGCCACCGCTGCGGTGATGTTCGCTGATGTCGCGCGTTCCCTTCCTCGTCGCCACGACGGAGTTTCGACGCACGGTTCGAGCGGTGTCGAACGAGCGCTCGAAGCTGTTCATGATGGGGCTGCTCGCGGCGGTCATGTTCGGTTCGATCGTCGTCGCCGGCGGCTACCTGCTGCCGATGCTCGGCGAGCAGTTCGCGGACGGCGTCACGCAGACGGAGGCCACGACGGCGACCGAACTCGTCACCGGCGGCGTCGCCGTCGCCTGGCTGTTTCTGGTGTTCATGGCGGGAATTCGGGCGTTTACGGCGGCCGCGACCGTCGATAAACCGGCCTTTCTGCTCACCTCGACGCCGCTCCGGAACGTCGTCGTCGGCGTCGTCGGTGCCGAGATACTCCTGTTCGGAAGCTGGCTCCTTCCACCGGCCGTCGTCCTCTCGATCGCATTCGCCTCCGGAACGGGGACGCTACTCCCAATTTTGCTCGTGCCGCTCGTGGTCGTCCTCGCCCTCTGTACCGCCGTTCCCGTCGGCTTCGTGGTCGGTGTCTGGGTCCGCCATCTGGTTATCGTCTACGAACCGATCGCCCGGTACCGAATGGTGATCTTCATCGCGTTCTGGGTGCTCTACTTCGGTGCCATCGCCACGGGACGGTTCAATCTGGTCATCGACCAACTGTTCTACGCCCTCCAGGACAGTCCCCTCGGCTGGCCCGGCCACCTCCTGTTGCTCGGCGTCCCAAACGTCGCGGCCTCGAGCGCCACCGCCTTCGGGGCACTGCTCGGCGCAGCGGGGCTCGGCGCGGTCGCCGTCGCCGTCGGCATCGCCTCCGCGCGACGACACTGGTTCGCCGATCCCGCGCGGTTCGAAGAGCCTGAGGAGTCGGTGACGGACTCGTCGGATCGACTCGCGAAACTGCTGTCGTACGGTCTGTCGCGACCGATCCGGACGGTGGCGACGACCGCGATCCGCCGAACGAAACGGGCACCGATCCGACTGGTCTACGTCGGTTATCCGTTGCTGGGATCGATCGCGTTCGTCCAGGAGATCGCCCGAACCGGAACCGTGCCGACCCACGTCGCCGTGATCCTCTCGCTGTACATCGTCTGGGCCGCCGGCGCGCTGTTCACGCTCAACCCGCTTGGCGATCTCGGGCGCGCGCTGCCCGCCGTGGTCGCCTCGCCCCTCGCCGGCCGACAGGCGATCACGGGACTGGTCGTCGCCGGCGCGCTCGTCGCCGGCCCGGTCGCCCTCCTCGGCTCGCTCACCCTCGGCCTGCTCAGTCCGCTCTCGCTCGAGCACACCGTTGCGCTGGTCGTCGCCACCACCGTCGGCGCGGTCGCGACGCCGGCGCTCGCGACCGGCGTCGGCGCTGCCTTCCCCCGATACGGTAGCGTCAAGGTGACGAACAACCGCGAGGCGGTGATGCCGAGCAAAACCGCCTTCATCGTCTACTCGGCTTCGATCATCCTTACAGCGATCGCCGCCGCCGTCCTCTACGCCGACGCGCCCGGTCTGATCGCCGACCTGTTCACGGCAGTGACGGCGTGGACGCCCGGCCCCGAACTGGCGGTCTCCGCTCGCGGCATCACGATCTCCGCGTGGACCGTCCTCGTCGTCGGGCTCCTTGCACCCCCCGTCTCGTATCTGTTCGCGATCGAGGAGTTCGACTGGTACACGCTCGAGTGAACGTCGAACGGGCGATCAGACCGTCGTCTGTTTCGATGATCGTCGACTGTCGGCTCCGACTGCGGTGTTTTCGATACGGACCGCGGAACCGTTCGGTAACAACAACACTCAGACGCATCAGAAACGGCGAATCATTTTGCCGGTCGTTCCGTCGAACGAAGACCGCCGATTGTCGGTCTAACCGACGCTATTCCGCTCTGCCCCACTCGCCGGACCGCTTGGGGCGGTCGGTGATCGACTGGACATCGATCGGTTCGGCCTTGGCCTCGAGCGCCTCGAGCGCGGCCGACGCGCTCGCGGGCGTCGAGAAGTACGTCACTTCCTCTTCGACGGCGACCTCGAGGAGGTCGCGGTCGCGGGAGACGATGAGGTCGACCTTACCCTCGCGGACGGCCTGTGGGAGATCGACCTCCTCGCAGAGATCGAAGTGGTCGGTGAAGCCGTCGACGAGCGCGTCGCCCGCCTCGGTGTCCGGATCGGGGAACTTGTCCGCCGAGAGGTCGATAATGGCGGTTCCGGACTCGGGGATCGGCTTGTTAGTCGCGTCCTGGGCCTTGTCGTAAGCCTTGCCGAATGTGTCGGCGCTACCCATGACCTCGCCGGTGGACTTCATCTCCGGGCCGAGACGCGGGTCCGAACCCGGCAGGCGGTCGAACGGCAGGACGACCTCCTTGATCGAGGTTTGCTCGGGGATCTGCTCGTCGATGTCGAGGTCGGCGAGGGAGGTGCCGGCCATGACCTTCGCGGCGATCTTGGCGATCGGGACGCCGGTCGCCTTCGAGATGAACGGAACGGTACGGGAAGAGCGCGGGTTCGCCTCGAGGACGTACACTTCGCCGTCTCTCACCGCCAACTGGACGTTCAGCAGGCCAACCGTGTCGAGCGCGTCCGCGATATTTTCGGTGACTTCGCGGACGCGAGCCAGCGTGTCGTCGTCAAGCGAGCGCGGCGGGATCATACACGCGGAGTCGCCGGAGTGGACCCCGGCGGCCTCGACGTGTTCCATGATGCCGCCGATCAAGACGTCCTCGCCGTCGGAAACGGCGTCGACGTCGAGTTCGACCGCGTCCTCGAGGAAGTCGTCGACGAGGATCGGTTTCTCCGGGCTCACGCGGACGGCTTCCTCGATGTACTTCTCGAGTTCCTCGTCGTCGTAGACGACCTCCATTGCGCGCCCGCCCAGCACGTAGGAGGGGCGGACGAGGACGGGGTAGCCGATGTCGTGGGCGAGTTCGAGCGCCTCCGTCTTGGAGAAGGCGGTTCCGCCCTCGGGCTGGGCGATCCCCAGCTCGTCCATCAGCGCGTTGAAGCGGTCGCGGTCCTCCGCTAAGTCCATCGCTTCGACGCTGGTTCCCATGACCGAACACTCGAGGCCGCGGCGATCGATCTCGTCCTGCAGCGGTTCGCCGATGTTGACCGAGGTCTGGCCGCCGAACTGGACCATCACACCGTCTGCGCCGGTCGCCTCGGCCACGTCGGCGACCTCCTCGGCGGTAATCGGTTCGAAGAACAGCCCGTCGGAGGTGTCGTAGTCCGTCGAGACCGTCTCGGGGTTGTTGTTGACGACGTGGGCGTCGATCCCCATCTCGCGGAGGGCCTGAACTGCGTGGACCGAACAGTAGTCGAACTCGACGCCCTGCCCGATACGGATCGGGCCGCCGCCGACGACGATCACGCTCTCGAGATCGAGGTCGACCTCGAGTTCGCCCGAGGCGGCCTCGCCCACCAGCGGGCCGGACTCGAACTCGTTCTTGCGCGAGGAGTAGTAGTACGGCGTCTCGGCCTCGAACTCGCCGGCGCAGGTGTCGACCTGCTTGTAGGTGCGACCCGGTACCTGCTGTTCGACGGTGTCGACATCGACCTCGCCGCCCGCGGCCGCAGCGATCGAGGCGTTGGTGTGGCCCGCGATAGCAGCCTCGGTGAAGTCACCCTCCTGGGCGGCCAGCGTCGAGTCGGCGATGCGCTTGAACCGCTCGGTGTACCACTCGAAGATCCCCGTCAGTTCGACGACCTCGTCGACGGTGTAGCCGCGTTCGAAGGCCTCGAACAGCGCGTAGGGACGGTCGGGGGAGGGGCGCTCGAGGTAGTGTTCCTCGAGTTCTTCGTCGCTGACCTCGGCCCAGTCGACGTCGGGTTCGTACTCGCTCGACCGGAGCGCCTTCAACAGCGACTCCTCGAAGGTGCGCCCGATGGCCATCGCCTCGCCGGTCGACTTCATGGCGGTCGTCAGTTCGAAGTCGACGTCGTCGAACTTGTCCTTGGGCCATCGCGGAACTTTCGTCACGACGTAGTCGATCGCGGGCTCGAACGCCGCGGTCGTCTCGCCGGTGATCTCGTTGGTGATCTCGTGGAGGCGCTTGCCGAGGGCGACCTTCGCGGTCACGCGAGCGATCGGGTAGCCGGTCGCCTTGGAGGCGAGCGCGGAGGAGCGGGAGACGCGGGGGTTGACCTCGACGACACGGTACTCGCCGCCGGGCGTGCCGTCGTCGCGCCAGGCGAACTGGATGTTACAACCGCCCTGAATGCCGAGTTCGCGGATAACGTCGAGCGCGGCCGTACGCATCTCCTGATGCCCTTCGTCGGGAACCAGTTGGGAGGGCGTGACGACCGTCGACTCTCCGGTGTGGATCCCCATCGGGTCGATGTTCTCCATGTTGCAGATGATGATACAGGAGTCGTCGGCGTCGCGCATGACCTCGTACTCGTACTCGACCCAGCCCGCGATGGACTCGGTGATGAGAACCTCGCTGTTGCGCGAGAGGCGCAGCCCCTTGCGGACGCGGGCGAGGAGTTCGTCCATCTCGTGGACGACGCCCGATCCCGACCCGCCGAGGGTGTAGGTCGTGCGGGCGATGACCGGCAGCCCGCCGACTTCCTCGACGGCGGCTTCGACGCGCTCGCGAACGTCCTCGTCGCTGAGTTCGGTAACCGACTCGCCCTCCTCGAGCGAGATCGTCGTCGATGCGGGGACCGGCTGACCGATCTTCTCCATGCGCTGGCGGAAGAGGTCGCGGTCCTCCGTCGCGTAGATGGTGTCCAGCGGCGTCCCCATGATCTCGACGTCGTACTCCTCTAAGACGCCCTCCTCTGCCAGTTCGGCGGTGACGTTCAGCCCGGTCTGGCCGCCGAGGCCGGCGATGACGCCGTCGGGACGTTCCTTGCGGATGATCTCGGCGATGGCCTCGGTGGTGATCGGCTCGATGTAGACCTCGTCCGCCATCTCCGGATCCGTCATGATCGTCGCGGGGTTCGAGTTGACGAGCACGACTCGAGCACCCTCCTCCTGGAGCGCCCGGCAAGCCTGTGCGCCCGAGTAGTCGAACTCGGCGGCCTGTCCGATCTGGATCGGGCCACTGCCGATCAGCAGAATCGTGCGTCCGTCCCCAGTCTCGCCCTCGCTCTGGTGGTCCGTACTCATTTTGCTTGTCGAATCGGAGTTCGCACATCGTAATAAGCCCCACGATACAGTACGAATCTCGAAATCGATTTTCGAAATTCGAACTGGAGTGCGATCTGTCAGCGCAAAAACCGGAAGCCTCGCGAAACCGTACGCACGCCGCTGTACTGGTGCAACGAGTCCGCCGGCCCGAGTTCCGGACGACTACGTCGGGTGTCGAAAATGGCCGAATATCTTATCAGGACGCCGTTACTGATAGAAGACGACGAAATGCCAGAGTCCGGGAGTTGCGGTGACGCAGCGCTGGATCCCGTTCTGTACCTCGATCCGGATCCCACCGATCGAACACAGACCGCGATGACACTCGAGGCGGACGACAGCACGCTCACGGTCGAGGAAGTGCCGACGACCGCGGTCCTTCGCGACGCGCTCGCCGACGAGACGAGCGAGTACGCGTGTGTGGTCACCGAGTACCGCCTCGAGGAAACCGACGCGCTCTCGCTGTACGACTCGCTCCGGGCGGCCGGTCTCGCAACCGTCCCGATCGTGCTCTACACCGCCGACGGCGACGAGAAACTCGCGAGCGACGCGATCACGGCCGGGCTCTCGGGGTACGTTCCGAAAGGGCGAGACGACTCGATCGATCGGCTCCGCGAACAGTTGCGAACGATTCTGCGGGCAGACCAGATCGACGAGATCGGACTCGATCTCGAGGACGTCCGCGACGCCGTTCGGGCGCTCGAGTCCTGTTCGACGGTCGAGGAGACGTACCGACTCGCGGTCGACGCCGTCGACCGGCTGCTCGAGAGCGACGCGACGGCGATATTCGTCGAGCGAGACGATCCCGACACGAGCCGGATCAGCGCCGACTTCGCACCCGTCGTCGCCGCCGGTACGGACGCCGGGACGACGGCCATTCAGGAATCGACGTGTGAGGGACTGGTCGAGCAAGCCCTCCGGACCGATACGACCGGCGTGATCGATCCGAAGACGTATGCCAGCGATGGCGAGTCGACCGCCGCCGACGTTCGCTCTGTCGTGAGCGTTCCCGTCAACGGCGACACCGTCCTGCAGACGATTTCGACGACGCCGAACGCGTTCGACGGCCACGCGGTCAGCATCGTCAAACTCGTCGCCGCGACCGTCGCCTCGACGGTCACGCGGATCCAGTCGGAGCGAGAGCGCCGAGACGAACGCGACCGCTTCGCCGCACTGTTCGAAAGCGTCCCCGACGCGGTACTACTGCTGAACCGTACCGACGGCGTCCGCGTCGTCGCGGTCAACCCGTCGTTCGAGGAGTTGTTCGGGTACGATCGCGACGCGCTCGACGAGCACGGCATCGACGAACTGCTCGTCCCGGCGGGAAGCGAGGAGATCGACGTCTACGAGTCGGCCGGTCTCGAGTCCGTCGTTACGGCCGAGGTCGAGCGCTGTACGACCGACGGTCCCCGGGACTTCCTCTTTCGCGGCTTTGCGACCGAGATCGCCGGCGAGATCCACGAGTACGCGATCTACACGGACACGACCGAGCAGAAACGTCGCGAGCGGAAACTCGAGCGATACCGAACGCTCGTGGAAACCGTCGACGACTCGATGTACGTCCTCGATGCGGCCGGGAACGTCGAGATCGTCAACGAGGCGATGGCCGACTACTTCGGCGAGCCCCGCGACGCGATCGTCGGCGAGCACGTCACCGAGTTCATCTCCGAGGCCGAACTCGAGGAGCGGTGGGCGCTCATAGAGGAGATGCAGGCCAGCGACGACCGACGGAGCGGTACCATCGAAACGACCATCGAATCGCCGAACGGCTCGACCTGTCACATCGAGGATAACATCGCGCCGGTGCTCGACGACGACGGCCAGTTGCTCGGCAGCGTCGGCGCGATACGCGACATCACGGCCCGGAAGGAACACGAGCGCCGAATCCGGCAGCTACACGACGGAACGCGCCGGTTGATGGCCGCGACGGGAAGCGACGAGATCGCACGTATTATGACCGACATCGCCAGCGAAGCGATCAATCTCGACCTCAACTCGGTGTTTCTCTACCAGTCGGATATCACGACGCGGTCGGCCGCAGCATCGCCGCCCGACCGCGCGACTGGGGAACCGGCTTCCGAGGACGGGACGACACCCCTCGACGACTCGAACGGCGGGCTCGTCCCCGCGGCGATGAGCGACCGCGCTCGCAAACTGTTCGGCACCGTCGGCTACATCGAATCCGGCGGCGGTATCGCCTGGGACGCCTACGAAGCCGGCGAGGCGATCGTCCACGGCGACCTCCGTCGGGCACCGAACGTTCGCAGCCCAGAGACGCCGATCCGAAGCGAGGCCCACATCCCTCTCGGCGAGCACGGGATCTTCATCGTGAGTTCACTCGCGGTCAACGGCCTGGATTCCGAGGCGTTGACGCTCGCTAGAATTCTCGCTGCCAACGCCGAGGCTGCCCTCGACCGCGCCGCCCGCGAGAGCGAACTCGCCGATCGAAGCCGCGAACTCGAGCGTCAGAACGATCGCCTCGAGGCGTTCGCGAGCACGGTCTCTCACGACCTTCGGAACCCGCTCACGCTCGCGGCGGGCCACCTCGAGAACCTCGACGCTCACGTCGACGAAGGCGGGGAACAGCACCTCGAGGAGATCGCGTGGGCGCTCGACCGGATGGACGAACTCGTCGAGAACGTGCTCGCGCTCGCCCGGAGCAGCCAGCGGCTGACCGAGACGGTCGCAGTCGACCTCGACGCCGTTCTCGATCAGGCCCACCGCGCGGTCGATCCCACACTCGAGGTGGTCCGCGACGGCTCGCTGCCGACGGTCGACGGCGACGAGAGTCGACTCCGTGCGCTCTTCGAGAACATTCTACGTAACGCCCGCGAACACGTCGGCGACGACGTGACGGTGACGGTCACCGCGACCGCAGACGGGTTCGCGATCGAGGACGACGGGCCGGGGATACCGGCCGACGAGCGCGACGACGTCCTCGAGTGGGGGTACAGCACGGCGGCCGAGGGAACCGGGTTCGGACTGGCGATCGTCTCCGAGGTCGTCGAGGCCCACGGCTGGTCGATCTCGCTCGGGGAGAGTGCGAGCGGCGGGTTACGGGTAGCGATCTCGGTCGGGACGCCGTAGCGGCGGTCCAGCCGGTTCGCCAGCGGGTGTTCAGTTACTCATCCAGCAGTTGTTCGGCCGATTTATTCTGCCCGATTCCAATTGATTCAGTCGCCGGAGGCAGTATCACAACGCGGCCTGTCCGTGAGAGCGGACCCAATCTATTTCTCCGTACTGGCAAAAGGGGAGCCATGAGACCGACCGGTGACTCACCACGCGCGGACGGCCGGCCGGAGCGAATCCGCGTTTTACATGTGGACGACGACCCGGAGTTTGCAGCGCAGTTCGCCGAGGGACTCGAGCGGGAAGACGACCGGTTCGAGACGACCATCGCGACGACCGCACGGGAAGGGCTCGCGCGCCTCGAGACCGATCGAATCGACTGTCTCGTCTCGGAGTACGATCTGGTCGACATCGACGGACTCGCGTTGCTTGAACGCGTTCGCGATCGGGACGAGCGCGCGCCGTTCGTGTTGTGTACCGACGCCGGGTCGGAAGCGCTCGCCAGCGACGCGATTGCGGCGGGTGTCACGGACTACGTACAAAAGGAGACCGCCAGCGGCGAGTTTCCGGTGCTCGCCAACCGACTCGTCAACGCGGTCGAGACGGCGCGCACCCAGCGCCACCACGAACGCCAGCGTCGGGCGATCGAAACCGCACGGGAGGGGATCAGTCTGCTCGATCCGGACGGAACGTTCGTCTACGTGAACCGGGCGTACGCGGAGTGTTTCGGCTACGAGCCCGCGGAGTTGATCGGCGAGCACTGGGAACTCCTGTACACCGACGAGGACGCCGCGACCGTACACGAAGAGGTGCTCCCGACGGTACGCGCGGAAGGGTACTGGCACGACGAGTCGACCGGCGTTCGAGCGGACGGCAGCCGGATCGTCGTCGACCACACGCTCTCGACGACCGATCGGAACGGACTCATCTGTACCCTTCGAGACGTTACGGATCACAGGGATCGCAAGCGCGATCTGGAACGCTACGAGACGATCGTCGAGGCGCTCGGCGATCCGGTCTACACGATCGATTCGGACGGCCGCTACGCGTTCGTCAACGACGCCTACGCCGAGATAACCGGCTACGCGAAAGCCGACATCGTCGGGAAACCCGTCTCGTTTCTGCTCGACGAACCGTCCGTCGAGCGCGGGACTGACGTCATCCGGGAACTCCTGACCAGCGCGTCGGGACCGAGCCAGCAGACCTACGAGATCACGGTCGAAACGAGCGACGGAACGCGGATTCAGTGTGAGGACAACGTCTCCCTGCTCCCGCTCGAGGACGGCGAGTATCGCGGTGCTGCCGGTGTCGTCCGGGATATTACCGCTCGGAAGGAACGCGAGTGGGAACTCGAGCAGTACGAAACGATTCTCGAGACGATTCCCGATGAGGTGTACACGCTGGATGCCAACGGTCGGTTCACCAAAGTCGTCCCGCCGATCGATTGCGATCGGACGGTCTCGGGCTACAAACCCGAGGAACAGATCGGCGAACACGTCTCGCTCGTCATCGACGACGACGATATCAGGACCGGCGAAGCGATAATTGCGGAGCTGTTGGCCGACGACGACCGCGAACGGGGCTCCTACGAAATTACGCTTCGCACGAAAGACGGCGACCGGGTGCCGAACGAAAACCACCTCGCGCTCCTCCCGATGGAGGACGGCGAGTTCCGAGGAACCGTCGGTGTCCTCCGCGATATTACCGAGCGCAAGGAGCGCGAGCGGACGCTCAAACGGCAGAACGAGCGCCTGGAGTCGTTCGCCAACGTCGTCTCCCACGACCTTCGAAACCCGTTGACCGTCGCCCAGGGACAGCTCTCGCTGGTGCTGGAAGACCGCGATGACGACCGACTCGAGACCGTCGCCAAGGCCCACGACCGGATGCAAGGGCTGATCGACGATATCCTGACGCTCGCACGCGAAGAGAAACCGATTGCAGAGTGCGAGCCGATCGAGCTGGCGGTGTTCGCCCGTCGGTGCTGGCGATACGTCGAAACGGACGGCGTCGGACTCGAGACCCCGACGGACGCCGTTGTCCGGGTCGACACGCGCCGGTTCGAACGGCTGTTAGAGAACCTGATGCGAAATGCGGTCGAGCACGGTACGGCGCGTCCCGACCAACGAGCGCAACCGACTGCTAACGGGGGCGAACCCATCGATGTCGGCGTCACCGTCACGGTCGGCGACCTCCCCGACGGGGAGGGCTTTTTCGTCGAGGACGATGGCCCCGGAATCCCGAGCGACGAGCGCGAGCGCGTGCTCGAGAGCGGCTACTCGACGGCAACCCAGGGGACCGGCTTCGGACTCGCGATCGTCGACCGGATCGCTGACTCACACGGCTGGTCGCTCACCGTGGCCGAAAGCGACGCCGGGGGCGCGCGCTTCGAGTTCCGCGGCGTCGAAACCCGTCGCTGACGGTCGTCGGTTCGCGGGTCGTACTCGTCGGATACTCGAGCCTACAGTGCGCGGTCGTGTTCGCTCTCGAAGTCGCGCTGGAGACGGTACTGTTCGACGAACTCGCTCACGTCGAACTCGAGCATCTGGGACTCGAAGTCGGTGACGGCGTTGTCGTCTTCGGCGTGGCTGATCGCGTGGTCCATGAGTTCGACGACCAGTTCGACGATGATCTCGTGGAGCCGACGGGAGTCGAAGTCGGTCACCCACAGCATCGCGTAGCCGACGGCACCGTCGTCGCTCGCGTCGTAGGTGGCGACTTTTTCGGGGAACTCCTCCATGACGACGCCCAGCAGGTGGGGCGTGCCGAACTCCTCGAACTCGTCGGCGGGTTCGATCGTCTCCTGGAGAATCTCGACGAGCGACTCGGGGAAGAATCGAGAGGGGGGATGGACGTCGGTGACGACGGCGTGGCTGTCGCCGCAGCTACAGGAGTACTCACGCATTCCGAGGTCGATCTCGTGTGGATCGAGGGACTTCCCACAGGGAAGTTCGAGCGTTCGATCGCCGCCGGAACCCGGGACGCGGGGCTCTGCCATTGGGCGTCTTTCGGCCGGCCCGGGCATAAGCGCGACGACTCGAGGAAAATCGACGACGCCCAGATCTCAGAGGTCGGCCGCGTCGAACCGGTAGTAGCCGACGGCGAGCGGGACGACGAGCCACAGGGCGAGGACGAGGATGCCGACCTCGGGGGTCGCGTAGAACGGTTCGGCCTCGGCGGCGCTCACCTCGACGCCGGCCCCGGATCCGGACGGGTCGGCACCGACCGTCTCCGCGAGGTCTGGCAACAGGGCGACGATCGTCGTGAAGTACGCCGACGAGGGCGAGAGCTGCATCACGGGGTACACCCAATCGGGGATCGTCGTCGGGAGCGAGAAGCCCTCGACGACGTAGAGGATCCCCATCGGGACCACGTCCCAGAGCAACTCGAAGACGACGAAGAAGCCGAGAGCCAGCGTCGTCGCTCGCGAGGTCGATCCCGTCGTGGCCGAGATCCCGACGACGATCGCCGCGTAGATCGCGGCGAACGAGAGCGTGACGAGGACGAACACCAGCACGGCGAGAGCGTCGAACTCGCCCAGCAAGACGGAGCCGAAGCCGATACCGACCACGAGACCGACGCTGAGCCCGAACGCGAGAACGGCGGCTCGGCCGATCACCTTTCCGACGAAGACCTGGCCGCGAGTCGTCGGCAGGGAGAGCAAGAGCTTGATGCTCCCGAGTTCGCGCTCGCCCGCGAGGGATTTGTAACAGACGACGATCGCCGCCAGCGGAACGAACAACCCGGTGAGCCCGATCGTGAAGAAGATCAGGCCGCCGAACGTCGCCTCCGCCTGCGAGCCCAACAACGCCGGGGCTTCGACGTACGCGTACGTGGAGACGATCGAGAGAACGACGAAGACGCCGACAAGCGACCACAGCGCCCGTGACTGGACGGCGTCGCGGAAGTCCTTCTTCGCGACGGTGAGACAAGTCACGCTTCGACCTCCTGGCCCGCGTTCGTGTAGCGGACGAACAGATCCTCGAGCGACGATTCCACGACCGAGAAGTCCTGAACCGCGGCCACCTCGTCGATGGCGTGCAGGACGGCGAACTTCGAGACGCCGTCGACGGACACCCGCAGGCGTCCGTCGTCGATCGACGCGCTGCCGACGCCCTCGAGGGCCTGTACGGACTCGAGAACGCGCTCGTCGAGTCCCGCAACGTAGACGTACAGCGTCTCGCCGGTTTCCGTCGAATCGCGGAGTCCGTCGATCGTGTCGACGGCGACCAGCCGGCCGCGGTTGATGATCGCCACGCGGTCACAGACCGCCTCGACCTGCTCCATGATGTGACTCGAGAAGAAGACGGTCGTCCCGCGCTCGTTCTCCTCGCGGATGATCTCGCGCATCTCGCGGGCGCCGTTGGGATCTAGCCCCGTCGAGGGCTCGTCGAGCACGAGCAGGTCGGGATCGCCCACGAGCGCCATCGCGAGGACCATCCGCTGGCGCATCCCTTTCGAGTAGCCGCCGGCTTTCCGGTCCGCGGCGTCGGCGACCCGGACCCGTTCGAGCAGGGCCTCGGCGTCGTCGTCGACGCCTTTCATCTCGATGGCGAACTCGACGTGCTGACGGCCGGTGAGTCGGTCGTAGACGTGGTAGGCGTCCGGCAACACGCCGGTTCGACTGCGAACGATCTCACCCTCCGTCTGCGCGTCGTGGCCCAGCACGGTCGCGGTGCCCGCGGTCGGACGGATGAAATCCAACAGGATATCGATCGTCGTCGACTTGCCCGCGCCGTTCGGACCCAAGAATCCGAAGATTTCGCCCTCTTCGACGACGAGATCGAGGTCGTCGACGGCGACGACGTCACCGAAGTGTTTCGTCAGCCCGTCGAGTTCAATCGCTGCCATACTCGAGCCTCCAGAGCGCCGCCGCGGTATCGGTCAGCAAATCGGAACGCATACACACTCATGCGAGCCGGCTGGGATAAATATTGTCGTTTGAATTACATATTGTCAGTCGAGCAACTCAAAGACATTTGAGAGACCGCCAGTCAGCGTCGTACTCAGTCACCGCTGCTCGGCTCAGGGATGGCGGTGAAGGAGTCGTCGATTTCGAGGTGGAGGCTCTCGTCCTCGAGCGTAATTTCGACGGTCACCTCGAGCGGGTCGACGCTGTCGACCTGCGTCGAAACCGTCTCGCTCACCATGTACTCGAAGAACTCCCAGAGCGGACACTCCAGCAGGGAGATTCCGTGCTCCCAGAAGAAGCCGACGGCAGCAGGATGGAACGCCGCGGTCACCTCGATCGGCATGTGGATCGCGAGCCAGCACTCCCGGCACGTATGCGAGAGCGCGTAGAACGGCCGCCCGTCGTACTCACCCGTGTCCGGTTCGTGGCTGTCGACGGCGGTGTCGATCGGTCCGTAACACTCCGGACAGACGCCACCCCTGACCAGCGTGTACGTACTCCAGATCCGGGTGCCGACGCTGTCGACGATGGCTGCCGCCGAGCGGTGTCTGGTCTGGCTCCGGGGAAGCATATCGTTCAGCAGGGTCGCCTCACAGGCGTCACACCGAACGACGAACCGCTCCGTATCCATCGTCGCAACGAGCGCAGACGTCTCACAGAACACACAGACCCCGTCCACCTCGACGTCGTCGAAAGAGGGAGTACTCTCGTAGGCACCCGAGAGAATCGTCCGAACGAGTTTGTCGCCGCCGTAGGTCAGCCGGTAGCCGTCGGGCGTCTCGACGACGAACGTATCGGTCAATCGATCGAGGTGATAGGAGAACTGGGACGTGCTCTCGAGGTCGACAGCCTCGTACAGCTCCGTAAACGACATCGTCGCCCACTGCTCCAGACACTCGTCTTCCTGCTTGACGAGCGCGAACAGAATCTCGAGGCGCGTGCGGTTACCGAGCGATCCGATCGCGTCGACCATATCATCGTCGACGTGGGACTCGAGTGCAGGGCTCATTGGTCGATACGCACCGAACGCTGTGAAAAGTGATAATCGTTCAGATACGGGTCCCGGAGCGGGCGAAAATCGAAACCGACGTACAGGAGGTTCGAAATCGCCGCTGTCGGCGAGCTACGGCCAGTCGTCGCGAACCGGTTCGGCGTCGTCCGCGTCATCTTCGGCGCTCGAGGCGACGATCCAGTCAGCGGCCTCGGCCGCGTCTTCGACGTCGAGATACTCCCAGCCGACCTCCTCGGCGAGTTGTTCGTCTTCCTCGCTTGAAGCGATCAGGACGTAGCGATCGGTATCGAACTGATCTTTGACGCCTTCTAAGCTCTCGGCTTTGCCGCGCGGGCCCGAGAAGAAATCCTGTCGGATGCGGTTCTTGCGCGTGAAGTTCGTCACCACGTAGGTGGGCTTCTCGGAGACGACGCCGATGTACTCGGTCCAGCCCCTCGCGTCTTCGAAGACGCTCTCGGGCGACGCGAGCTCTTTCAGCGCCTCGAGTTCGAACGCCAGGGTCATGTCGCTACCGCCGTTCATACGAGAGTGAAGACGCGCACGGGGGAAAACGGCTTCGATACTGCCGACTAACTGGGTGACGGTGAACGATCGACACGACGACAGCCAGTGGATCGCGAAAACGTCACCGAAGGGCTCGAACGGTGGGCCGAAACTGATCACTTACCCTGCTCGAGATGGATATCTAGTAGCAGTTTTTGTACCCGTAACGGTACGTACAGGCGAAGGAGTTACCGCAGCTATTGATGTCGGTACAGCGTATGTGTCTATCGGGAAAGAGCAGCCACCAAGCAGGATTCTCTATAAAAAAGGAAAGCCCCTCTAGAGGGTTTATAGACGCTGTTTTGAAGCGATATACCTCCGAGTGCATCCGACAGTACCACGCCGATACGGGTGTAAGGATTATTGACCACGTTGATCCAACAGCACTCGATCAGCTCGTCACCGAGAACAACGGTGGCAGCGCTGTTAGTGTAGATCTGACGGACCACAACGACCACCAGTACGATGTGCGAATACAGGATTCTGGCTCTGTTGAAATCCTTAGAACATGATAGGTTTGGTACCCTCTGCGGTAAGTACATGACCGGTACCTATCGATCGCTCTCCTTTACCGAATCATCGAAAGCAGACTCGGGCAGGGTGAATTCACCCGTCTCGGGATCGACGAAATCTCGACCAAAGAACGACCGAAGCGCCATCCTTGCGCCGATATACGTTCCGATCACGACAACCAGAAATCCGATCAATATCGTCCAGAGCATAGCTATTCGTGCGTTTGATACACTAAAAGGGCCTTGTTTAGACGCTCAAACTTCAGCAGTGTAGAGCCAATCGAATTCGTATCGCCGTGCTAGTAGCTCGATGAAAATGCCAAATCTACTAGGAAGTGAAGCGGGATGGGTTCGTTGTGCACACGAAGACCTCCCGCTTCACAGAGAAGGTTGTGTCGCTCGCCCAAAAAGCCGTCGTTGGCCAGCCAGCTCCGGCCTACCGTCCGGGAGAAGAAGGTTACGCTGACTGGGTGATTCTCGCCGTCCAGGGGTTAAAAGAGTATCTCGGCCACCCGTACCGGAAGCTGATGGACGTCCTCCGTGAGATGCCGAGAATGACGAAATCACTCGGATTGACGCCTGAAACGGTCCCACACTTCTCGACGGTGTGTACGCGAAAGCAGGCGATTCCAATGAAGCGGTGGCGAGCGATTCTCGATCAGTCCGCCGAACTGTATGATCTCGGTGATGTGCAGGCGATCGACGCAACCGGTGTTGATCGCGTCCAAGCTAGCCAGCACTACGCAAAACGGACGGACTACACGTTCGAGGCGGTGAAGACGACGCTGCTCATTGATTGTAAAACCAGTGCGATTCTCGACATACACTGTTCGATGAAACAACCGCATGATACACAGGTCGGCTGGCAGGTGTTAGTGCGGAATCTCGACAAGTTGGCGACTGTCGCTGCCGATAAGGGCTACGACTGGGAGGAGCTTCGCACGAGATTGCGTGCGGAAAGTGTCACACCGCTGATCCCGCAGCGAGATCCTGGAATGCGGGGATGGTCGAGAAATTTGCTCATCAAGGATCGAGCGTATCACCAGCGTTCGAACGCTGAATCGGTATTTTTCGGTCTTCGGCGCAGATACGGCGATACACTCTGGTCGAGGAACTGGTTCGGTCAATTCCGTGAGCTTGTCATGAAATCCGCGGTCCGAAACATCGAACGCGCCATCGAGGACTCACACCCGTAAGATCACGCGTTCAAACAAGGCCTAGAGAATCTATTCAACACCCCACAACTGCTGATCTCAGGTCGAAACTCGTGAACTAACTATTCAGTAGCACTGATTGTTTCGATTCTTGTCACGAATCTGCCCGTTACCATCACGAGGTACTCTCCTTCGGCGGCGTCGTCCCACACGCCCCGGGAGTCGTCAATCGTCTCTCCGACCGTGATGAGCGCATTGCGGATTCCCTCGAGCGATTCCTGATCCCAGTTGGGTGTCTCGAACGTTCCGGGCGACCGTTGACTCGCCGTGATCGGCACCGTGTCAGCGGTGTCCTCATCCGCTTGATTTTCAGCAACAACTCTGGCTATCGACGATCTCTCACAGGAGTGGGCTATAATGTCGGTGGGCAGTGTATTCGGTCGAAAGTCATATGAGTATAATCAACTACCGACACTCGAACCGTGGTTTCCGATCGACGTCAGTTCTAGCCGTGAGCCGACAATCTCGAGTGTCCACGGACAGGCCGCGACCATGCGTGTAATCCTCGACCGATGAACTTCCTGGTGGTTCTCCCCTTGGTATTCGTCATGATCGGCGGGCCGCAAATCCTCAGCGCCATCTTTCTGGCCACGAGCGAAGACTGGCGACGGAATTCAGCCGCGTTCGTCTTCGGTGCCTCTCTCTCGATCAGTCTCATCGTCACGCTCGCGTATTATTTCGGCAGTGGCGTTCGTCAGGGCGGGTCGAATCGGCTGGTGCACCTGCTCGTGCTCGTCGTTCTCCTTGCCGCGATGGTGAACGTCTACCTGAAGCGCGAGCAATCGGAGCCGCCGACGTGGATGGGCAAACTCGAGACTGCGAACCCGACGTTCTCGTTTCGACTCGGATTCCTGCTATTGGGATTCTTTCCAACCGACATTCTCACGTCGATCACCGTCGGGACCTACCTCGCGAGTCACGGCGATCCGCTGTGGTACGCGGCCGGGTTCGTCTTACTGACGCTATTGTTCCTGGCCGGTCCATCGCTCGCCCTGGTTACGATCGGTAACCGTGCGGAGACGCTCCTTCCGAAGGTTCGCACCTGGATGAACACACACTCGTGGATCGTGAGCGAAATCGTGATCCTCATCTTCGTCGTGATCACTGTCAACAACATCGTCGGGTGATCCTCTATTTTCAGGCGCTCGAGGAGAATTCTCCAGGCACTTCACGAGACTCTCCACAGGAACCCTCGATGGGGCTGAAAAGTAGCGTTCTGACGATGAGGGGGTGTATCTCGCCTTCTCGATCACATTCGCTGGTAGTATAAAGACACTCGGTGTCTCGCCAGTCGCTGACCAATCGACGTACCTGACCACATCCCGGTTATTTGGCGGTCAAAAGCATGAGACCACTCTATGACCCCGGACGAGTTTCCTTCAAAGGGGGATACGTCTATATCTAAGGAGTTGCGGACGAGGGTACAGTACTGGGCTCCGGCAATCGCCGTGAGTCTGACAACGTTCATCGTGGTTGTCAACGCCTCCCTGATGAACGTGGCGATTCCCACGATGGTGGACGAATTCGATACCACGGTCACCGTGATTCAAGGGGCGGTTTCACTCTACTCGCTGGTGATAGCTGCGCTAATTCTCCCAGCCGGTACGCTGCCGTCTCGGCGTAGTCCTCGGCGTGTGATGGCAGTCGCACTGACCGTCTACGCCGGCGGAACGCTGGTGGCGGCGATTAGCTGGAACACGACGGTCCTCTATCTCGGCTGGTCACTCGTCCAGGGTTCCGCGGCCGCTGTGATATTTCCCCTGACGTTCACTGTATTGACAGTCAGTTACGAAGACGATGACCGGGCAAAGGCGTTCGGCCTGCTGGCTGGCGTTCACGGGGTTGGATCGACTCTTGGACCGATTATCGGTGGGGCACTAACCACGTACGCAAGTTGGCGCTGGGGATTTTCTCTCCAAATCCTCGGTGCGGGGATTATTCTCTTCTTCGTTCAGTACGTGACTCCGAACCCGCTGTCGGAATCGCGCAGTTCGCTGGATAAAGGTGGGACGGCACTGTCCATCGTCGGTGCGACGTCGCTCGTCGCTGGATTCCTCCTGAGCGGAAAGTACGGGTGGTTGGTCGAACGGCGGCCGTTCGTCGTCGGCGAGATGCAGTTCAATCCGTTCGGGACGTCGCCGGCGATCTGGTTTCTCGGGGTCGGACTGCTCGCGTTCGCCGCGCTCGTTCAGTACGAACACCGACTGGAACGCGCCGGGAAGTCGCCGCTCGTTCCGCTACACGTACTGACGAACCGCCCTTTTTTAGCCGGCATTATAACGTACAATATACGCTCGATAGTCTCGGCCGGCTTCATGTTTATCTTCCCGGTCTATCTCCAGGCAGTACTCGGGTACACCGCTTTCGAAACCGGACTCGCGCTGTTGCCGTATTCCATCGCATCGATCCTCTTTGCGACGTTTACGACCGGCTGGCGGAAATACATCTCACCGAAGACGCTCGTCCAGGTCGGCATCGTGTGTATGGGCGCTGGACTGCTGGTACTGTACGAGCAGACGGGTCCCGGTCAGACGATCGGCCGGATGCTTCTTCCAGTGGCGCTTTACGGGGCCGGTGTCGGACTCATCGTGGCACAGATTGGCAATATGACGATGTCAGCTGTCCCGACCACGGACTCCCCCGAGGCATCCGCCGTCCTGAACGTGAGCAGTTCGATCGGATTCGCCCTGGGGACAGCGGTCGTCGGCTCGTATTTTCTCGGACGGTTCTACGGGAGCGTCGTCGACGGGGTCCTCCGAGCGGAACACGTGACCGTTTCAGCGTCGCAACGAAACGATCTGGTGATCGCCCTCGAGGACGCAGCGGAGACGGCGACCGAAGCCACACAACAACAGTTTCTGGACCGACTCACTCCGACACAACAACAGTTGCTCGAGGAGATCTTCGAGGCTGCGATGTTCGACGCCCAGCGGGCGACGTTGCTCCTCCTCGTACTGGTCGTGTTGCTCTTGCTCGTCGCATCGACGTTCTTGCCACGGGAGATACCAGAAGCCGACGAACGAACCGACCGCTCCGAATCGCCCCAGGGTTCGACACATGAAACGTCTGAAACAGCCGTGGAGGACTGACCGAAGACGCCACGCCGGCCGCCTCGGATTCGAGCCGTTATCCGTTCGGACGGCTCAGCGAGGTTCGAGAGATCGCAGCTGAAACAGATCCGTCCCCGAGGACGACCGTCTCACTCGATCGGCTCGGCCTCGGGAAACTGATAGCTTCCATCGAGAACCTCTTCACGTGGTCGGTAGAGTCGGACGATATAGCGCCAGCGGTCTTGTTTAGACGGTCGATATCATCAGATTTAGGCCCTGAGCGATTGTTCGATGTTTTTCACGGCGGACTTAAGGACGAGCTCTCGGAACTGTCCAAACCACGTTCTTGTCTTAAGTGTCGAACCGAAACGTTTGCGCAGTGCGAAAAATATCGATTCTGCGATAGACCGTTGATGGTAGGTTTCATCATCAATCCTAGCATTGTGTGCGGCGTCGAGCGAGTAGAACTCACGGTGCTTGATTACCGGTCTAATTCCCTCGTTTCGCAGCATCTGCCGGAGTTCATCCCAATCAAACCCTTTGTCAGCGACGACGGTATCTACGTTGTTCAGGTTTCTTTTCAGGACTTGTCACGCAATCTGCGTGTCATGTGGTAGGTTCACCGAGCAGTGTACGTCGAGAATAGCCCGCGTAGAACAGTCTACGAGAATAGTGGTCTTAACCGACTCAAACGTTCCTTTAACGCGCTTTGCGTAGTTATGGCTGGACGAGCGATGAGCGATGCTGGTTGAGTCGATTGCTTGGACCTCTCCGGTATCGAATAGTTCCGCCGACAGCTGTAACAGCATCCGCCAGACGGGCATCTTGAGATCTTGTTTTCGAGCACAAACGGTGGTGAGGTCCGGCAGCTCATCCGGTGAAAGACCGAGTTTGGCGACAATAGCAGGCATTTCTCGAAGAACGTCTAGCAACCGTCGGTAGGAGTGATCGAGGTATTCTCGAAGACCGTGGATCGCTACGATCACCCAGTCGGCGTAGCCATCTTTTCCTTTGCTGAGAGGTTCTTTCGAACCGCTTCCGACAGCTTTTTGAGACAATTCGACGCATCGTTCGGTGAAGCGGGCCAGTTTGGAGTGCACATCCACCTGTGCTCGCTTCATTTCCTAGAATTCTCGACATAGAGGCAATATTACTAGCGTCTAAACACGGCCCACTAAAAGAGTACACAATAAGCACGTGTAGTGAGCGTGCGTTTCACGCTAAAATACACCTGAAGAATAGGATTTCAACAAAACCAGGATTCTGGACGCCTCGTTATTGAGCAGGTCATGTAGTCAACAGCAGTAATTTGGAAGTGTACAGCTCGAAAAATGTAGTGATCGACAAATTCAGCCCCATAGAGAGCGAACGAAATCCGAGGTGTGATCAGTAGAGGGAAAGTGGGCATTGTTGAAACTCTTCTCAGCTGGTAGCTTCAATACCCCTGTTGATGCATACAGAGAACGAATTTATCGGTTCTCTTTCCAGTCGTCCGGGTCCCCTTCACGGAATTCACCCTTGGCATGGCGCTCGTGGGGCCAGAAGGTGACGCCCAACAGTACGACGTAGAACACACCCACAACGGCAACCACACCTATCCCGGGGATACGAGCGATTCCAGCGGTTGTCAGCCAGTCCTGGCGCGGCGCGAACGCTGTAATCCTGAAGACCCACGCGACCAAGAGGACACTGAGCAGAGCAAGGTACACACGCCGGAGCCGGTTTGCGAGTGCTTCGTATACCGAGACTTTCAGCGTCGGCCTGCGATAGTCCCTGCTCAGTTCCGCTCGCCAGTCGTGACTTTCAATGCCTTGGGACGGATCGAGGGCGTTTGCGAACAGGTTCTCTTGGATCACTCGAGCACGAGAGCGAAAGACGTCGTAGTCCCGGTACCGCCGTGCTTCGATGCCCAGAAAGATGGTGACGATAAGGACTCCGATCAGCAAGATATAGTGTGGGTTATCGGGACTCGAAAACGCCCACGTCAAGATTGCTGCCATCAGCGTCACCGCCCACGTCGTCGACTCGTCGAGGCGCTGCCGCCACGTCCCCACTCGGTCTATCTCTCCGCGATAGGCATGGGCCATCACCGAACCGAGTCCCGTACTGTCGTCAACCATTTCACGGCCGATCTCCCGTTGATCTGGCGCTGTTGGGTCGAACTCGTCGCTACTCGAATCGGTCATAGAGGAGAGACATCTCCTCGCTCCATAAGCAGTTATGATGACAGCATAATCTGAGTGTCATGTACTGGAGAACATCGAACAGTACGCAGTTGTAGTGTGCGGAAAGCTCACTGAAATGGCCATCTAACGAAGTGGGTTCGACGAATTCACCGACTCAGTACGTTCGTCCGTATCAGGCGCGAGCGACGCGGTAGTAGTCGGTGAAGACGATCACCTCACCCGACTCGAGGTCGACGTCGGCCTCCGAAACCGGCCGGTCGGCCGTCAGTGCGCTATAAAACGCGTCCAGTGTCTCCGTATCGAGTTGATCGACGTGACGAACGGTCGCCTCAGCCGTCACTGACTCGACTCGCTCGAGGTGTCGCGATCGCCGGAGGATTTCACTGGAGGCCAAGTTCATTGTTACCGAATGTCTTTCAGTATGTAACTGTTGCGGACAGACCAGTGAAACGAAGTGCCAACGCGGAGACCGAACGCTCTTCGGACAGTATCGATGGGAACCCGGGCGAGAAAATCGGTGACAATCGGCGGCGTTGATCGACCGCTCGCGAGATTACTGTTCCTGTTCCGGCGCGAGGTTATCGAGGTCGACCTGTTTCTCGAGGAGGACCTCGGCCTGATCGGAGACGACGCGTTGTTCGCGCATGAGCTGTTTGAATTTGCTCTGTGGCGAGAGGTCCCCGATAAGGACACCGCCGACGATCTTGCCGTCCTTGAACGCGACGCGACGCCACTCGGTGTCGCTGTACTTGCGCTCGGCGTGCTCGTCGCCGAGGGTGGGATGGCCGAAAGAAAGGAACGGGAAGTCGAAGTGGGTGATCGAGTACGAAGAGACCCACTGGAACTCCTCTTCCTCGGCGTCGGCCGCCATGTTCACCGCGGCGACGCGGCCCTGTTCTTTGGCCGACCCCCACGATCCGTTCTGGGCCTGCTCGCCAAGCAACACGTCGTAGAAGCGCGTGATGTCGCCGGCCGCGTAGATGTCGTCGACGTTGGTCTGCATGTACTCGTCGACGAGGATGCCGTTGTCCTGCTCGAGACCGGCTCCGCGGAGGAACTCCGTGTTGAACGTCAGGCCGATGGCGACGCCGGCAAAGTCACAGTCGTAACGCTCGCCGTTCGGATCGACGGCCGCGGTCACGGCGCCGTCGTCGTCGGTTTCGAAGTGGTCGACGCCGCTGTCGAAGACGGGTTCGACGCCGACGTCGCGCATTCCCTCGTGCATGATCTCCGCACCCTCACCCGAGAGCGCGTAGCGCCACCACCGATCGCCGCGCATCAGATACTTGCCGTCGACACCCTGTGCACCACAGACCGCGGCGAAGTCGATACCGAGGAGACCGGCACCGACGACGACGGCTTCGTCGGCCGCTTCGGCGCTCTCGCGGATCCCGCGTGCGTCCTGGAACGTCCAGAAGTGGTGGATCCCGTCGGCATCGCTGTTGTCGACGGGCAACTGCGTCGGCGTCCCGCCCGTCGCGACCAGCAGCTTATCGTAGGGGATGTCACCGCTGTCGTGGGTGTGGACGATGTTTTCGTCGGTATCGACGCTCGTCACGTGCGTGTTGAGCGAGAGTTCGATGTCGCGTTCCTCGTACCACTCTTCCTCGTGGATCGAGATGGGGGCTTCGGGGAGTTTTCCTTTCGCGTGTTCCTTGATGAGAATCCGATTGTACAGTGGCTCCCCCTCATCGGTGATGACGGTAATCTTCGCATCCGGGTCTTCTTCCCGGAGGGTCTCGGCAGCCGAGCTGCCCGAGATCCCGTCACCGATGATCACGTACTGGGTCATATCCAGAACGTTCGTAATGCGGGTTAAAGTGGGTTGCTATCTCGTCTATTTCGTCCAGCTGCCTGATCGAAGACAACGATCGTGATCTATCTTCCAAATATTGTAACGGTCGGTAGCGAAACGACGCTGGCTCCGTTCCAATTCTGAATATTGCACGATTTGCCGTTGTTTTTGACAGTTCCGAACCGGGCGAATGTCGTCCGCCGGTCACCCGACCGGGGTACGTCGTTAGCCAAACCGTTATTGACGTGTCCCTCCGTAGACGGCGATATGAAACTCCGTCAAAACGTTCGTCACTTTGCTTCTCGCAAGGCTCTCGAGACGCCGGTCGTTCGCTCGGTCGCGACGTCGGGGCTGGTTCGCATGCACACCAAGATCTTCCTCGGGAAAGCCGACCCCGAGCACGCAGACGAGCGAAAGGAGCGACTCGACGCGCTCTTCGACGCGACGATGGATAGCTATCTGAAGGCGCTACAGGAGGAGTACTCGGAGGCCGAGGCCCGCGAAATCACCCACATTCAGGCTAACTTCGACTTCTACAACCACGGCTGGACCGAGATGATGGAGATCCCGATCGATGAGCTCGAGGCCCACCACGACCGCTACGGGGAGTTCTTCGGGCGCTGGGATATCACGATCGACGACCCGCTCGGCCAGTTCGCACCGCCGGAGGGGCTTCCCGAGGCACCTTCGACGCCCGAACGACTCGAAGACCCCGAGCATCCCCACGCCGAGGGCGGGTTCGCGGACGACGTCTACGTCGAAACCGAAGACGGCGAACTCATCGTCGGTGGACAGGCTGAACCCGACGACGCCGACGTCTCGAAGGCCGTTGGAGTCAGCGACGAGGATCTCGAGGACTGAATCGTCCCGTACGACGGCTGTAAACGCCATTCGGCCGATCGCTCGGCGAGTAGAACGGTCGCCGAACAACCGTTTAGATTTTGGTTTCTTTTCGGAGAGTGACAGTAACGGCTGCGTAACAATAGTGATTGCTGATCTGTTTTCTCGTCAATGAACCGACGAACGTACCTCGCCGTCGCAACGTCAGCAGCGGCTGGGCTCGCCGGCTGTACCGACGCCACGTTTCTCGACTCGAATTCGGGAAACGGCGACGACGACGGATCGACCTCGACCGGCAACGGTGACGAGTCGCGGGACTACCCCGACGCCGCGGGAACCGACGACGACTTCGAAGACCTCGACGTCTGGGACGTCACTGGCGGTACGCTGACGGCCGACGAGAGCCGAGCGCTCATCGGCTCGCAGAGCGCTCGGTTTGAGGTGACGGAAGGGAGTGCCAGACTCGCAAAAACGTTCTCGGAGTCTCGCGAATTGACTGACGTCGTTCCCGGCGTCGCGGTCGCGTCGGACAACCTCGTCGTCCCGTGGCTCCGACTGGTCGACAGCGAACGCAACTCGATCGAGTATCGGCGCGGGATCACCCCCGATCTGCCGCTCGATCGGTACAACTTCGGCGTGACAGACGTCGACGACGGGTTCGACGCGGGAAGCGTCGACGAGGTACACCTTCAGATAAGCACGGGCGAGGGCCAAGAGCGGACGGTCTGGTTCGACGACTTCCACTTCACGCCCCGGCCGGAGACGGGGAAGGTGATGATCCAGTTCGACGACGCTCACAAGACGGACTACACGAAGGCGCTGCCGATCTTAGAGGAGTACGGCTATCCGGCGGTCACGTTCATCAACCCCGACTACGTCGAACGCGGTGAAGCCGGCGGGGATCCGCGGGTGACGACCGACGAAGTCCACGAACTCCACGACGCCGGCTGGTGCGTCGCGAATCACACCATGAGTCACCCGCGGTTGCCCGAACTCAGCGCGGCGGAGCAGGAAGCCGAGATCCGCGACGGGAAGGAGTGGCTCATCGATCAGGGGTTCGAAGACGACGCCGAGTACTTCGCGTACCCGTTCGGCCAGTACGACGCAACGACGATCGAACTCGTCGACGACTACCACTCGATCGGCTTCGCCGGCGGGCGGCCCGTCCAGGGATACACCACGAACACGCGGCTGGCCTCCCGCATCGGCGAACCCGACGTCGAGCGCGTCGAGCGAGCGCTCGAGCGGACGGCCGAGATGAGAGGCATCACGTCGATGTTCTACCACCGCCTCGAGGGCGAGGATCTCGAGGCGTTCGAAACGCTAGTCGAGACGGTCCACGAGTACGAATCGAGCGGTGAGATCGAGATTATTCTACCGCAGGATCTCGAGGAACGCTACCTGTTCTGACGCCGGGTTCGCGTTGGAGTGTCGCTTCGCGATATCGTCCCACTTGCCGCGTACAGGTCCGTCTCGGCGGCGTAATGGAAGGCGTTCGAAACGGTCAGCGCGTTCACGCGAGCCACGGCGGCGTTACGTAGTCGGCGGTGGCCTGTTCCTCGGGCCAGACGACCTCCTGGACGCCCTCGCCGTCTTCGTTTTCCTGCCACTGGAAGTAGAGGGTGTCTTCCTTCCGATAGATGAGATCGTGTGTGAACTCGTGGTTCCGATCGTGGAACTCCGCGGTGCCGGCCGCACCGGTAAACGAGGCGTCCTCGATAGTCCCGACGAGGGCGTCGGCATCGAGCGTTCCCGATTCCTCGACCGCGTGGGCGAACAGCATGACCGCGTCGTAGGTGTGATAGCCCGTGTAGACGGGGTTCGAACCGTCGAAGGCGTCCTGATAGGCCGTGACGAACGGCTGGGTCTTCTCGGTGATCGTACTGGTCGCCGTCGCACTGGTTTGACCGACGCCGTATCGACACGCCCCGCCAACCATGTCGTAGTACGCCGGCAACTGCATCGGGACGTGGATGCCGCCGAACGCGAACGGTCGCGGCTGGGGCTCGGGGTCGGGTCGATTCGGGTACGACCAGTCTAGAAGCGCCTCGTTCCCGGTGTGGGCCGTCGTGATGAATACCGCGTCGGCACCCACCGATTCGGCTTCGTCGTAGAGCTCCGAGAAGTCGTCCGTCGCCGGTGGATACCGCTCTTCCATCGCGATTTCGACGCCCGTATCCCCGAGTTGTTCCTGATAGACCTCCCACGGCCGTTCGGTCCACTGGTAATCTTCCGCGAGGAGCGCAACGGACTCCCAGCCGAGGTCCGGGCCCATGTCGTCGATGAGGTCGATCTGCATCTGCCCGAGGTCGGCGTCGTTGTTCGGCCCGACCCGGAAATGGTACTTGTACCGATCGTACTCCTCGTGTACGAGTCTGCTGGCCGCCGTCGTCGCCGCGCCCGAGGTGAGATGAATCGTCTCCTGCTCGGCGATGTCGCCCATGATGTTCATGAGCGCCTCGCTCGCGAAGACGCCGACCGTCACGTCGGCCCCTTCCTCGAGGACGAGTCGCTGGTACTGGCGACGCGCCTCGAGCGGGCTCCCGTTCGTATCGCCGACGACCATATCGACGTCCTGGCCGTCGATCCCGCCGTTCTCGTTGAGTTCGCTGACAGCGACCTCCGCGGCTCGGACGATCGACTGACCGATGTAGTCGCTGTCCGGATCCGGGGCCAATACCCCGATCGTCACCGATTCCTCCTCGGCGCTGCTCCCGACCATAGTCTCGTAAGAGCTGAGACAGCCCGCGAAGGAGACGCCGGCGATGGTCCCTCCTGTCGTTCTGAGCAGGGTCCGCCGATTCAGTCGTCGCCGTCCTCCTCTCGCACTCGAGTGCGTTCGGTCCTCCGTATCGTGGCCCTCGGGCCCGGTCATATTGAACTCCGTTCACAGCTACCTATGATAATAGTTGCCAAGCGACTATCAGAACTGATTTTTTGAGAGTGGCTACTGGAACACGAGTCTCGAAGGATTTCGGCCGACGACGAACGCACCGGTGTCGGACCCCTCCCACTCCTAAAGGGGTGGGCTTCTTCTTTGCAGTTATGTGAACGATGAAGCGTTCGTCACCGGTCTGCGAGCCACGGTGGCGTTACGTACTCGCTCGTCGCGTACGACTCGGGCCAGATGACCTCTCTGACGCCCTCGCCGTCGTCGTTTTCCTGCCACTGGAAGTAGATGCCAACCGTCGTATCGTCCGTTTCGTCGTACACTCGGTCGTGCGCGTGATCGTGGTCCGTATCGTAGAACTCAACGGTTCCGGTCGCACCGGTGTACTCGATTTCCTCGAGTTCCGAGATCAGTTCGTCGGTTTCCGTCGTCCCGGTGCGCTCGACGGCCTCGGCGAACAGCGCGACCGAATCGTACGTGTAGTAGCCCATATCCTGTGGGTAGGAGTCGAACGTGTCGTAATAGCGATCAATGAACTGCGGCGTCACCTCGGTGATTTCGCTCTCCTCCGTCGCGGCCGAGTAGCCCAGCCCGTACCGACACGCACCGTTCGTGTCCTCGTAGTACGTCGGCAACTGCATCGGGACGTGGATCCCGCCGAACGCGAACGGCTGCGGCTGGGGTTGGGGATCGGGGCGGTTCGGGTACGACCAGTCGAGGAGCGCGTCGGTACCCGTGTGTGCGGTCGAGATGAACACCGCGTCGGCGCCCGCCTCGACGACCTCGTCGTACATCTCCGAGAAATCGTTCGTCGCCGGCGGATAGCGCTCCTCCATCACGACATCGACGGGGGTGTCGCCGAGCTGGTCCTGATAGATGCGCCACGGTTCGTCAGCCCAGGGATAATCCTCCGCGAGCACCGCGATCGACTCCCAGCCGATATCGGTCGCGACATCGTTCATGAAGTTGATCTGTGCCCGACCGAGGTCGACGTCGTTTGTCGGCCCGACCCTGAAGTGATACTTGTAGCGGTCGTACTCCTCGTGCACTCGCCGGCTTGCAATCTGAGTCGCCGAGCCGGTGGTGAGATGAAGGGTCTCCTGCTCGGCGATGTCGTCCATGATGTTGACGAGCGCCTCGCTCGCGAAGGTTCCAACCGTCACGTCCGCACCCTCCTCGAGGATGAGCCGCTGGTACTGCCGGCGGGCCTCGAGCGGGCTCCCGTTCGTATCGCCGACGGCCAGTTCGACCTCCTTGCCGTCGATACCGCCGTTCTCGTTGAGTTCGTCGACGGCGACCGCGGCTGCCTGAGCCATCGACCGGCCGACGAAGTTGCTCTCGGGTTCGGGAGCCAGCATCCCGATCGTGATCGTCTCCTCGTCGCCGCTGGCTCCGGTAATGGACTCGTAGGAACTGAGACAGCCCGCGAGAGAGACACCTGCGGTCCCGCCGGCAGTCACTTTGAGCAGCGTCCGTCGGTCTAGCGACCCGGGTCGCCCGTTCGAACCGAAGTCGCCCTCACCACGACACCCACGTTTATTCATACCATGCAGTTGTTATCTCCTTGGTTCCTTAATGTTTGTGGGCAAATAGTACAGGACGGAACGATACGGAAGAATCAGTGGAGCTTCGACGCCAACTACCGGATACGAGGAAATGTATGTTTGGTTTACTCTCGTTTAATTAGATTATTTCCGATGTGAATGTGGGTGGCCAAATCTGCATCGAAATGACGGTACCGGTCGAGTCGAAACCGGAGCCAGTTCGAGTCGCCGCCGAATCGAGAAACGGTCGTTCGTTTGCGGCTACTGCGCTCTCACCTCGATGTCACCATCCAAAGCGAACTTCCGTCACCATCCAAAGCAAACCTCCGTCGCCGTCCGAAGCGAACCCCGCCACCAAAACCGGCTGCAGACGGGGCGATCGATCGCCTACAACCAGCTGGCGTCGACGTAGTCAGCGGTTGCCTGATCGCGGGGCCAGATCGTCTCCTGAATTCCCTCTCCATCGCCGTCCTCTCGCCACTGGAAGAAGACCGGGTGGACGTTGTCTTCGCCGTACACGACATCGTGAGCGTGCGGGTGATCCCGATCGTAGAACTCGATCGTTCCGGTCGTCCCGGTGTGTTCGGTGGCCTCGAGTTCGTCGACGAGGACGTCGCTGTCGAGGGAGTCGGCCCGCTCGACCGCCTCGGCGAACAGGTTGACCGCGTCGTAGGCGATGTAACCGGTGTAGACCGGGGTGGTCCCGTCGTGGAACGCCTCGTAGTCGTCGACGAACGGCTGGGTGTACTCGGTCAGTTCGCTCGTCGCCGTCGCGCTGGCGTACCCGACCCCGTACCGACAGGCGCCGCCGACCATGCCGTAGTACTCCGGCAGTTGCATGGGAACGTGGATGCCGCCGAAGGCGAACTCCCGCTGGTCCATCGCCCAGTCCAGTATCGCGTCCGTTCCGGTGTGGGCGGTCGAAATGTAGGCGGCGTCCGCACCCGACTCCACGACGGCGTCGTAGATGTCGGAGAAGTCGTTGGTCGCCGGCGAGTACCGGTCCCACATCGTCACGTCGGTCGTGTCGGTCGGCAAGTTCTCCTCGAACGTCTCCCACACGCCGTCGTTCCAGGCGTAGTCTTCGGCCAGCATCGCGACCGAGTCCCACCCGATTTCGGGCCCCATCTCGTCCAGAAAGTCGAGTTGCACCTCGCCCAGCGTGACGTCGTTGACCGGTCCGGCACGGAAGTGATACTTGTAGTCGTCGTACTGTTCGTGGACGAGTTGGCTCACGGACGACGTTGCGGAGCCTGCCGTGATGTGGATCGTCTCCTGTTCGGCGATCTTGTCGATAATCCCCTGCAGCGCTTCGGTCGCGAACACACCGATCGTGACGTCTGCACCTTCTTCGAGGACGAGGCGATCGTACTGACGGCGGGCCTCAACCGGACTGCCGTTCGTGTCGCCGACGACAGTCTCGATCTCTCGGCCGAGAATCCCATCCTCGTCGTTGAGCTGGTCGACGGCGAGTTCGACCCCGTGTTCGATCGATCGACCGATGAAGTCGCTGTTCGGATCCGGCGTCAGTATCCCGATCGTGATCGGTTCCTCGCCGTCGCTCGAGCCGGCGACGGTTTCGTACGCATCGAGACACCCCGCCACCGAGACACCGGCCGCTCCACCCGCTGCCGCTTTGAGGAGTGTACGGCGCTCCAGTGTAGAAGACGCGGTCGACAAAGTACGTGCATCCCTGCACCTCTCTTCGGTCATGTTAGTTTGAAATTCCGCCCTCCATTTCTTAACAGTTATGGAGAGTATCTCACAACGGTCGAACGGCGTGAACGCAGTTTCGACACAGCGTACTGATTGGAAGATCTTTCCGGATACGCCGCCTCAGAACAAATTTCAACACGGGGAGAGAGTTTTTCGACCGAATGGAGAGCTATCTCTCCCCCCGGTGAAAATACCACTTTGATAATTGATTATCAGCTCCGATAACGGCGGCTGACAATTTATGTAGGGACACTCTCACCCCTACTGTATCTATGGACGTCTTTCGACGATTGGTACCATCAGCTATCCGCCGTCGATACGCGGTCAAGTTCGGGATCGTGCTATTGATACTCGGTTTGGGGGTTGGGCTGGTCGGATTCGGTGCGACCGCTGGAATCACGGATCAGGTGGAGGATCGTGTACAGGACGATCACACGTCGTTCGCCAGCCAGGAAGCACAGAATCTGCAGATGTGGAACGAACAAAACGAGCATACGATCGGGGTGATCGCTTGGTCCGATGTCGTCGCCAGTGACGAACCGGACGCGATCGAAGAACGGTTCCTCGACTGGGAGGAACACCTCGACGCGGACACACACGCGATAAGTTACGTCGACACCGACGAGGAGACGGTCCTCGCGAGTACGAACCTCGACACCGGAGGCGAAGAGCCGACGACGGTCGACGAGATCGACGGCGTCCCTGCAGAAGCCTACGAGGAAGCCGCCGAAACGGAGGGCGTTCCGTGGGTCTCCGAGGCCTACACCGTCGACCGCGAACTCGGCGATGAGCAAGTTACCGTGATGACCTACGTGCTGTCGGTTCCGAACGAAGACGACAGGGCCATCGTCTACACGGCGGAACTCGAGGCGCACGCGAACCGCCTCGCCGACGACGACGGGATCACAACGATGGTCGTCGACGGTGATAACAACGTCATGGCCGACAACAAGGGCTACGGCGAAGACCACGAGACGCTCGGTCTCGCCTACGGCGACCAGAACGCCGACACCATCGTCGAGCCGGCACGAACCGAAGGCGCCGGAACGCATCAGGTTCCCGGATCCGCGCTGAGCTTCGACACCACTGCCTACGACTTCAGCGACGACGAGGACTACGTCGTCAGTTCGGCACGCGTACTGGGGACCGACTGGGTCGTCGTGACCCACGAACCCGAGAGTCAGGCGTACGGATTCGTCAACACCGTCAACGACTGGGGTATCTACGCGACGCTCGCAGGCGTGCTCATGATCGGCCTGATCGGTGCCGTACTCGGACGGAACACGGCCGTCTCGATCGACCGCCTCACCGACAAAGCGAGCAAGATGGAAGAGGGCGATCTCGACGTCGACTTAGAAACCAAACGCGTCGACAACATCGGCCGACTGTACAACGGGTTCGACTCGATGCGCGTCGCCCTCCGCGAACAGATCGAAGAGGCCGAAGCCGCCCGCGAGGACGCCGAACGCGAACGCAAGCGGGTGGAAGAGATTAACGGTCACTTGGAGGAGAAAGCCGACGAGTACAGCGACGTCATGGAGGCGGCCGCCGACGGTAATCTGACCGCTCGGATGGACGCCGAAAGCGATAACGAGGCGATGGCGGAGATCGCCGACGAGTTCAACCAGATGCTCGAGGAGATCGAGGGGACGGTGGCCGAACTCAACCGGTTCGCAACCGACGTCGCGACCGCCTCCGAGCAGGTGACCGCCTCGAGCGAAGAGGTTCGATCCGCCTCCCAGCAGGTCACCGAATCGATCCAGGAGATCTCAGACGGTGCGGAGCGACAGAACGAGTCGCTCCAGTCGGTCAACCAGGAGATGAGCGGCCTCTCGACGACGACCGAAGAGATCGCCGCCTCTTCGAACGAGGTCGCAGACATCGCGGAACGGACAGTCGACACCGGCCAAAAGGGTCAGCAGGCGGCCCAGGAGGCCATCGCTGCGATGAACCAGATCGAGACGGAAGCGGGCGGTGCCGTCGACGAGATCCGCCGGCTCGAGGAGGAGGTCCAGCAGATCGACGAACTGATCGCGACGATTTCGGAGATCGCGCGCCAGACAAACATGCTGGCACTGAACGCCAACATCGAAGCCTCTCGCTCCGCGGCGGGCGGACAGGACGACGAAGGCTTCTCCGTGGTCGCAAAGGAGGTCAAGGCCCTCTCCGAGGACGTCGCGGAAGCGGCCGACGAGGCGGAAGACCGCCTCGAGGCGATCCGCGAGCGGACCGAACAGTCCGCCGACGAAGTCGCAGGTACCAGCGAGAACATCGAAGACGCCGGCGAACAGGTCGAAGAAGCCGTGAAGGCGCTCGAAGAGATCGCCGACCTCGCACAGGAGACCAACATCGGTGTCCAGGAGATCTCCGCGGCGACCGAAGAGCAGGCCGCCTCGACGCAGGAAGTCGTCGCGATGGTCGACGATGCCGCGACGGTCTCCGAGGAGACCACCTCCGAAGCCGAAAACGTTGCCGCGGCGGCCGAAGAGCAGACCACCGCACTGACCGAAGTGACGAAGTCCGCCTCGAATCTTTCCGGACAGGCCGCAGAGCTCTCCGAGGCGCTCGACCGGTTCGATACCGACGCCGACCGCGCGGATCTCGAACTGGACTTCGACGAGGACGACGATCCGGACCTGCCTGGACTCGAGACCGACGACGAGGCGTCCACAGAGCGGGCTAACACGGCAACGGACGAACGAAGCCAGGGCCAGGGGATCACGCTCGAGTCGAGCCAGTCTGAGACCGGTGACTCCGCTGAACCGACCGAATCGGATTCGGAGCGGTCGACCGAGACGTTCCAGACCGAGTCGACCGACACGGCGGCCCAGTCGGGGATCGGTGGCGAGCCGTCGGCCGGCCCGGGATCGGCCCCCAACGCGCTCGAGTCGGAGCCCGCCGAGACCGACGCCGAACCGGCGACAGCAGCTGACACCGAGCAAGAGCCATCGGCGACCGACGCCGATCAGACGGCGGGTGGCGCGACCGAACTCGGTGCCGAAGAGATTCTCGGGATCGACGAGGAGACCGACGCGGACCACGCGGCCGGCGAACCGGCATCCGAGTCGGAGCCCGAACCAGCCGCTGACGACGGCACCGATCCGCTCGGAGACGACGCTACGGAGCCGGGTGAAGACGCTCCCGATCCGCTCGGAGACAGCGGTGCAGAACAGTTCGGTGACGAAATCGCAGAACCGCTCGAACCGGTCGAGGAGACCGAACCCGAGACCGACGCAGGGTCCGAAGCGACCGACGGCGAGAGCACTGGCGATCAGGACGAGGTCGAAAACACCAGCAGCCAGGACGACGCGGACGACACTGTCGAAAACGACGACGACGTGTTCACGTTCGGGAACACGGACGACGAGTAACGGTCCGCGCTCGAATCGAATCGAACCGCGATAGCCGATCGCCCTCGGTGGGAGTTGCCGGCGGCGATCCGCCGAAGACGTCCGGAATCCGTGTTCGCTGTTTTCACGATCGCTTGTCGAGTGGAGAGCGCGTCGAGCGGCGTTTCAGAGCCTCAGCGATAGTCGTTCCGCAGGTCGGCCCTCTCTCGAGCACCTACGGCGCGCTGACGGCGGGTGTGGACGAGCCGAACCGGGCCTCGAGCAGCGGACGGGAGAACGCGTCGTAGATAGCGTCGGACGCGCTCGCGAACGAACCGTTCGACTGGACCGTCGCCCCGCTGGGGGATCGATCGCCCATCGGGCCGTCGCGGTCCGCTACCTTTTTGCCTGCAGTCTCGGAAGCAATCGGCATGCTCACCGTGCGGGCACCGGCGACGAGTGCGAACCTCGGGAGTGGCTTCGACGTCTTCGGTGTCGCCCTCGGGACGCCCGCCGACGTGGTTCGGGTCGAACGCGCGCCGGAAACGCGAATCTCGATCACCGGCGCCGGCAGCCAGTACATCCCGGAGGATCCGAAACAGAACACCGTCGGCGCCGTTGCCGACGCGCTCGACGCACCGGCCCACATCAAGATCGACAAGGGAGTCAGGCCCTCATCAGGGCTCGGCTCGTCGGCCGCGAGCGCGGCCGCGGCGGCCGTCGCGCTCAACGCGCTCTACGACCGCGGCCTCTCGCGAGAAGAACTCGTCCCGATCGCCGCCGAAGGAGAGGCGCTCGTCTCCGGTGAAGCCCACGCCGATAACGTCGCTCCCTCGCTGCTGGGCGGCTTTACCGTCGTCACCGACGACGATGTCACCCAGGTCGACGCGCAGATTCCCGTCGTGGCCTGCCTCCCCGAACAGTCGGTATCGACTCGCGACGCGCGCGGCGTCGTCCCCGACTCCGCCACACTCGAGGACGTCGTCGACACCGTCGGCAACGCATCCACGCTCACCGTCGGCATGACCCGGAACGACCCCGAACTCGTCGGCCGCGGAATGAACGACGCCATCGTCACGCCCCGGCGCACCGCGCTGATCGACGGCTACGACGACGTCCGCGAGGCGGCCCTCGAGGCGGGCGCGACCGGCGTCACGGTCAGCGGGGCCGGCCCGGGAATCCTCGCGGTCTGTCACCAGCAGGATCAACGGGAGATCGCCGGTGCGATGGTCGATGCGTTCGAAGACATCGGGATCGATTGCCGCGCCTACCAGACCCACGTCGGCGAGGGTGCGCGGCTGTACCGGGACTGATTGTCACCGTCACCTCGAGCAGACACAGATGGGAGCTCGAACCGACGCTGCACTCACGATACTCGTTCTCGTCGCCGTCGGTATCGCATTCGTTCTGGTCGACGCGTCGCTGTCGCCGCTCGCGCTCGCCCTCGGCGGACTCGGCACGATTGCGTTCGAACTCGTCGCCGCTCGAGACGTCGCGACCGTTCGAGAGTACTGGGAACGGCCCGTGGTACAGGCACTGTCCGTCATCGTCGCGTTGCTCGTCGTCGCCGTCGGCGCTTCCATCGCGCCAACCGTGGTGCTATCGCTGTTCTGTGGCGGAGCGATAACGTACCTCGCGTTTCTCGGACTCGTCGGTGTGGGGCTCGTTCCGCCACCGCGTACGTGGTGGTGAGGCCCGCTGGTCGCGTCGGCTCACCGCTTCGAGCCGCGGGCCGTCTTCCAGCGCCGGCCGTAGATCCGCGGGAGTGCATCGACCTTCGCCCCGCGAACGTTGCTCGGGACGGTCGACACGCGCGTGGAGACGCTGGCCGGCAGCGGACCGGCGGGAACCAACGACACCGTCGTCGGATTGTTCGAGACCGGCCGTCGGCCGGTGTAGCCGGAACCGCGCTGTTTCGACTCGTACAGGTCTTCGAATTTCGAGTGGCCCTCGAGAACACCTCTTCGGGCGGTTTTCGCCGCCTTCTTCGCCTGCTGCTGGAGCGCTGCATCCGACGCGTCGGCTTTCACGTCGTCGACGAACGACCCGACGTCGGCAGCCGCCTCGGAGTCGCCGGAGGAGTCGAGTGCGTCGGGGGCGACGACGTCCTCAAGTTCGGCTTTGAGCTGTCGCAGCTCTTTTTGAAAATCGACGAGGTCGACGGTGTTCCAAAGCTCTCGGAGGTGGATAACGTGCCGGATCGTGCTGAGATCCAGCGCTATATCCGGATCCTTCTCACGAATCGCCTCCGGGAGTTCGTCTAGCTCGAAGAGGTCCGGCAACGCCGACACCTCGACGACGTCCGGCAACTTCTCGAGATCGATCGTCCCGAAGAGGTCCTCGACTTCCTCGACGACGTCCCAGAGTTCTGCTGCCGTCGCCGACAACGTCTCGTCCGACTCGTCGCTGGTGGTTTCCTCGAGTAACCGGGCGGTTCCCGTTTTGAGGGTCTCGGACAGCTGCTCGAACGTGGTCAAAGACGGTGCCTGACTCATACGTACCGCAGGCGGCGTACGGCAAAAACGGAGGTGCTTGCTGAACGGTCGTAGAGAGGGGACGCCAAAGCAGCTATTTCCCGTCTACGGCCGATCAGACGCCCCGACCCTGGAGTTTCTCTTCTTCGTCGAGATCGGCGTTCGCGTCGCCTTTCATCCCCTTGCCGAGGTTCTTCGAGATCTCGGCGAGGCGTTCGGGGTCGTCCCAGTTGTTCGTCG
Source organism: Natronorubrum tibetense GA33 (assembly GCF_000383975.1). Taxonomy (NCBI): domain Archaea; kingdom Methanobacteriati; phylum Methanobacteriota; class Halobacteria; order Halobacteriales; family Natrialbaceae; genus Natronorubrum; species Natronorubrum tibetense. The sequence continues at coordinate 2,364,787 of NZ_KB913017.1, read as the reverse complement.
CCTCGACGATTGCCTCGCCCATCTCGACGGGGTTCTCCGCGCCGAAGATCCCGCTGCCGACGAAGATGCCGTCGCACTCGTGGTGCATCATGAGCGCGGCATCGGCCGGCGTCGCGATGCCGCCCGCCGCGAAGTTGACGACCGGAAGGCGGCCCATCTCGGCGGTTTCGTGGACCAGTTCCGCAGGGGCTTCGATCTCGCGAGCGTAGGCCTCGCGCTCCTCGTGTTTCATGCCCTCGAGTTTGCGAATCGCGCCCTTGATCGTTCGCTGGTGGTGGACGGCCTGATTGACGTCGCCAGTGCCGGCCTCTCCCTTGGTTCGGATCATCGCCGCGCCCTCGTCGATGCGGCGGAGCGCCTCGCCGAGATTCCGAGCGCCGCAGACGAACGGGGCGGTGAAGTCACGCTTGTCGATGTGGTAGGCGTCGTCGGCGGGAGTGAGCACTTCGGACTCGTCGATCATGTCGACGCCGACGGCCTCGAGAATCTGAGCCTCCTTCGTGTGGCCGATACGGGACTTCCCCATCACCGGAATCGAGACTTCGTCGACGATCTCTTCGACGTCCGCGGGATCGGCCATCCGGGCGACGCCGCCGCGCTTGCGGATATCCGCGGGGACGGCCTCGAGGGACATGACGGCGACGGCACCGGCATCCTCGGCGATACGAGCCTGCTCTTTATTGACGACGTCCATGATGACGCCGCCTTTTTGCATTCGGGCGAATCCGCGCTTGACGAGGTCGGTCCCGCGTCGTAGCTCCTCGAGATCGGTCTCCGTTTCGGTCATACTCCGCTGTTAGGAGCCACCACACTTACGCGTATCCGTTCCGGATACGACTGGTTGACGAGCCGAGATGCTGCGAGACGGATCGGCACGATCACTCGCGAGGAACCGACTGTAGGGTCACAGCGCATCGACCGAATCGCCCGCGTGGAGCCGCGCTCGAGCACGGGAACCGTACAGACGCGCGAGCGGTCGATTCCAGCAGCCCAGCGTCGCCCGCAGCTCGGACCCGATCTCGAGCGACGTTCCCACCGGCGAGTCGACGGCGATCTCCCCTCGAATCCGGGCCCGCGACCGCAACAGGTCGCCGTCCAGTGTCGTGTAACTCCACATCGTCCAGTCGCGATCGCGGGTGGCGACTCGCGTTCGCGGACGCGGGACCTCGAGACGGACGGCCGACATCCCGGTTTCGCCATCACCGACGACAGCGCGCAGCCCCCGTGGCCCATCCGTCACCGTGATCTCGGCTCGTTCCTTCGGGTAGCCCCAGATCTCGCGCCCAAGCGCGACCGACGCGTCGGTCGTCACCGGCAGCCAGTGGACGTAGCCGCCGACCTCGCCGTCAATCAACTGGGCGAACGGGAGCGTTGTCCGACTCCCGCGAACGGCTGGGACGATAACCGCGAACTCGTCGTAGGGCTCGAGACCCGTCTCGCCGTCGTTCGCTCCCTCGCCGTCGTTTCCGCCGCCGCCGACGCGGTGGTACTGAATCCCGACGAGCGTCACGCAGCCGATACCCGGTGCAATCGCCAGCGACGAGAGATCGGCCGGCAACAGCGCCTCGAGTCGATCCCGTCGAGCCGGGACCGTGACGCCGCCGAGCGCGAACTCGAGGTCGAGCGGCAGGGCGATTTCGTGGCCGGTCGAGAGGGTCACTCGAGGTCCATCGTCGGTCCCGCAGTTCATACGGGACGTGACGACGCGATACCGGATAGTGGCTCGGGTGGAGCGATCGACCGATCGCGACGGTATCGACGATCGATACCCGACAACCGCTACTGTTTTGCGACTGTCGACCGTCACGATAGGTGAAACGATGTCCGCGACGACCCGGCTGCCCGACCGTGACCCGTTGCCGACGTATCTCGCACCCGTTCCGAAGCGACTCGAGGATCTCGGACTCCGGTTCGCGTGGCTCGTCGTGGCGATCAACCTCGCAGGGACGGCCTTCGGCTTCTGGTACTATTCGGGGCAGTTCGCCGAGACGCCGGCGGTGATGTGGCCGTGGGTGCCCGACAGCCCGATGGCGACGCTGTTCATCGCGCTCGCGATCGCCGCGTGGAAACTCGGCTACGAACAGCCGTGGCTGACGTCGCTAGCCTTTTTCGGAAACATCATTCTCGGGCTCTGGACGCCGTACACGCTGCTGGCCTTTTCCGACGCCTACGGCTACCTGCATCCGCTGATGTTCCAGTTCCTCTTCTGGAGCCACCTCGCGATGGTCGTCCAGGCGTTCGTCCTCCACCGGATCACCGACTTCCCCGTCTGGGCGGTCGCCGTCGCGCTCGTCTGGTACGCGAGCAACCTGGTCGTCGACTACTTTATTCCGATCGTCGGCGATCCACACCACACCTCGATCCCCGTCGATCGAGACGAACCGATGTATCTCGGTGCCGATGCACTCGGCGTCGTCGCCGCCGGCGAAGTGACGTTTACGCTGCTCGCGCTCTTTCTCGCGCTCGCGACCTGCGTCAAAAAGGTCCAATCGTCGCGTACGACCTGAATCCCCCAGGCGACGTTAGGCCGACCGGGGCCGTCGTCCGTCCTCGAGCGAGGCCAGTTCGAGGTACGGATCGAGGATTCGAGCCGCGTCGCGACGCTCGATCGTTTCCGCCGCCGGATCGTATCGAACGACGGCTGCGTCGATCAGTTTCGGCAGGTGGGCGTGGTGGAATCGAGTCGAGACTGCCTCGAGTCGTTCCGGTGTCAGGTCGCCGTTGCGGTGGGCGATCCCTTCGACGAGTTCGTCGACCGACACCGCCCCAACTTTCTGCGAGAGGTACGATAACGCGTCCCGTCGCTGTTCTTCGAGTAGAATGTCGAAGACGGCGTTCGTGGAGAGGGACGCGGTGCTGTTCGAAGATTTCACGTTCGAGGTATCTGTCTTCATAGTGCTCTGTACTCGGCTTACACGGCTGCTCACGACCTGTCGTCGAACGGCGACTTCAGCAGAGCACAGTTTCCGAATGGGTGAACGGTGTTATAATCTTTCTGTTGTATCGTACTACTTTCCAGAAAGTTTTGTATAATAAACTATTCCACCCAGGAATTTCGTTACTATCTGGAATTGTGACCTACGTAGAAGGTGGAGTGTCCAGTAGAGAGGTCATTACTCAGTCTACGCTTTTGGACGCCGATACGGCAGAACGGAAGCCGGTAACGAGCCGTGGCGTTACTCGAGAACGACGACTGCCGACTCGGTTTCGATCATCTCGCCAGCACCCGAGTAGCTGCGCTCGAGTTCGACATCGAACAGGTCGTCCTCGAGTTCCTCGCCGGCGACTCGCAACACGTCCGCATCGTCGTCGATCTCGTACTCCCCGCTATCGATCCCGGCGTCGATCTCGCCGACCTTCGAGCCGAACTTCGGTCCGAGCGTCGAGTAGTCGAGGTCGATCTTCGCGACCTCGGTCGTGACTTCGGGTTCGGTCTCGAGGACGGTCAACTCCTGGACGTGCATCACGTTCTGGATGGCGTCCTCGAAGCCCTTGATCGGACCGTAGACCGACACCGACTCGAGCGCTTCGTTCAGCGGCAACTGATTCTGGCTCTTGTAGCGTCGAAGCGCCGAGATAACCTCCATCGCGGTCTCGCCGGCCTCGAGGTCGGCCTCGTACCCCTGCGGTGCGGGCCAGTCGCGAGTGTGGATGCTGTTCAGATTCGTCGTCGGATCGTCGACATAGACCGCTTGCCAGATCTCCTCCGTGACGTGGGGAAGGAACGGCGCCCACAGCTCGAGGAACGTGCGGTGGGCAGTTCGAAGCGCGTACTGCGTCGAGGGATTGTCCTCGCGGCCCTTCGCGATCTCGAGGTAGTCGTCACAGAACGTGTTCCAGAAGAACGTTCGGAGACGGTCGCGAGCCTTCGCGAACTCGTAGTTCTCGAAGTGGTGGGTCAGCGTCTCGACGGCGTCATCGAGTTCCGCGAGCAGCCAACGGTCGATCGCCTCAAGTTCGGCCGGCTCCTCGGGTTCGGCGGGAGCAAGGGTGTCGACGAGCTTCGAGGCGTTCCAGAGCTTGCGCAGGAGCTTCTCGCCGGCGGTGAGGTCCTTCTCCTGGTACGGGAAGTCGTCGCCGACAGCGGCGCTGGCGGCCCAGAACCGGACGGCGTCGACGGGGTACTCGGAGAGCACCGCGTCGGGTTTGACGACGTTCCCCCGCGATTTGGACATCTTCTCGCGGTTCTCGTCTAACACGTGTCCGTTGATCAGCGTCGCGTCGAACGGCACCTCGCCGGTGTGCTCGTAACACTTGACGATGGTGTGGAACAGCCAGAACGAGATGATATCGTGGCCCTGCGGGCGCAGATCGAAGGGGTAGAGTTCGGGGTTGTCCATGGAGAACGCCTCGTTCTCCGCGTCCCAGTCCCAGCCCGCGTTGATGAGTGGAGTCAGCGAGGAAGTCGCCCACGTATCGAAGACGTCCTCCTCCGGAACGAACTTGTCGGCCCCGCATTCGGGGCAGGCGTCGACCGGTGGCTCATCCGAAAGCGGGTCGACGGGCAGCTCCTCGCGCTCGGCCATGATCTCGTTGTCACACTCCTCGCAGTACCAGACCGGGAACGGGATCCCCGAGTCGCGCTGGCGGGAGATCAGCCAGTCCCACTCGAGGCCCTCGATCCAGTGTTTGTACCGGGTGAACATCTTCTCGGGGTACCAGTCCATCTCCCGGCCGGCCTCGAGGTACTCCTCCTTGTGATCCAGAATTTCGACGTACCACTGCTTGGAGACGCGGTACTCGACGGGCGTGTCACAGCGCTCGTGGACGCCGACGGCGTGGGAGATTTCCCAGCGGTCGCGGAGGTAACCCTCCTCGTCCAGATCCTCGACGATCTCTTCGCGGGCCTCCTCCGTGGAGAGCCCCTCGTAGGTACCAGCGAGGTCGGTCATCGTCGCGGATTCGTCGATCGCGACGCGCAGCGGGAGGTCGTGGGCCTGGTACCACTCGATGTCGTTCTGGTCGCCAAAGGTACAGCACATGACGACGCCGCTGCCTTTCTCCATGTCGACGCGCTCGTCTTCGATGATCGGCACCTCGTGGCCGAAGAGCGGAATCCGGGCGGTCTCGCCGACCAGGTCCTGGTTCTCCTCGTCGTCGGGGTGGACGAAGACGGAGACACAGGCCGGAATCAGTTCGGGCCGGGTCGTCGAGATGACGAACTCCTCTCGGGGTGCGTCTCCGGTGAGTTCGAACGCGATGTCGTTGAAGTGGGAGTGGCGCTCGTCGTCTTCGGTCTCGACCTGCGAGATGGCCGTTTCGCACTCGGGACACCAGATCGCGGGGGCCTTCTTGCGGTACTCGCGGTCTTTCTCGTAGAGGTCGAGGAACGACAGTTGGGAGATGCGCTGGACGCGCGGTTCGATCGTCTTGTAGGTGTTGTTCCAGTCGATCGAGGTACCAAGCGCCTGCATCTTCTCCGTAAACTCAGCCTCGTACTCGTCACAGACCTCACGGCAAAGCTCCTGGAACTCGCGTCGCTCGTAGTCCTGGTGGCGGATGTCCAGTTCTTCCTCGGTTAGCCGTTCGCTCGCGATCCCGTTGTCGTCGTAGCCGAACGGAAAGAGGACGTCGCCGTCGGCCATTCGCTGGAAGCGCGCGGCGAAGTCCTGCAGCGTCGAGCCGTAGAGGTGGCCCATGTGCAGGCTGCCCGAGACCGTCGGCGGCGGCGTGTCGATGGCGTAGGTTGTGTTCGGGTCCTGTCCCGGCTCGCCGTTGTAAGCGTAGACGTCTTCGTCGACCCAGCGCCGTTGCCAGCGCGACTCGACCGCTTCGGGGTCGTATCCGCCCTCGAGGCTCGGCTCGCCGTCTCGGACGTCCTCACTCTCCTGCTCCGGCGCGTCCGTACTCATGCTCTCACCGCCCGTCTCGGGCGTCGGCCGTGCGTCGTCGTGTCGTCGAAACTGTGGTCGTTCATTGGAGATACCGGTCGTTGCTCGGTGAATGCTGGTCGCCGACAATACATCCGTCGAAACGGGGTGGGTACTGAGGGGCTACATCGCCCCTACGAAAACGGCGTCGGACGGGCCGTCGGGCGCGCCGGCCGTACTCGTGACGGTGTCGGACATACGTGGTTGTACTGCCGGGAACGGTGTTAGGTGTTTCGTCGCGAACGTGGCCGCTCCGGGACAGTCGAATCGACTGTCCCGATTCTCAAATAAAAGCATAGGGGTCCGGTTGGGCCGCCGACAGTCGACCGATCGGGTTAACGTGGTATCACGTTCTGGATGACACTATGAGCGCGCAGACGTCGAGACGAACGCTGTTCGGGGCCGCAGGGGCGAGCCTGCTATCGGCACTCGCAGGCTGTAGCGGGATGACACCGCTAGTTGGTCGACGGATCGAGGACCACGAAACGCTCTCGTCGGCGGACGCGGACCGACTCGCGGTCTTCGGCAGCGTGGGCGAGATCACGGTTGTCGGTACCGATCGCGACGACATCGCCCTCGACATCGAGAAACAGGCGAGTTCGATCAGAACCGACCTCGAGGAGCTCGAACTCCGAACCGAAATCGACGGCGATACCCTCGAGATCCGCTCAGAGTGGACGGGCAGCGTCGGCTGGTTCGAGAGCCAGCCAACGATGAACCTCGATCTCGAGATCCCCGAGGCACTGGCGGTCGAGCGAATCGAGGCGAGCGTCGGCCGCGTCAAGGTGGCGGACGTGACGGGCGATCCGACGATCGAGGCGACGACGGGAGAGATCGATGTCTCGAACGTCGACGGGACAGTCGGCGTGCAGTCGAGTACCGGCGAGGTCGAGATCCGCGACGTCGAGGGGGTCGCGGACATCCACACGACCACGGGCAGGGTCGAGACCGACGTGCCCGCGATCGACGGCGATACGACGATCAGCACGACGACCGGCAGCGTCTCCGCCACCGTCGATCCGGGTCTCGACGCCGAACTCCACGCGAGTACCACCACGGGCGGGGTCGACGTCACCGGCCTCGAGTTGACCGACGAGACGCGCGAGGACGACCTCGTGACAGGAACGCTGGGCGACGGCGGACCGACGCTGCAACTCGAGACGACGACAGGTGGGGTCGACGTGTCGCCGCTGTCATGATCGCGAGGAGAACGGCGGGGGGTCGCGGTGCATTCGACCCCGTTTCGTCAGATGGCGAACGTTTATTTTTTCGCGGAGAGCACTCACGACCGGATGGCGCGCACCGCGACGACACTCACCGACGGCCACCTCGGACGAGCGGCGGCGGGACTCAAGCGATTCGTCGCGGTGCCGTTCCAGCGCCGGACGTACCTGAATCTGACCTATCTGTTGCTCGCCTTTCCGCTGGGCATCGCCTACTTCGTGTTCGTCGTGACGGGGGTTTCACTCGGCATCGGACTCTCGATTATCCTCGTTGGGGTTCCACTACTGGCCGCCGTGGTCGTCGCCTCGCTCGCGCTCGCCGGCTTCGATCGCTGGCTGACGGCCGCGCTGCTGGATGTCGATATCGAGCCGCGGACCAGCCCCGACGGGGACACGCACGCCAAGCAGATTCGGTCGCTCGCGACTCACCGGAAGACGTGGACGTCGGTGCTGTATCTCCCCGTGAAATTCGTGCTCGGTGTCGTCTCGTTCGTGCTCGTCGGTACCGGCTTGTCGACCGCGATTGCCATGCTCACCGTCCCGCTCTACTACGACCAGCCGGGACTGTACGTCGGCACAATGTCGGATCGCGCACCCGAGATCCACCAGACGCTACATCTCGGTTGGGACTACCTCCTTGTCAGCGTCGACGCCGTCTTCACCGTCGGCTACTGGGAGATCACGACACTCTCACAGGCGCTCGCGGTCGCGGTACTCGGTTTCGTGCTACTCTTCGGCACGTTCCACGTCCTCAACGCGCTCGCTCGTGGCTGGAGCCGGTTCGCGCGACTCGCACTCGAGGGCGGCTACGATCCCTTCGCGGTCGTCGTCCAGCGGCTCGAGTCTCCGACGGAAGCCGCGAACGACCCTACTCCCCCAGGCGAATAACCGCGATCCCGTCCGAAACGCGCTCGAGGTCGCCGTCGAGGTAGGTCGCCAGTCGCTCGAGCGACGGTCCGCTCTTGTCGCCGTCGACGCTGATCACGCGAATGCGGTCGTGTTGGGTCGCGTCGTACGTCCCCTGCATGACGATCGAAAACAGCTCTCGCGGCGTCACCGGGTCGCCCGCGTCCAGCCGCGCGGTGATCCCCTCGAGCGACGATTCGACCGTCGTTTCGACGTCGAAACGCACGTCGACGGAGACGGTTTCGTCCCGGTCGGTCGCGGCGAAGTACTCTTCGGAGCTTCTGACGGCAGGTATGAGGATCTCCTCGAAGCCGACGCCGTACCGCTCGGTTCCGAGGTAGACGAAGGCGAACATCGCCCGGAGTCCGTCCAGAAACGCCTCGTCGGTGGTCGTTCGCTCGAACACCTGCTTTCGGTCCTTCTCGGGCAGCGTGTGGAGGAGAAGATCGAAATCGACGACGGCCGCGTGAATCCGGCGTCGGATGCGCGCTTCGGCGTTTCGCTTCGACTGCTCGTGGCCCATCTCCCGGTCGCCCAGCAGGTAGGCTCGGTCGGCCGGGCTGAGCACGCCGCGTTCGCGGTCGGTATCCGTGTTCATAATCGGTATCGGATTATACAACATCGGTTTCGACCCGAACCCCTATGGCTCTCCCGGTCCGAACACGCTGCAATGACTGCGAGACTGCGGGCCGTCGTTCCACGTTGCCACCGAGTCGCGTGGCGTGAAGAAAGGAGCGGGGCGGAGAGCCAATGAGCGAAGGACTGGGGAAGCGGTATGCGGATTTCGTCGTCTCACACAGCCGCCTCGTCGTCGTACTGGTCTTGTTGCTCACCGCCGTCGTCGCGGCCGGCGCGGTGATCGGTGAGAGCGAGGACGGCGAGATCGGCGACTTCGAGACCGACTCCGAGGAAACCGCGGCCTTAGCGGAGATCGACGAAACCTACGGCACCGACGACGGTGTCGTCGCCCAACTCGTCGTCCGCGACGAGGGCGGTGACGTCCTGACTCGCGACTCGCTGCTCGAGGGGCTGTACCTCCAACAAGAGGTACGCGAAGACGACGACCTGAACGCGACGCTCGACGACCAAGGGTTCGTCGGGCTCGAGAACATCGTCGCGACCGGCGCGGTGTTCGAGGATCGGGCCGCGGAGGCGAACGGCCCGCCCGACACGAGCGAGCCCACGCTCGAGGAGATGATCGAGGCGCTCGAGTCGCGCTCGGACGAGGAGGTCGAGGCGCTGCTCGCGGACGTGCTCGATCCCGACAGCGACCAGGGCGGTGAGGACGCCTACGAGTTCCTCCCGACCAGCTACGAACCGGGCGAGACCGAGGCCGAGTCGCGAATCACCTTCATTTTCCAGATCGACGACAGCGGCCCGGACGAGGAGCCACAGGCGGCCTACGACGCGCAGGTCGCGATCGACGGACTGGTCGATGAGCGCTTCGACGACGCGTTCCTCTTCGGCCAGGGAGTTACGGACGCGGCCTCCGCGAGCGCCGTCGGCGACAGCTTCGCGATCATCACGCCCGTCGCGCTCGTGCTCGTCCTCGGCGTCCTCGCGGTCACGTATCGGGACATCGTCGACGTACTCATCGCGGTCTTCGGCATCGCTGTCGTCATGGCCTGGCTCGCGGGTATTCAGGGCTGGCTCGAGGTCCCCTCGAGTCAACTGCTCATCGCCGTCCCCTTCCTCCTGATCGGGCTGAGCATCGACTACGCGCTCCACGTCGTGATGCGGTATCGGGAGGCCAGAGCCGGGGAACTCGAGGAGACGGAAGCGTTGGCGGCGGAGAACGGGGGAAACGGGACGGAAACGGAACACATACGAGAGTCGGACGGCGGCCTCGTCGGGACGCGGGCCGGCATGACGCTCGGACTGTCGGGCGTCGTCCTCGCGCTCGGGGCGGCGACGGTCTCGACGGGCGTCGGGTTCCTCTCGAACGTGGTCAGTCCGCTGCCAGCGATTCAGGACTTCGCAATCTTGAGCGCCGGCGGCATTCTCGCGACGTTCGTCGCCTTCGCCGTTCTCGTCCCGGCGCTCAAGGTCGAGGTCGACAACGTGCTCGAGAACCGGTTCGGACGAAATCGAGCGAAACAGCCGTTCGGAACGGGCACGAGCGTCGTCAACCGCGTCCTCTCGCGATTCGTAGCGCTCGCTCGCCGCGCGCCGCTTGCGGTCGTGCTGATCGGATTCTTGCTTGCGACCGGCGGCGCCTACGGCGCGACGACGATCGATACGGAATTCAATCAGGCCGATTTCCTCCCCGAAGACGCCCCCGAGTGGGCTAAGTCCCTCCCCGGGCCGCTGGCGCCGGACACGTACACGATCAGCGACGACGCCGCCTATCTCGGCGCGAACTTCGCCGAACGCGGAGAGGGGAGTCAAACACAGATACTGATACGTGGCGACGTGACCGATCCCGACGCGCTCGTCGCGATGGACGACGCGATCAGCGGGGTCGGCGACGACAGTACGATCATCGTTCGACCGGGCGGCGCTGCAGCGATCGAGGGGCCGCCATCGGTCATCCGCGAACTCGCCGCCGAGAACGAGACCGTCGCGGCCGCCCTCGAGGAGCGCGATACGACCGGCGACGACCTGCCAAACGAGGACGTCGACGGCTTCTACGACGTGTTATTCGACGTCGATTCGGACCGTGCCTCCGAGGTAATCTACCGGACCGACGACGGGAGCTACGAGACGTCCCGGCTGCTGGTCAGCGTCCAGGGTGACGCGGCCGCACAGACCGTCGCCGACGACACTCGTGACCTCGCGGCCGCGATCCAGAGCAACGGGCCAGTCACCGCAGTCGCGGCTGGCGGCCCCGTGACGACCGCCGTCGTCCAAGACGCCCTCCTCGAGACGCTCGTCCAGGCCTTTGCGATCACACTGGTCGTTATCCTGACGTTCCTGACGGTCCTCTACTGGGTTCGCCACCGTGCGCTCTCACTGGGCGCGGTCACGCTCGCGCCCGTGGTCGCCGCCCTCGCGTGGCTGCTCGGCGCGATGGCGCTGCTCGATCTGCCGTTCAACAGCGAGACGGCCGTCATCACCAGCCTCGCGATCGGTCTCGGAGTCGATTACAGCATCCACGTCGGCGAGCGGTTTATTGCGGAACGAGAAGAGCGGGAGTCGCTCGAGGAGACCCTCGCCGCGACGATCACGGGCACCGGCGGCGCGCTCCTCGGCAGCGCAGCGACGACGGCGGCCGGCTTCGGCGTCCTCGCGCTCGCGCTCGCACCGCCGCTGCAGCGGTTCGGATTGGTGACGGGGATGAGTATCATCTTCGCGTTCATCGCCTGCCTCACCGTCCTGCCGTGTCTGCTCGTACTCCGGGAGCGAGTGCTCGCTCGAGCGGGCTAACGGGAGCGGCGGAGCGTCTCCGCCCCAGTCGGCTCGACCACTCTGCTGTCGGCCCGTCGACGGCGACCGACCGTTCGGGTGTCGTCCGCACCGTCGACCGCACTCCAAGTGGTACAACTCACGGATGGGACGAGATTTGGGAGTGATATGTCCGGGTTTATGACGGTCAGAAGCGGTGATTTCGGTCACAAACCTATTTACCTCGATGCGGTGTGCATAGTGTGTGAGTTTCTAACAAGAGGGTTGGAAACAATACTCGGGACGGAGCCGCTCGGACGCTCCGGGAGTAATAATGTCAGAACACAACATTTCTGTAACAGTCAACGGCACACACCACGAACTGACGGTCGAACCACGAACGCTGCTCGTTTCGGCGCTCCGAGAGCAACTCGGCTACACCGGGGCGAACGTCGGCTGTGAGACCGGGCGGTGTGGCACCTGTACCGTCAGAGTGGACGGCGAAACGATCAAATCCTGTACGCGGTTTGCCGTCCAATCCGACGGCGCGGAGATCGAGACGGTTGAAGGACTCGCTGACGACGGCGATCTCTCGACCCTGCAGGAGCAGTTTCAAGAGAATCACGGGCTCCAGTGTGGCTACTGCACGCCGGGGATGCTCATGTCCGCCGACACGTTCCTGCGGGAGAACGAGGATCCGTCGCGCGAGGAGATCCGGGACGCCATCGAGGGGAACCTCTGTCGGTGTACCGGCTACCAGAACATCGTGGACGCGATCGAGGCCACGGCGGACCAGTTGGGTGAGCAACGATGAGCGACGCGGACACGGGTGGAGCGTCCGACACAGACGGCAACGGGGCCTTCGGTGCCGCGATCGAACGCGGCGAGGACGTTCCACTGCTGACCGGATCCGGGGAGTACACCGACGATATCTCCCTGCGCGGAACGACCCACCTGGCGATCCGGCGCTCCGACCACGCCCACGCGCGTATCGAAAATATTGATACCAGTGACGCGGAAGCGATGGAGGGCGTACTCGCGGTGTTCACCGGCGAGGACGTCGTCGAGAGCGGCGTTCCGAACACGATCCTGACCGCGTGGGATCTCCCCGGACTCGTCCAACCACAGTACCGCATGCTCGCCACAGATAAGGTCCGCCACGAGGGAACCCCCGTCGCCGCCGTCGTGGCGGAGACCCGACACGCGGCTCACGACGCCCTCGAGCACATCCACGTCGAGTACGAGGAACTCGAGCACGTCACCGATCCGGTCGACGCCGTCGAGCGCGACGTCCCGCCGGTCCACGACGAGGCCGAGGACAACGTGGCCTTCGACTTCGAACTCGGGGACGCGGACGCGACCGACGAGGCGTTTGCCGACGCCGACCGGGTCGCGAGCGTCGACCTCCGACAGCCGCGTCTCATCCCGAACGCGATGGAGCCGCGAGCGGCCCTCGCCGACTGGGAGGAGGCGACGGGAAAGCTCCGGCTCTGGATGACGAGTCAGAACCCCCATCTTCACCGGATGCTGCTCTCGGCGGGGACGCTCGGACTGCCGGAGAACAAGATTCAGGTGATCGCCCCCGAGGTCGGCGGCGGCTTCGGGAGCAAGATCTACCACTATCCGGACGAGGCCGTGACGGCCTGGTGTTCGATGCAACTCGGCCGGCCGGTGAAGTGGCAGGCGACGCGCTCGGAGAGCTATCTGACCGACTGTCACGGTCGGGACCACGTGACGACCGGCGAAATCGCGCTCGACGACGACGGAACGATCCGCGGCGTTCGAGTGGAAACCCACGCCGGACTCGGCGCACAGCTCTCGCAGTTCGGGACGGCGACACCCTCCTATCTGTATGCGACCGTCCTCTCCGGCCAGTACACGATTCCGGCCATCCACTGCCACGTCATCGGGGCGTTCACGAACACGACCCCCGTCGACGCCTACCGCGGTGCGGGCCGGGCCGAGGGAATCTACGTGATCGAACGGCTCGTCGACGTCGCCGCGCGGGAACTCGAGGTGGACCCGGCCGAACTGCGTCGGCGAAACCTCGTCCCACCGGACGAGTTTCCCTACGAATCGGCGGCTGCGCTGGTCTACGACAGCGGCGAGTACGAGCGCGCGATGGATCTGGCGCTCGAGCACGTCGACTACGAGGCGCTGCGCGAGCGCCAGCGCGAGCTTCGAAACGAGGATCGGTACATCGGCATCGGGATCGGCAGCTTCATCGAATCGGCCGGGCTCTCGCCTTCGGGACTCGCGGGTGACCTCGGCGCGCAGGCCGGGGGCTGGGAGAGTTCGATCGTCCGCTTCGATTCGACGGGATCGGTAACCGTCCTCGCGGGAACGGCCGACCAGGGACAGGGGCATCGGACGACCTACGCCCAGGTCGCGGCCGAGGAGCTCGGCGTCTCCGTTGACGACGTCACGGTCGTCGAAGGCGACACGGATCGAATTCCCCAGGGGATGGGCACTTACGGCAGCCGCAGCGCCTCGGTCGGCGGCGGCTCCATCGCCCGCGGCGCACGCGAGGTCAGGGAGAAGGCCCGTCGGATCGCGGCCCACCAGCTCGAGACCAGCGTCGACGACATCGAGTTCGACGACGGCGAGTTCCACGTCGCCGGCGCGCCGGATCGTTCGCTGCACATTCAGACGATCGCCCACGAGGCCTACCTCGGCCACGACCTGCCCGAGGGGATGGATCCGGGGCTCGAGGAGACGAACTTCTACGATCCGGAGAACTTCACCTACCCCTTCGGCACGCACGTCGCCGTCGTCGAGGTCGACCCCGAGACGGGCGAGATCGAAATCGAGCGCTACGTCGCGGTCGACGACTGCGGCGAGATCATCAACCCGATGATCGTCGAAGGGCAGGTCCACGGCGGGATCGCACAGGGGATCGGCGCTGCGCTCTACGAAGGCGCAGCCTACGACGACGACGGCCACCTCAGAACCCGTCGGATGGACGAGTACGTCGTCCCGCACGCGACGCAGTTGCCCGACTACGAGACGGACCACACGGTGACGCCGAGTCCGCACAACCCGATCGGGGTCAAAGGCGTCGGCGAGTCGGCGACCATCGCGGCAGCGCCGACGATCGTCTCGGCCGTCACGGACGCGCTCGAGCCGTTCGGCATCGACCACCTCGACATGCCGATCACGCCGGAGTCGGTCTGGCGGGCCACGGGGGGTGATAACTGATGTACACGAACGACTTCGACTACTACCGCGCCGACAGTGTGGACGAGGCGCTCGACCTCCTCGGCGACCACGACGGTGCCGAACTGGTCGCCGGCGCGCACGGATTGCTGCCGCGGATGAAAACCGGGGACGAGTCGCCGCCGGCGCTCGTCGACATCGGGCAGTTGAGCGGGCTCGATGCGATCGAAGAACTGGACGACGAGAACGGCATCTCGGTGGGGGCGCTCGCCACCCACGCCGAGATTTCCGAGTCGGAAATCGTCCGCGAACACGCGGCTGCGCTCGCCGACGCCGCGTCCGAGTTGGGCGATCCGCCGGTCCGGAACGGCGGCACGATCGGCGGCAACCTCGCCCACGGCGATCCGCGATCGGATCCGCCGGCCGCCCTCCTCGCGCTCGAGGGCACCCTCGAGGTTCGTGGCTCGAACGGCGAGCGAACGATCGACGCCACCGATTGCTTCGAGGGGCCGTTCGAGACGGCGGTCGCCGACGACGAGATCGTCACTGCGGTTCGAATTTCGACCGACAACGATGCCGTGAGCGGCTACCACAAGCGCCGAGACCCCCTCTCGGGCTACGCGATGGTCGGCGTCAGCGTCTGGCTCCGTACTGATGACGAGACGATTGAGGCGGCGCGAGTCGCCGTCACGGGTGCGACGACGACCCCCACGAGACTGTCGGCCGTGGAGGACGAACTCGAGGGGAGTGCAGTGAGCGAGGAGACGATCACCACGGCGGCCGCCGAGTCGGGCACCGCGCTAGACGCCGACGCGTTCGTCTCGGACGTACAGGCAAGCGCCGAGTACCGCGAGCACCTGCTGACGATCGACACGGAGCGCGCGCTGTATGAGCTGCTGGACGTCGGTCAGTAACCGATCGTCGTCTCTTTCGCTCGAGCCGGGACGGAACAGGGCTACCGCTGACCCAGTTCGGTTTCGGAGGCGAGGACGGCTCGACGCGAACTCAGTTGATCTCGAGAACGAGCAGCTCATCGCCGGCGTCGACTTCCTGTTCGTTCTCGGCGACGAACTCGGTGACCGTGCCGTCCGCCGGAGCGGTGATGTCGTGGAAGTTCTTCATGACGCCGACCAATCCGACGACGTCTCCCTCCGAAACCTCGTCGCCTTCGTCGACGAACGTCGGGTCGTCCGGATCTGGACGCGTGTAGTAGACGCCGGGCATCGGTGACTGGATGTGTTCTGTCGTCATTTATGAAATCTTACTATTGGATAAGGCGCCCGAGCATATAGGTTTTGACAAACCTATACCCCCTCGAACATCATCGTAAACACATCAACCACCATAGTTTACAGGCATATGTAATTGTTTTAGTACGTTTCTCGTCCGACTCTAGTCGGCATCTATACAGTGGTAACCGCTCTCTTTGAACGTAGGATGAGCGAACAAACGATAACGAGGCAAGAGCTTCCGTCACCACGGTACGAGTACGGCGGGGACGACTGGGTGTTCGTCGAACTCGACGAGGCGATGAGCTTCGATGCGAACTTCAAGGCGCAGGCGATCACGCAGGAGATCCGCCAGAACAGTCTCGAGGGGCTCGTCGAGGTCGCGCCGTCGAACGCCTCCTACCTGATCCAGTTCGATCCGGCCGTGTTGCATCCGGACGAACTGATCGAGGAACTGAAATCGCTCGAGGACGAGATCGACGTCTCCGACTACCAGTGGGAGGCCCGCGTGTTCGATATCCCGGTCTTCTACGACGATCCGTGGACTCACGACACACTGATGGACTTCCGGGAGCGCCACCAGGATCCGGACGCGACGGACCTCGAATACTCCGCAGAACTCAACGGCTTCGACTCCGTCGAGGCGTTTATCGATCATCACTCGGGTGCGCCGCACATGGTGACGATGATCGGCTTCGTTCCCGGACTCCCCTTCTGTTTCCAGATGGTACCCCGCGACGAGCAGATCGAGGTGCCAAAGTACGAACAGCCGCGGACGGCGACGCCGAGCCGAGCGATCGGCTTCGGCGGTGCGTTCACCGCCATCTACCCCGTCCCCGGCGCGGGCGGTTACCAGCTCTACGGTCGAACGCCCGTCGAGGTACTCGACGTCGACCAGGAGCTGTCGGCGTTCGAGGACTCGATGGTGCTCCCCAACCCGGGTGACATCCTCAACTTCCGCCAGATCGACCGCGAGGAGTACGACGCGATCCGCGAAGAAGTGGAGGACGGCAGCTACGAGTACAACTACGATCGAGTCGACTTCGAGCCCCAAGCGTTCTTCGAGGACCCAGACGGCTACAACGAGCAGCTTCTGGAGGTGCTCGAGTAATGCGGATTCTCGACGGTGGACTCGTCACGACGGTCCAGGACACCGGCCGCCACGGCCACTACCACATCGGGATGCCGCCCTCCGGCGCGATGGACCAGTTCGCCCACAAAGTGGGCAACTGGCTCGTCGGCAACGACGAATCCGACGCGACGCTCGAGATGACCTACATGGGCGCGGACGTCGAGTTCGAGGACGACGCCGTATTCGCCGTTACGGGCGCGGATATGGAGCCTACACTCGAGGACGAACCGGTCCCGACGTGGACGGCCGTGCAGGCCGACGCGGGCGATACGCTCAGTCTCGAGTTCGCGACGGAAGGCGCGCGAACGTACCTCGCCGTCGCCGGCGGCGTCGACATCGAGCCGGTGATGGGGAGTCGGTCGACGTACACCCTGATCGGCATCGGCGGCCACGAGGGCCGATCGCTCGAGGCGGGAGACGAACTGCCGATCGGGGAGCCCTCGGCAGACATTGACGACGTGATCGGGAACTCGATCGACGAGGCGGACCGACCGGACTACTCGACGAACGAGATCAACGTCGTGATGGGACTCTGTGACTATCGGCTCACCGACGAGGGCCGACAGCGCTTCCTCGACGCGGACTGGAAGGTCTCCGACGAAGCCGACCGCGTCGGCTACCGCTTCGAGGGCCCCGATATCAGGGAGATGTTCGAGGAGCGCGAGCAACCGTTCGGTGCCGGGACGGACGTCACCAACGTTGTCGACCTCGGCTACCCCGTCGGCTCCATCCAGATGGCCGGCCAGCCGATCATCCTGATGCGAGACGCCGTCACCGGCGGCGGCTACACCACCGTTGGAACGATCGTCAGCCCCGACCGCGGTGCGCTCTCGCAGTGTCGAACGCACAGCACCGTCGACTTCAACGCGGTCGACGTGGAGGAGGCACTCGAGATCCGTCGCGAGCGAGACGAACTGCTTGCGGACATTCAGGAGTCGCTGTAGTGCGGAGTTACCAATAGATGATCAACAAAGTACTCGTTGCGAATCGAGGCGAAATCGCGGTCCGCGTAATGCAAGCGGCAACCGAACTCGGAATCGACACCGTCGCCGTCTACAGCGACGCCGACGAGACGGCCAAACACGTCCGGCGCGCGGACGAAGCCGCTCACGTCGGCTCCTCCGTCGCCGGGAAGAGCTATCTCAACCAGGAATCGCTGCTCGAGGCGGCGGCCGAGACCGGTGCCGACGCGATTCACCCCGGCTACGGCTTCCTCGCGGAGAACGAGTCGTTCGCCCGCCGCGTCGAAGACTCCGAGTTCATCTGGATCGGGCCGCCGGCGGACGCGATGGCCGACTTCGGCGAGAAGACGAAGGCTCGAGCCATCATGAACGAGGCCGGCGTCCCGATCGTTCCCGGGACCGACGAGCCGATCGACGACCCCGCGCGAGTGAAAGCCTTCGGCGACGAGCACGGCTACCCCGTCGCGATCAAGGCCGACGGCGGCGGCGGCGGTCGCGGGCTGAAAGTCGTCGAGAATCCCGGCGAAGCCGAGGAGGCGTTCACGAACGCCAAACGAGAGGGCGAGGCGTACTTCGACAACGACGCGGTTTACGTCGAGCGCTTCCTCGAGAACCCACGCCACATCGAGGTGCAGGTCATCGGCGACCAGCACGGGAACGTCCGTCACCTCTACGAACGGGACTGCTCGGTGCAGCGCCGTCAGCAGAAACTCATCGAGGAGACGCCATCGCCGGTGCTCGACGACGAGACGCGGGAAGAACTGTGTGAAGCCGCACGGTCCGGCGTCGCCGAAGCCGGCTACAGCAACGCCGGAACCGTCGAGTTTCTCTACGAGGACGGCGAGTTCTACTTCCTCGAGGTCAACGCCCGAATTCAGGTCGAACACACTGTCACCGAGGCCGTGACGGGCATCGACATCGTCAAAGAACAGTTCCGGGTCGCCGCGGGCGAAGAACTCTCGTTCGAGCAGGACGAGGTTGAGACCCGTGGAGCGGCGATAGAGTTCCGCATCAACGCCGAGGATCCGTACAACGACTTTTCGCCAACCCCGGGCACCCTCGAGACGTACCGGCCACCGACGGGGATGGGCGTCCGCGTCGACGACGGCGTCAACGAGGGCGATCGAATCAGCCCGTTCTACGACTCGCTCGTCGGGAAGTTCATCGTCACCGCACAGGATCGAACGGAGATCCTCGAACGAAGTAAACGGGTCCTCGAGGAGACCGATGTCGAGGGGATCGCGACGACGATTCCGTTCCATCTCGCGGTGCTCGAGGACGACGCGTTCGTCGACAGCGAGCACACGACGAAGTACCTCGACGAGCAGTTCGAGGGGCTGGACGAGGTCTGACCCGCCGGGGCGTCGCCACGCCTCCGGTTTACACCAGTTCGTCGAGGCGAGCCAGTTCGATTTCTTCCGCCTCGAGTCGCTCGTGGATCGACTCGAGCAGTTCGACGGCGTTCGGGCCGTCGCCGTGGATACAGATCGACGATGCGGGGACGTCGATCGTGGTGCCGTCGACGGCTTCGACCTCGCCGCGGCTCGCGATAGAGACGACGCGATCCGCGACCAGCTCTGGATCCTTCGGCTCGACGGATTTCTCGACGATCAGGGTTCGGTCGGGGTTGTAATCGAGGTCGACGTAGCCCTCGAAGACGGCGTCTAGTTCGTCGTACTCCTGGGCGACTTCGTAGATGTTCATATCGGTTGCCAGGTAGATGAGGTCTGGATCGACCTCGAGGATGCCCTCCATGACGGCCCGACAGTGCGCTTCGCTCTCGGAGAGCATCGAGTACATCGCGCCGTGGGGTTTGACGTGCTGGACGCTCGCGCCGTGGCGCTTTGCGAACGCTAGCAGCGCCCCCAACTGGTAGACGACGTAGTCGCGAACCTCCTCGGGCGTCGCGTCCATCGTTCGACGGCCGAAGCCCATCTTGTCCGGGAGGCCGGGGTGGATCCCGATTCCCACGTCGTGTTCCGCCGCGAGTTCGACGGTCTCGCGCATGACGTGGGGGTCGCCCGCGTGGTAGCCGCCGGCGATGTTTGCAGAGGTGATGTACGGCATCACCTCGCCGTCGCGTCCCATCGTCCAGTTGCCGAAGCTCTCGCCCATGTCGCAGTTGATATCGATTGCAGTCATCGGTGGAATAGTACCGTATCACGTCCTTCGTCGCCGATCTACTTGAGGTGTTGTGGCCGGGCCGGTTCGCTGACCCCGTCCGCAACGCCGAATAGAAATCTGCGAGGGTCAGCTACCTGCGGAGGCCGCCGGATCCCGAGCGCTACGAGTCGGGGTCGCTATCGGAGTGTGCACGCACCCACAGTTCGCCGATCCTGGAAAGCCTGGTACGGTAGGATTTCCCGTGTTCCTCGCGCTCGATGTACCCCTTCCCGCCGGGACCCAGCCGGTCGACGTTGTAGATGACCTTCGAGCGGAAGCTGTCGGTGTACTCCTCGTTGAGTTCGCGGGCGAGCGATTCGGCCAGTTCGGAGACCGAGTCGAACTCGCCGTCCTCGCCGAGTTTGTAGAGAATGAGCTCCTCGAACGGTTTGACGTTCGAAAAGGAGGCGACCGGCAACTCGACGATGTGCTTGCCGTCGATCTCCTTTGCCCCGATGGTCGTCCCGCGCTCGTCGAACTCCGAGAGGAGGTTCCGGGCGCTCTCGAGGCGGGAGTCGATTCGGTCGCCGTCGATCTCCGCCTCCCGCGTACCGATATCCTCGAGGATACTGATCTGCTCGCGGAGTTCCTCGGCGAGTTCGGTCTCGAGGTACTTTTCGGGGGCCGTATAGTAGGTGTGGATCCCCTCGCGGTCCTCCTCGCGTTCGACCATCAGCGAGTGGGCGGCGTTGGCGAACGCGAAGCTCACGGTGCGGGGCATCGCGGCGACGTTCACCCAGACCTCGTTGCCGGCGTCGAGTTCCGCCGTGATGAGGTCGTAGGCCTGCTCGAACGCCGCGTCGTAGTCGTAGACATCCTCGAGGACGAACCGCTCCGTGCTCGCCCCCAGGAGGTTCCGGAAGTCGGTCTCGAGCTTTTCCGAGAGATGCCGGGAGTACTCGACGTTGGCCTCGCTTCCGACGGCACCCTCGAGGAGAATGACGCTGTCGACGTCGATCTGATCGCGCACTAGCGGCGCGATCAGCCGGTCGTAGTCGAAGCCGACCGGGACGATGTGGGTTTGCATGTGTGGGACGTGGGACGGCGACGTAATCAATCCCAGTACGTCGCGGCCGACGTGTGCCACGGTCTCGACGCTCAGCGATCGTCGGTTGCGTCCTCCCCCGCCGTCTCCGCGTCGTCGAGGATCGTCGTAATGAGTTTGTGCTGGGCCGCCCGGAGGTGCTCGTGAAACGTCGCAGCCGTCACGTCCATTGACTCGGCGATTTCCTCGCCCGAGTTGTCGCGGGGCCACTCGAAGTAACCGCCGTAGTAGGCCATCTCGAGGGCGGTCCGCTGGCGGTCGGTTAACGCCTCGGCCAGTTTCGCCTGGAGTTGCTCCAGTGACTTGCTTGAGGGGGATATCTGACGCCGAGCGACGGTTCGGATGCTGGGATAGACTTCCGTCAGTTCGTCCATGACAGCGCGAACGTCCGTCCCGGTTGGAAAGTGGACCGTCGTAGTGTACTCGCCGTCGTGGATCGCCGCCGCCTCGACGTAGCCGCCGTAGGCGTCGATGACCCCGAACATCGGCGGCGAGGTGATTGCCAACTCGAATTTTACGTCGCCGGCCGACCGCTGCAGCACCGACACCTCGTCCCAGTGGGGGACGCACTCGACGATCTCCTCGAGCAGCGGAAACGTCTCGGCGGCCGTCCTCCCGTACTCGAGGAACTGCTCGTCGCCGGTCCGGACGACTCGGTCGAACCAGATCGAGTGGCCGGTCATGTCGGGGCCGTCGAACATCGCGACCGCATCGTCGATGACGAGTTCGAGTTCGATCAGATCGTCGCCGAGCAGGACCCGTTTGCGCTCGAGGGCGGCGATGGCGTGGCCCAGAATTTCGCCGAGTTGGGCGACGACGTCTCGCTCCTCGTCGGTGAACGCGTTTCGACGCTCGCTGGTGATTCCGAGGATACCGTACAGTGCGCTGTCGTACGTGATCGGGATCGCGGCAGCCGACTCGTAGCCGTGTTCCCGGGCGTCCTCGCGCCACGGTTCGAAGTCGGGATCCGCAAAGACATCGTTCGATACCTGAATCGTCCGGGTTCGAATCGCTTTTCCGGCCGGGCCGCGGCCGGACGGATCGTCGGAATCCGTCGAGAGTGGGATCGACTCGACGTAGCCGTCGATCCCCGCTTCAACGCGGTGACTGATCGACTCCGATTTGACGTCGACGTCCCCGATGAACGCGAACTCGTAGGACGGCGAGTCGGCAAGCGACTCGCAGGTGACGCGCTCGAGGTGAGCCCGCGTCGATCCGGTGACGACGGCGTCGTTGATCTCGCGGACGACGCCGTTGACGTGGTCGAGCGCCGCCAGGCGCTCGCGCTGGCGCTCGAGTTCCGCTTCGCGCTGTCGGGCCTCGGTAACATCCCGGAGAATCGAGAGGTGCGTGCCGGGCAACACGTTGGCGACGGCGTTGTACTCGACGATCCGTTCCGTCCCGTCGGGTCGAACCAGCGAGAACGAACCGCGGAGCCGTCCCCGTTCGAGAAACGTTTCCCAGGCCGAAGGAACGTCGTGGTCGTCGTGAATAAACTCCTTGAGCGAGCGTCCGGAAATTTCCGACCGGTCGACTCCCAACAGCTCGCTCGCGGCCGGGTTGGCGGCGACGATCTCGTTCTCGTCGCCGACGAGAATCGCGTCGTGTGCGTCCTCGAAGATCGATCGAAGCCGCCTGTTGCCTTCCTCGAGTTCGCGTTTACGGCGCTTGCGCTCGGTGGCGTCGGCGACGAGAACGGTCACGCCGGAGGTGTCTGGATAACACCGCGCCTCGAACCAGCGGTCGCTGCCGTCGTCATGCACTTCGACGGAGAGCTGACGCTGGCGCTCGAACGCGCGTTCGTGTGCGTCGCCGAAGAGCGACTCGAGACGGCCCGTCACGGATTCCGACGCCGCGTTTTCGGACTCGTTCGGGCTCGCGGACTCGTCGGCTGCGTCCTCGGCGAACGGATCGAAAAGAGACCTGGCTCGGTCGTTGACGAGGGTATACCGCAGGTCGGCATCCAGCGTGTAGAGGGCGTCGGAGACGCGGGCGAACGCATCCTCGAGTTCGCTCCGCTCGTCCGAAATCCCCTCGAGTTCGGTCTCGATCGATCGCCACTCGTCGACCATGTTCGCCACTGTGTGCCACACTCAATAAGCGTAGCGGGTAATACTACTTTTCTGAATATGCTAACGTCAAACACGTTAACAGTTGAGGAACCGATTGGCGAATCGCCTGCAGCGAGCCGGGAAACGAAAGGTTACGGCGGCCGTCGCCCCCTTATCTGTCTGGCTCGAGCGTCCGAATCAGGGCTGCGACCGTCTCCCGGTCGGCCTCCGGATCGACCTCGAGCCCGGCCGGCAGTTCGCCCCCATTCCTTCCATCGACGACGCCGCTTCCGTCCTCGAGTGGAAGCACGCCGCCTGCCATTCCGAAACTCGCCTCGGTCGGCCAGACCGCGATGTGGGCCTCCGCGTCGAGCCACTCGTCGTCGGTTGTCGTCAGATCCGGGGAGACGGGGTAGTCCGCGTCGAGGACGAACCAGGCACCCTCGGCCCCGTTCGTTGCCTCGAACTCGAGGGTGTTTCGCGTCCCGTCGATGTGCAGGCCCTCGTCCTCGAGGGTCGTGACGAACTGTGACTTCGCCTTCGGCGCAGCCTTCTCGAAGGCCGATTTCGGAGCCATGCCGAGATCTGAGAGCGACGGGGAGAACGTCACGTCGACGGTGAACAGCGAGCGGACAGGAATCTCGCTCGCGCCCA